>NZ_JASGDK010000084.1:0-22339 GCF_047607245.1 Desulfovibrio sp.
GCGCCTGCTTGAAGAGGGCAAACCGGAACATGAGCAAACGTACACGCTGAATTCGCTGTTGCAGCCCGCGGGCAAGGGGCAGTAGCCCACTTATAAATAATACTTGCGGCATGGCAGACAAAACAACCTTGGCAGCCACTGCCCTGCCCGTCCTGCCATACAAGCGAAACAGACCGCAGCTGCATCCTCTGGGCGTTGTATTCGTCAAGCCTGACAAGCCCGCCCTGGAGGCTTGCGAACGTTCAAGAGCGAACTCTGGGCCATATCAGGCAGTGCCGTCACCAGATGAGCCTCCTGTCATATCATGGGAAACAAGCCTTCTATGCCGCGCACTACTTCAACGATATTCGATTAAAATAAAAGAATAAATACGACACATAAATAACTGAAACGGCGCTCGTGATAACAAGGCGCTTTTACACTGCAATCTCTTTTGCCACGCATTTTCACTGCGCACCGCACATTAAGCCCCCAATTTGCATAACTGGCCGAACTCTCAAGGGAATGGACGACTGGCATTTTCCAGTGCATTCCCTCGTAAGACGCATGGCCTTTCAGTTGCAAAAGGCTTGAAACGGCAAAACCTCCGAAGCAGCCTTGTTGAGGCTACCCCGGAGGTTTTGCTGCTGTAAAAACTTGCGGTGCAGGTGTCGAACCTGCTCTGTCGCGTGGCACAGACCAGCTATGCAGTGCCGCCACGAGCGTCTTTTCGCTAACTCTGGCCAGTTAATTCCGCACCGAGCCTATCCGATATAACGAGAAATTCATTGCGTCACGGCACGGCTGAGATCAAAACTACGTTGAATGCACATCCCGAGACACAATGCACGTCAGGTGCATTTTCATCGCGTAAACGCTATGTGTTTACGCCGCCACGGCGAGCAGTTGCCCGCGCAGCCGCCAGAGTTTTTCAGGATGAGAGCTTTATTTCTTGGGTGCGGTCTTTTTTTGCCATATGGCAAAATGAGTCAGAGCCATGCCGCCGTGCCCAAGCACATACAGCGCCACAGCCCACACAAAGAATTTATGCACGCTGAAAGCGGTCAAAACAGAGCGGTCGTTACTCCAGTCATCAAACCACCACAGGCCTGAAAAAATAGCCAGCAGCAAGACACACATGCCAAGCCCCTGCACACATGCGGGCAAGCCCTTGGGCCGGGGGCCGACGACTTTGAACTGCGCAGCGACTCGTATATCCTTGAGCAGTTGGTCAGTGTCGCCCCAAAGATAGGGAAAGAAATTGCGCAGGCCACGGTTTTTGATACTGAGCCCCACAAGGGCAACACCAAAAACACACAAAAACATACCTAGGATAATATGAATCCAGGCCAGGGGCGAGGGGCCGTAAGGCATCACGACCATGACCGTACTGAGCAAAAATTGCAGAAGTACCAGCACGATGACGCTGGCATGAATACAACGCAGCAGGGGCGGCTGAAAAAAGCCCAAAAACTTCCACAGCAATGCGCCCTGATCCACAATTTTTTCTTTTACGGTCATGCATTTCTCCTGAGGTCCGGGGCCAGGCATTCATGCCGCCGCCAGCCGCTGTCCGATCGCGGCATGGCACCGTGTCGCAAGAAAAGCCGAGCCTGTTATTTGAAAGGCAATCCTCCACAATGACGCCATAAAATTTTGTTCCCGGCGGAACTGAGCCCGCCGGGGCAATTTTCAATACAGCAATCCCCGGCACGCGCCGGAGCGGCGTTTATCTAAGCAAGCACTGATTAAAGAGCCTCCTGAAAACGCACAGTTATTCCGTTTGTGACAAGCCTAAAGAGCGCAAGCACTGTGTCTCCAGGCAGCTGCAACCAGGGGTATTTTATGCGTAAAATACCCTGGTCACTGCCTAGTGGCTGCAAGAACAATGCAGCATATGCTCCATTTTTTCTTTCTTGGTGCGCAGGTAGTTTTCATTTTCAGGGCAGGCTTCCATCTCGATGGGCACGCGCTCGACAATTTCGATGCCATAGCCGGAGAGGCCCACGATCTTCTTGGGGTTGTTGGTCAGAAGCCGTATTTTGTGAATGCCGAGGTCTACCAGCATCTGCGCGCCAGTGCCGTAGTCACGCAAATCCGGGGGGAAGCCCAGTTTGCGGTTGGCTTCAACGGTATCGTAACCCTGGTCCTGCAAGGCGTAAGCGCGAATTTTATTGGCAAGGCCAATGCCGCGCCCCTCCTGACGCATGTAAAGCAGTGCGCCGCGCCCTTCTTTTTCAATCTGGCGCAGTGCCGCGCCAAGCTGACCGCCGCAGTCGCAACGCAAGGAACCAAGAGCGTCGCCCGTGAGGCATTCGCTGTGCACGCGCGTGAGCACCGGTTCCGGCCCGGTAAGATCACCCTTGACCAGGGCCAGATGCGTGCCCTGATCCGTTTCGCTCTCATAGGCATACACGGTGAAGTCGCCGAATCTGGTGGGCAGATGCGCCTTGTCCACATTGCGCACAGAAACCTGGCCGCGATTCAGGCGGTGACGGATGATATCCTTGACAGCCGCTATCTTGAGGCCATGCTCCTGGGCAAAGATTTCCAGATCGGGCATGCGCGCCATAGTGCCGTCATCACGCATGATCTCGCAAATAACCGAGGCGGGCTTGAGGCCTGCCATTTTTGAAAGATCCACGCCGCCTTCGGTCTGCCCGGCGCGTGAAAGCACGCCGCCCGCTCTGGCGCGCAGGGGAAAGACGTGCCCTGGCGTCACGAGATCTTCAGAGCGCACGTTGTCAGCTACTGCCGCCAGAATGGTAGTGGCGCGGTCAGCAGCGGAAATACCCGTGGTAACGCCCTCGCGGGCTTCAATGGATATGGTGAAGTTGGTGCCGAAGCGTGAGCCGTTGCGTTGCGTCATCAGGGGCAAATCAAGACGGTCAATGAATTCTGGCGCCATTGGCAGGCAGATAAGGCCACGCCCGTACTTGGCCATGAAATTGATGGCCTCGGGGGTCACAAACTCGGCGGCCATAGTCAGGTCGCCTTCATTCTCCCGACCTTCGTCGTCCACAAGAATGATCATCTTGCCCTGCCTGATATCGGCAATGGCTTCCTCAATGCTGCACAGTGGCATGATGCGTCCTTCGTTTAACCCGCACGCGGGCTGTGAATATTGTAATTTACTTAAACTATGGCTGGTGTGGCCTTCTGTCAACCGCGTGCCTGCCCTCAATTTTCGCCAGTGGCAGACGATGTGGGGCGCAGCCCCACTTCGGCCAGCAGGTCCTGCAACGGGCGGCCCAGAAGAAAGGGCAGCAAGGCAGCAGGCACGCCAGCACGCTCTACGCAAAGTTGGCGAAAGGCTGCGTCTGCACGCACGGCCTCGCTCAAATCACCCAGCAAGCCCTGCCGTTCTTCACCTTCTTCCACCCCCTCGCCGTGCCCTTGCGTGCCGCGCGGGGTGAAACCAAGACGGGCGGCGGCTTCAAGCACCGGAGTCACGGGACTTTGTTCTTCGTGAGCGGCCATCAGATCGGGCAAAAGCGCGTGCGTTCCCGCATTGAGATCAGGAAAACCGGGCAATTGCGCTTCCCCGGCCAGGGCTTTGAGGGCTCCGGCCCGGTCCAGCAAGGGTTCACTGCCCAGCAGGGTTTCCAGCGGGGCCGTGTCCATACAGAAAAGCGCCGAACACTGAACCGGGCGCTGGGCATAAATGGCACAGCCCGACCCGTCGCGATAATAGCGGCAGCGCCAGGGGTGCGCCTGCCCGCCGAGGCCAGCCACCTTGATGTGTTCTTTTTCCAAAGGGCGCAGTTCACCACGCGCGTCGTCACGCGCCCATTCGCCCACTCTCAGGCAAACCAGACTTTCCAGCGTCAAAGCGCCGCCCACAAGGCGCGGTGTGTCTTCCACCATAAGGGTGGGCCCGCCGCGCAGACAGCACATGCCGCAACGCCGGCAAACAGGGGCCTCAAGGGGCGAGGACATATCTTGTGAAATCATTGAATCTCCGAATTGGCATGCCCGCCAAAGTTTGGAGGCAGCGCGCATGCCTGTGACAAGCCAACGTATGGATAAATGCTCTAGCGCTGTAAAGAGTACAGCACGCGCTGAACCCGTTGAAGATACTATCCTCAACGTCAAAATGCCTTGTTTGGTCTGAGTGCGTACCCGCTTCGCGGGGTTACGGCAAGCCCGGAACCATCTTCCTTTGCGGCTTACACAGACTCGCCATGCGGTGCGTCACCGCCCGCAACGGTTCCAGTGCCGCTGCCCTCTCCGCCTGGTCCTGCGGATTTGTGGAATCGTCCACCCCAGCGTTTGCCCAGGTCGCGCGAGAGCTTTTCCATATAGTAATAGTAAACGGGCGTAATGTAGAGTGTCACTATCTGCGAAAAACACAGGCCGCCAACCACGGCCATGCCCAGAGGCCGCCGGGCCTCCGCCCCCGCGCCAACGCCGATGGCGATGGGCAGAGCGCCCATAAGCGCCGCCACAGTCGTCATCATGATGGGCCGGAAGCGCACATGACAGCCGCGCGTGATGGCCTCCAGCGGCTCCATAGCAGGGTCATGCCGTTGCGCCTCAAGGGCGAAGTCCAACATCATGATGGCGTTTTTCTTCACGATGCCCAGCAGCATGATTACGCCTACAAAGCCATAGAGGTTCAGGTCCATGCCAAACAGCCAGAGCGTCGCCAGCGCGCCAAAGCCCGCCGAAGGCAGGCCGGAAAGAATGGTCAGCGGGTGAATGAAGCTCTCATACAAGATACCCAGCACCAGATAGATAACCACAATGGCCAACACCAGCAGCCAGCCCATGCCCGTCAGCGAACTTTGAAACGCCTGGGCCGTGCCCTGGGATTCGGCGCTCACGGTGTCGGGCAATAGAGGCTGCGCGGCGGCCTCAACTGCGGCAACGCCCTGCCCCAGCGACACGCCGGGCCGCAGGTTGTAGGAAATGGTCACCGAAGGAAACTGACCGTTGTGGTTCACGGCAATGGGGCCTACGCCCGGCTCCATTTTGACAAGGGTGTCCAGGGGCACAAGGTTGCCGTCCGCAGCGCGCACGTACAGACGCGACAGGGCTGAACTGTCTTGCTGAAACTTTTTCTGCAATTCCACAAAAACCGTATAGTCGTTGGTGGGCGCGTAGATGGTGGATATTTCGCGCGAGCCGTAGGCCGATTGAAGTGCCAAATCAATCTGGTGCGGGCTGACGCCCAGCGCCGCCGCGCGGTTACGGTCAATGGTAACGCGCAGTTCGGGATTTTTCAGTTGCAGATCGCTGTTCACGTCCTGTACCTGCGGCAGGGCACGCAGGGCGTTTTCTATTTCCTGGGCGCTGTCGTACAAGGCTTCCATATCTGGCCCGGAAAGCGTGTACTGATACAACGCCTTGGACGAACGGCCCCCCAGATTGATGGCCGGGGGTACACGCACAAAAACCCGCATGGAAGGCGAAATATTGAGTTCACGCCGCAGCTGTTCCGCCACTTCTTCAATGCCGGGCCTTTGGTCGTGGGGCTTGAGGGGCATAAGCAAAATGCCGTTATTCATGCTCGGGCTGCCGCCAACAATACCCACGATGGAATTGTACATGGCCAGATGAGGATTTTTCTCCAGCAGGGGGTCAAGGCTGTGCTGCGCGCTGACCATGCCGTCGTAGGACACGCCCTGCTCTGCCTCGGTGCTGGCCACCAGCATGCCCAGATCCTCCACAGGCAGAAAGCCCTTGGGCATGGCCATGCCAAGCCAGACCGTAAGCGCCAGCAAAACCAGAGAAGCCGCGAGGGTTTTCAGGCGATGGCGCAGCACCACGTCCAAAGAACGGGCATAGAGAATATTAAGACGGTCAAAGCCGCGCTCAAGCCATCCGTACAACCCCTGCCCGGCACTGCGGCCAGCCTTGTGCGCTCCTTGCGCCTTGAGAAAGTACGCGCAGAGCATAGGCGTAAGCGTAAGCGACACCACGCCCGAAGCCAGAATGGCCGTGATGATGACCACGGCAAATTCCCTGAACAAGCGCCCCACAATGCCGCCCATAAAAAGCACGGGAATAAACACCGCCGCCAGAGAAATCGTCATGGACACAATGGTGAAGCCAATTTCCGCCGAACCGTCGTAGGCCGCAGTGAGCGGGTCCTTGCCCATCTCCTGATGGCGCACGATATTCTCCAGCATGACGATGGCATCGTCCACAACAAAACCCACGGCCAGAGTGAGGGCCATAAGCGAAAGATTGTCCAGGCTGTAGCCAAGCACAGCCATAATGGCAAAGGTGGATATGACCGACATTGGCAGGGCGAGGCTGGGAATAATGGTGGCGGGCAGATTGCGCAGAAAAATGAAGATGACAAGCACCACCAGAAAAACCGTGAGCACCAGCGTAAACTTAACATCCGCCACAGAATGGCGGATGGACTCTGAACGATCGTAAAAAACTTCCAGCGATACAGAAGGCGGCAACTGGCGCTCAAGACCCGGCAGCAGCGCGCGGATGGCGTCTACCACCTGCACGGTATTGGTGCCGGGCTGGCGCTCCACGGCAAGGGTAATGCTTGGTGCGCCGCCGTTGCCCCAGGTGATCTGCTTGTCCTGCTTGACGCTGTCTACCACCTGACCAAGATCGCTCAGACGCACGGGCGCGCCGTTGCGGTAGGCCACTACTGTATCCTGAAAGGCGCGGGCATTCAGCAATTGCCCGGAAGACTTGATGGCGCTGGCCCTTTGCGCGCCTTCCAGCGCGCCTGTGGGCAGCATGCTGTTGGCGGCGGCCACGGCGTCGGCCACTTCGTCAATGCCCAGACCGCGTGAGGCCATTTCGTCCGGGTCAAGCTGTACGCGCACGGCGTATTTTTTCTGCCCGTACACCACCACCTGCGCCACGCCGTCCACCATTGAGAGCCTTTGGCCTATAAGGGTGTCGGCATATTCATTAAGGGCGTATAGCGGCAGGGTCGAGGACGACACACGCAAGTACAGGATGGGCATGTCAGCCGGATTGACCTTGCGGAAGCTGGGCGGCGTGGTCATGCTGGAGGGCATGCGCCGCTGGGCAAGGCCAATGGCCGATTGCACGTCCAGAGCCGCCGCATCGATATTGCGGTCAAGGGCAAACTGAATGGTAACGCGGGTTCGGCCTGTGGAGTTGACCGAAGAAATGGAATCAATGCCCGCAATGGTGAAAAATTCCTTTTCCAGCGGGGTGGCCACGGATGCCGCCATTGTTTCCGGGTCAGCTCCTGCCAGGTCGGCCATGACCTGAATGGTGGGAAAATCCACATTGGGCAGATGGTTGACGGGCAAATTTTTGTAGCCCGTCATGCCGAAAAAAAGCATGCCGAGCATAAGCAGCACCGTGGCTACGGGGCGGCGAATGAATATGGCGGCTATATTCATAATTTTTCCTACGTCAACTGAGTATCAGGCGCAAGAGCAAAAACAGCCCAAGGCCGCAGCACAGGCCGCCAATAAGCTTGCGCAGCACTCCCGTGGGAATGCGTTTAGCCACGGCAACCCCGGCAAAAAGTCCCACAAGGGCCATGAGGCAAATGTAGGGCAGTATGGCAAAGTCCACATGGCCGTCAGCCACGTTGCCAATGGTACCAAAAAGAGCCGTGGTCACCTGATAGGGCATGGCAAGCCCCACTGCAGTCATTGGCGAAACCCCGGCGATGATCATCCAGGGAATGGACACCACTGGCCCGCCCGCGCCCGTCAGGCCTGCCAGCAAAGCCGTCACGGCTCCGATGCAGAAAAAACCCTTGCCGCTCTGCCAGAACACGCTGCCGCTTCCCGGCTTGGGGGGGCGCAGGGCGCACAGCCCGGCGAAGATGATAATACAGGCCAGCAAGGCCACCAGAGGTCCGGCGGGCAGTATGGCGTTGAGCAGGGCTCCGGGCCAGGCTGCCAGACTGCCTGCCATAAAGGGCAGCGCCTTGTGCCAGTCGATATGCCCCAAGCGGCGGTACATGACCGTTCCCACCAGCCCCACAGGCAAAAAAGAAGCCAGGGCCGTGCCCATAGCCATGTGCGTTTCCTGCCCGCTGAGCAGGATAAGCGCCGGAGGAATAAGGATGCCCCCAACCCCGGTTATGCCTACCAGAAAACCCACCAGCAAGGACACAAAATACAGAACGATCATAAGCATGAGCAAAGCCTCAGAAAATAAAAAGACACACAAGAGCCAGAAGCCACAGGGCCAAGCCGCCGTAAAGCGCACTTTGCCGCAACAGAGCGCACAAGGCCAGCAGGCGCGGGGCGTCCCACACGGCCAGCGAAGCAGTATGCTCTCCCCCTTGCGGGGGCGGCCCCAGCCAGGGTTTGTTCACCAGTTCTCCAAAATACACTGAAGGCCCGGCCATGCGCGCTCCGCACAACCATGCGCAGGCCGTCATGGGCCAGCCGGAATTGGGGCTGGGCATGCCCGCAGCCTGCCGGGCCACCACAGCCAGCCCGGGCCAGCTGCCATCCCAACGGCCGGGCAAATACGCAGTGGCCAATGTTGTTGCAGACAATGACGGGCCGCAATTTTGAGATTGGCCAGCGCTACAACCCGTGCTGTGGCCCGTACCACAGGCTCCGTCATGTGCAGTGTCACTCTTGGGGCGGCACGCCCGGTTCTGCGATAAATAGTGCCCCAAACTGCGCACCAGACTTCTTGCTAGGGGCCAGCGCTTGAACAGCGCGCCAGAACTACCGTGCCTGCCAGCCCGGCATTCAGCTTCAAAATTTTGCCGTACCAGAAAAAGAACATGAACCAGCCCCGCGCTCAACGCCGCCAGCCGGGCGGGCACAAAAGCCAGAACATCGTCGGACCGCGCCCCGGCCCAACCGAGCCAGCGCCACTTTTCCGTCATGTAGCCCCACATGGAATCCGTGGTACTCACGGCCTTGTAGCACCAGAGGGCCACCGGGCCGCCCACCAGCAGCCAAAAAAACGGCGCGGTAAAGGCATCCGTAAGATTTTCAGAAAGCGTGTCGGCCAGCGTTTTGCGCATGAGGGGCCGATCCATAACACTGGTGTCGCGGCTTACCAGCCACGAAAGCGCTTCGCGGGCTCCGGTTTCCGGCGCGTGCTCCACCCTTTCCAGTACCAGCTGGCCCGTTTGCAGCAGACTGCCCATTGCCAGCCCGGCCCAGGCCAGATAAATGGCCGCCAGCAAACCCAATAACGGTAAAGACACCGCAGCCCAGACAGCGAATCCCGTGCAGGCAATGAGCGCCAGCAGGGCAGCTGCTCCGGCCAGTCTTCCCCTGCCACGTTCACGCCCGGTTCCTGCCGCCAGCATAAAACGCCGCGCGGGGCGCTCCAGCCAGTCCAGCAATTTGCCCACAAGGCAGACAGGATGCCGCCAGGGCAAAGCAGGGTCGCCGAGCCATAAATCCAGCACAAGGGCCAGAGGGGCCAGCCACCAGCACTCCCACACAGACCAGGGAAAAACAAGAGACAGCCCGTGGGGCAAGCTCACTCCCAGTTCTCCATAAGATTCGCCTTGGCCAGAGCCGCATACAGCACAATGCCCGCCGATGTGGACAGGTTGATGCTGCGCACGCGCCCCTCAAGCATGGGGATGCGCACGCGGTACGGCGAAAGGGCCAGAATGTCTTGCGGCAACCCGCGCGTTTCTGGCCCAAAAACCAGAAAATCGTCAGGTTCGAAAGCAAACCTATGCACCGCCGCACTCTCTTCAGAAGCTTTGGCCGAGGTGAATACCAGCCGCCCGGCCTTGCCGCCTGCACCGGTTCCTTCCATAAAGGCCTGCCAGTTGGGCCACACCTTCAGGTTTACATTGGGCCAGTAGTCGAGGCCTGCGCGCTTGAGGTAACGGTCTTCAAGCTTGAACCCCAAGGGTTCGACAAGGTTGAGCGTCACACCTGTTGCGGCGCAGAGCCGGGCGACATTGCCCGTATTGGGGGGAATTTCCGGTTCGTAAAGAACTATCTGCATGATTCTCGTACTCGCACGCCCGCCAGCTTTCTGCGGGTAAATTTCTTTGGGAGTGCGATACTATGGCGTATATGGATGCTTTTCAAGGGGCGAGGCCGTCCGGAATACTGCCGCTGCCGCCACCTGCTCCGCTGCACCTGAGGCAACATTCAGGCCGCGACGCTGACCGCCTGCCACGCCGGAAGGCCGCGCAAAGCCAGGGGGGCTGACTGGCCGTACCGTCACGAGCACCTTTGCAGACGAGCCTTTTGTGCAGGGTGTATTCTCTGATGATATTCATCTAGAATAAAAGAAGAAATTAGACACATAGGGAAGCAGTGATTAAAGAGCCCCCTGGAAACGCGCAGTTATTTCGTTTGGCAAGGCACGACCTTTTTTTGAAGCAGGAGTGGACTCTTCCGTCCTCGACTGGTTCAAAAAAAGTGAAGCAACGCCGCCAAACGGAATAAATCAGCGTTTCCATAGACAACTGTAAAGGCGCTCGTGACAACACGGCCCACGCTGTTTTTCCGTCTTGAAAGCCCTGAATCAGGATTCTTGAGCTACCAGCCCCGCCAGTCCAGGCACAGCCTGACACGCCACGCGCATATCCCTGTTGCCAAAGCCGTTGTCGTCCAGCGTAGCAAAACTTTCGGCCTCGGTAATTTCCACAGTTGCGCCGTCTGCTCCAGCCAGCTCCAGCCTTTGGAGCAAGAGTTGCCTTGCCCGCTCGCCAAGGGTTTCAAGGCTGAACCCTCTGCGGATGCTTTCCGTCAGATCCAGAGCCGGAGCCCGCAAATGACCTGAACCTGTGTCTGCATAGACTTCCAGAGAGTCGGTTGGCAGCGTAAGGGCCGCCCCCACGGCGTTGGCCACAGCAGTATGGGGCGGGCAGTCCACAGGCATGCGCAAGCCGGCTGCCAGATGCGGCCCGATGCAGGCCGCCGGGCCACCCACCAGCCATGCCCGCGAGGGATGCGCCTCTTGCAGTGCCCGCAAGCCAGCCAGCGTGTAAATAGGTTGGGCGTTTATGCCCTCCACCAGATTTCTTGCGGCGCGGTTGATCTGCTCCAGAGCATCTTCCACGGCCATTTGGGCCAGATCGTGCGGAGCAAGACCACATTGACGCGCCAGTGCTTCCATACCAGTCAGAGAGGCGGATACGTTTCCGGCCAGTTCGCCAGCCTCATGACTTTGCGGGAAGCTGTGCAGGGCATTGAGCGCGTCCAGCAGCGTCGGAAGGCTGCCGCCAAATGCCATTGCTGGCCCCTGCCGTTCCGGCCCTACGCGAACGGAAGCCTCGGCCCCGGAACCGTCAACGGATAAAAGAGAGTCGCCGCCCACACCTATGGAAACTGAAGCAAGCGCGCGAACCAGTGTACGCCGCCCCTGAAGAACCATGCCGTCCCTGTCCACCACCGGAGAACCATCGACCACCAGAGCAATGTCTGTGGTGGTGCCGCCCATATCCAGCAGCAGGGCGCAGCCTTCACGGGCTTCGGGGCACAAGGCCAGAACGCCCATAACGCTGGCAGCCGGGCCGGAAAGGATGGACTGCACAGGCTCACGGCGCGAAAGGCTCAGCGGCACTGCTCCGCCATCTGCCTTGAGCAGACGCACGGCAGCGCGCACCCCGGCCCCGGCAAGGGCGTTTTCCACAGCATCCAGAAAACTGGAATGCAACCGCTGCACCGCGGCATTAAAGTAAGCCGTAGCAATGCGCCGGGGAAAATTCAGACGGCCAGAAAGCCTGTGCCCCAAGGTGACGTCCGCGTCGGGGAAGGCGACATCCCGACAGTTTTGACCGGATGTTTCAGCTCCACGGGTCACGGCCTGCGCCATCTTTTGCTCATGCACAGGATTGCGTGGCGAAAATTTGCCTACGCAGGCCACAGCGGCAATGCCTTCTTCACGCCAGCGGGCGGCCTGATTTTCCAGTTCGCTCACATCCAGCGGGCTGATTTCCGTTCCCCTGTGGTCCAACCCGCCGGGAACAACGCACACATGCTTTCCCAGGGCGAACCGCCGGGGATCAAGCCCCGGTCCGGCAGAAAGAGCAAGCGCCACGGCATCGGCCTTATCCTGCACAAGGGCATTGACCGCCAGAGTTGCCCCCAGGGTCACGCGGGTGACGCGGCCCAGCAACTCGGGCCCACCGGAAAGCGCTGTGGGGGAACTTGCGGAAGAGGCGCTTTCATTCAAGGCGCGGGCCAGCGCCGCCAGCACTTCGCTTACCGAGGCAGGCAGGTCGTCGTGTTTTGTCGGCACCTTGGCCGCGGCCAGCAGATGCATGCGCGCCAAAGGCTTGTGGGGCAAATCCATGCGTGACAGGCGCGCTGCCGGATCGGCAGCATCCAGCGCGCCAGATGAAACTGCGCGGTCTTCTGCCAACCCAGCCTGATCCTGCGCAAGCAGAACCGCATCCGTGTGGGTTCCTCCGGCATCAATGCCCAACAGAAAAACCTGCCCCTGGGGCGTGCCTTCACTATGTTTCTGCGTCATGACCGCTTGTTCCTTTATGCCATAAGGAAACGCTGATTACTTCATTTGCCTGCGTTGCTTCACTTTTTTGAAACCGTCGAGGACGGAAGAGCCCACTCCTGCTTCAAAAAAAGATCGCGCCTTGCCCAACGAAATAACTGCGCGTTTTCAGGAAGCTCTTTAATCAGAGCTTCCATAGGTATGGGGCAAGCATACGGCATGCCTCTTCACAGGGCCAGACCTTTCACCCTGCATGCGGCGATAAGGCTCGCAAAGCCCGTCCTCTCACGGCCTACTGCTTGCCATACGCCGCGCTTTACAGTAAATTTTTTCTCTTGCGGACTCAGGCAGCCATGTGCGCCGCCGGAGATGCCGCCCTACTATGAGGCTTGCGGAGGACAGCATGCAAAAGATGAAGTACATCTGGGTTGATGGCAAAATGGTTCCCTGGGATCAGGCTCAGGTTCACGTGCTTACCCATGCCCTGCACTATGGCAGCGCCATTTTTGAGGGTATCCGGGCTTACGCCTGTGCCGACGGCAGTTCCGCCGTATTCCGCCTTGAAGACCATTGCAAGCGCATGCTCAACTCCGCCAAGATTCTACGCATGAACCTCCCCCTCACTGCCGAGGAACTGGCGGCAGCCTGCATAAAAACCCTTGAAGCCAACGAACTGAAAGAAGGCTATGTGCGCCCGCTCTCCTTTGTGGGCTACGGCGAAATGGGCGTCTACCCCGGCAATAATCCGGTGCAGACCATCGTTGCCACCTGGCCCTGGGGCGCTTACCTTGGCGCTGAAGCCCTTGAAATGGGCATCCGCATCAAAACAAGCACCTTTGCCCGCAGCCATGTGAACACCAGCATGTCCAAGGCCAAGGCCTCGGGCAACTATATCAACTCCATTCTCGCCAAGGTGGAAGCCAAGGACGAAGGCTATGACGAAGCCGTCATGCTGGACACCAACGGCTACGTCTCCGAAGCCACAGGCGAAAATATCTTTATCGTGCGCGACGGCGTGATCAAGACCACGCCCTGGACATCCATTCTTGGCGGCATCACCCGTGATTCCGTCATGAAGCTGGCCAAGGATCTTGGTTATGTGGTGGAAGAGCAGCAGTTTACCCGCGATGAACTGTACATCGCCGATGAAGCCTTCTTTACAGGCACCGCTGCTGAAGTCACCCCCATTCGCGAACTGGATCACCGCCAGATCGGCGTGGGCCACGCTGGCCCCGTGACCAAGCATTTACAGACCGAGTACTTCAAGATCGTCAAGGGCGAAAACCCCAAGTACGCCAGCTGGCTGCACCACTATAAAGTCTAGTTACACTGGCGCGCCCGGTCTCGCCGGGCGCGCCTATAAAAACTCATGAAGCATCTTTCCCTCGCATCACGCTACCGCCCCCAGACCTTTGCGCAGGTGGCGGGACAGGATATGGTCAAGGCCGTCCTTTCCCGCGCTGCTGCCGAGGACAGGCCCGCTGCCGCCTATCTTCTGAGCGGCACACGCGGCGTGGGCAAGACCACCATCGCCCGTATTTTCGCCAAAGCTCTCAATTGCGAACACGCGCCGGGCCCGGAACCCTGCAATGAATGCGCCCAGTGCCGCAAGATCACGCAGGGCGTACACGTGGACGTGACAGAAATTGACGGCGCTTCCAACAACAGCGTGGAAGACGCCCGTTCCCTGCGCGAAACCATCGGCTACGCCGCTATGGAAGGCCGCTACAAGGTCTTCATCATCGACGAAGCCCACATGCTCACGCGCAACGCTTTCAACGCCCTGCTCAAAACGCTAGAAGAGCCGCCGGAACGCGTGGTCTTCATCTTCGCCACCACCGAAGCGCACAAATTTCCCATCACCATTGTGAGCCGTTGCCAGCATTTCGTTTTTCGCCATCTGGGCGAGGACGCGCTGGTGGATCACCTTTCAGGCGTGCTGCGCAAGGAAGGCGTTACTTTTGAAGAGAGCGCCGTGCGCCTTCTGGCGCGCCGTGCCGCTGGCAGCGTGCGCGACAGCATGTCCCTGCTGGACCAGACGCTGGCTCTGGGCGGCGCGGAACTGACGGCAGCCGCAACGCGCCAGGTGCTTGGCCTGGCCGGGCAGGAAATGTTC
The DNA here is from genome assembly GCF_047607245.1 of Desulfovibrio sp. Classification (GTDB taxonomy): domain Bacteria; phylum Desulfobacterota; class Desulfovibrionia; order Desulfovibrionales; family Desulfovibrionaceae; genus Desulfovibrio. The sequence goes on from NZ_JASGDK010000084.1 coordinate 14,459, forward strand.
GGCAATCTTTTTGACGCCCTGCATGTGCAGGACTGCGCCGCTGTTGCCGATCTTTGCAGCCAGATCTTGCAGCAAGGCGTGGATATTGGATTTTTTGTGCGAGAGCTAGCTGGCAACCTGCGCAATCTTTTTCTTCTGCGGCAAGGCGGCGAAGCCATGCTGCCGAGCCTGCGCCTGCCCGCTGACGAAGCCGCCTTGTGGCAAAGCCTTGCCCCGCGTTTTTCCACGGCCCACCTGCACGCCGCCTGGCAAATGACGCTGGACTCGCAGCGCGGCATTGTGCAAAGCCCGGAACCGGCGGCGGCCCTTGAGCTGTTGCTGCTCAATCTTGCCCTGCTGCCTCAGTTGCTGCCCGTTGGGCAACTGACGCCCGGCCAAATGGCTGGCCAGGCATCGGGCCAGACATCAGGGCAGGCATCAGGGCAGACACCGGGCCAGACATCAGAACAATTCTCCGGCGCAGCGCCTGCTTCCGCGCAAGGTCCGGCATCCGGCACACAATACGGCTCCGCCCCTGCAAGGCCATCAGGCCAGCCAGCAGCCCCGACGCAAACCGTGCCCGCGGGAACTTCCCACGCAGCGCCGCAACCGCCCCATGCCGGAGGCGAGCCTTCCCGCAATGGCTACGGCGCACAGACCGCAAACACTGGCAGAAGCCCGGCCCGCCCGCGTGATGCGGCTACGGCTCCCGGCCCTGCTGCTGACGGTGATGAAGCTGAAGGCTCTGACCCTGCCGCAAGAAGCTTCCCGCAGAGCGGCACCAGCCGCAACAGGATAGACAGCGCGTCAGCCACACATGTCGAAGCGGGCAACAGGGCCGATGATCCCGATATGCCTCCCCTTGTGGAAAACGATGCCCCCTGGGGCGATGACGCGGACGGTTCGTGGGGCGCTCCGCCCTATTCGGATGAAGAAATTGAATCCGAAGCGGGCTCTGGCTTTGCCACCGGAATTCCCTGGGACGAGCCAGAAGCGGACGCTACGGTTTCAGCGCCATCGGGTTCCATAAAAAAAACGGCAGGCAGCTCCAGTCATGACTGGCAGAGCTTTTATGATTTTTGCGTAGCCGAGCAGGCCGCCGCGCGGCTGACCCTGGCCCCGTATCTGCTTCGCGGTATTGGCGTACAGTGGGGCGACGGCGTCCTTCGGTTGCAGCCAAGAACAGAAACGCAGCTGAACCAGCTTGAAAAACAGAGCAAAGCACTGTATGCGGCATTGGCTGCTTATGGCGCGGGGGACACGCAGGTGGAAATCATCGCCCCCAAGCCGCATCGGCCAGAAGCCGATCTGATTGAAGAATTCAGGCGTAAAGAGGCTCTGCAACCCTGCTTTGAGGTACTCAACGCTTCATTGAAGGGGTGCCGGCCCATAGAATAGTAAAATCCGCACTATCGGCGGCGGAAACCATATCCGACGCAGGGCAGTTATCCTGTCATATGGCAGGATGCCCAGGCAGGACAACGCTTTGAGCAGCCCTTTCTGGCGAGGTTGAGCCACCTGACTTGTAAAGCAGGGGCACCGCGCGCCGGATTTTTGCGCCACTACATGGTACTCGGCTTTAACCACAATATTTAAGGAGAAACATATGCGCAACATGAACGACATCCTGCGCCAGGCGCAGGTTATGCAGAATAAGATCGCCAAACTCCAGCAGGAAATGGGCGAACACAGCTATGAAGCCACCAGTGGCGGCGGCATGGTCAAAGCCGAAGTTTCGGGCAAGCAGGAACTGCGCAAGATCACCATTGACCCCAAAGCTCTGGAAGGCGGCGATGTGGAAATGCTGCAAGACCTCATTCTTGCTGCCGTCAACGAAGCCGGACGCATTGCCCGTGAAACTATGGATCGCGAAATGAGCAGCATCTCCGGCGGTATCAAGCTGCCCGGTCTTTTCTAGGTTCATGAACACGCGTATTCCCGAACCGCTCAAGGCCCTGGTAGAGCAGCTAGCGCGCCTGCCGGGCCTTGGCCCCAAATCTGCCATGCGGGCAGCTATGGCCTTGCTCAAATGGCCGGAAGCTGAAACACGCCGTCTTGGCCGGGGCATCCACGACCTGCGCGACAATCTGCACCTGTGCTCGCGCTGCGGCGGCCTTTCGTCCACCGACCCCTGCCCTGTCTGCGCTGACGCAGAACGCGCCCGCGACACGCTTTGCCTTGTTACTGAATGGGACAGCATGCTGACCCTTGATGAAGGCGGATTTTACCGCGGGCAGTACATGATTCTGGGTGGCCTGCTGGCTCCTCTGGACCGTATGGACTCTGAAAGTCTGGACACTGACAGGCTTGTAAACCGGCTGGAAGAAGGCGAGATAGCAGAACTTATCCTTGCTCTTGGCGCAACCCTTGAGGCGGAAAACACCGCCACCTTTGTACGCCAGATGGTGGCCAAGCGCTTTCCAAAAGTGCGGATTTCGCGCCTTGCCCAAGGCATCCCCCTTGGAGCCGAAGTAAAGTATATGGACAAGGAAACCCTGCGGCAGTCCCTGCAATACCGCCAGGATCTCAAGTAGTCCGGCATAGATTTAGGATACATATTCCAGCAGATTAAGGCATGATATTTTCAACTGGCGTCTGTTCAGGCAGATGCCAGAGCAGCGCAACATGAAATGCCCAACATCCCCGTCTTTCTGCCCGGTGGCGTCCGTTCGCCGTGCTTTCTGAAAAAAAACATCTTCTCTACCGCCGGGAGGTCCCGATGGAGCTAACCAGTTCTTCCGTCCAATCCGTCATGCTGCATCCGGTCATGCAAGCCCTTGTGGCGGGCCTGTTTTCCTGGCTTTCAGTAACGTTGGGCGCGGCGTTCATATTTACCCGGCGCGAATTTTCACGCAAAGCTATGGACTGTCTTTTGGGCGCAGCTGGGGGCATGATGCTGGGCGCGGCGTTTTTTGGCCTTTTGCAGCCCGCTATGGAAATGGCCGGACATATGGGCCGTCTTGGTTTTCTGCCCGTGGTCTTCGGCCTTATGCTGGGCGCGGCATTTCTTTTGCTGCTGGACCGCGCCTTGCCCCATCTGCATCTGGTTCAGGGCACGACCGAGGGCATTTCCACCAGTTGGAGACGCAGCGTGCTTCTGGTCACGGCGATGGCCCTGCACCATATTCCCGAAGGGCTCGCCATCGGCGTGGGCTACGGCGCTGCCGCCGCTGAAAGCGCTATGAGCGCCAGCATTGAAAGCCTTGGCATGAGCACGGCTCTGGTACTCACTGTATCAATTATGCTGCAAAACCTTCCTGAGGGCATGGTTGTTTCCACGGCTTTGCGGGCTGAAGGCTATTCCGCAAAAAAATCTTTCTTTTACGGCATGCTCTCTGGCGTTACCGCGCCCATTGGCGCTGTGCCCGGCGCTCTGGCTGCAGGCGTGGCAGCGGGCATATTGCCCGTGGCTCTGGCCTTTGCCGCAGGCGCTATGATCTACGTAGTCTTTGAAGAAGTCATTCCTGAAGCCAATGCGTCCGGCAACGGCAATGCCGCTTCGGTTTCCTGTATTTGCGGGGTTTGCCTTGTTATGGCTCTCACAACGTTACTGGGTTGAACCACCCCCGCCCAAATGAAGAGATATTATTTCAACTGACATGCTATAATTTTTTTTCAGACCTGTCCGAAAGAATAGGTAAGCGACTGGTTAAATCCTTTGTCAACTTGTCGGGGCAAGTGGTTTTACCGCTTGCAGCCACAGTTTTTTTCAATTACTATCAAACAACTCATATTAAAATTTGATAGCCGAACATCCATGCTAAATACAGGGATTACGGCTTGTGACTTTATGCACAGAGAAGGGGCAACAGATATGCAGCAAAACGCGCATTAACGGGCTTTTTAGAGCACAGACCACTCTCTGGCACTGAGCTTATTTGAAAATTCGGGCTGAATCAGCGGGCAGCCCGTACGACACAGTACCGCACATCACAGGCAAACCTGAACGTTTCCTCCGCAACCTGTGACCCCGGTAGCGGCTACCAAGGATGAACTGTATGAATCTTACCCTCAGCCTTCGTATGACCATCTTTTTCTTCATAGGCCTCATACTGGCCTGTGCGGCTATGCTTATAAGCTTCAACATGACTTTGGGCGACAGTCTTTCTTCCACCCATATGTGGAAGGCCCTGGCTGGCGGTGCTGTCGCCATCGTTGTTCTAGGTGCCATCGGCGCTCTGCTTATCCACAACTGGCTTTCACCCATACGGAAATGCGTTCGCTTCGCAGAAGCCATTTCCTCAGGGCACGAAGACGCCAAGCTTGACGTATACCGCACAGACTGCCTTGGGCATCTGGCCGAATCACTTCGCATTATGGTGTCAAAACTGGAAGGCCAGACCCACTGGTACGAAAGTATCCTCAATACCCTGCCCCTGTCCGTTTCTGTTACAGACAACGACATGATCTGGACATTCTGCAACACCAATGCGCTCGGAACGATGAGCAAAACCTGTCAAACCGACGTGGTTGGCAAACATTGCTCCGAAAAGAATGGCAACATCTGTAATACGCCCGAATGTGGTATTGAGCAGTTGCGCCTGGGCAACAAAAGGGTCATCAACCATATGCCCAACGGCAAGACCATGCAGATCATGCTGGACTACCTGAAGGATGCTCAAGGCAAACACATAGGCCATGTGGAAATCGGTGAAGACATCACCGAAAAGGTTCTTCTTGAAAAGAAGGCTGCCGCAGCAGCGCACAAGGCCAGAATGGACACCGTGACCCAGCTTGAAGGCGTGGTGGCTCATCTGCAAAAAGCCGCCGACACCCTCAATGCGTCATTGGGCGATGTGCGCGACAAGGCAGATGTTGCCGCTGACCGCATGGCCGAAACGGCCACTGCAATGAACGAAATGAACGCCACGGTTCTTGAAGTAGCCCACAATGCCGAAGCTGCGGCTGAAGCGGCCACCTCGGTGCAAGGGCACGCGCAGGATGGCGCGGGCATCGTGCTGCGCACCATACAGAGCATGCAGACCGTGCAGCAGCAGTCCAGTGGTCTCAAGGGCGACATGCTCGACCTCGACAAGCAGGCCAGAGATATCGGCACGGTGCTCACCCTCATTCGTGACATTGCCGACCAGACCAACCTGCTGGCGCTCAATGCCGCCATCGAGGCCGCTCGCGCTGGTGAGGCCGGACGAGGCTTTGCCGTGGTTGCCGACGAAGTGCGCAAACTGGCCGAAAAAACTATGAGCGCCACCCGTGAAGTGGAAACCGCCATTGCATCTATTCAGGAAGGCACGGGCAAAAGTTCCACCACTGTGGACGGCACTGTAAATTCCATCGATGAAGTAGGCCGTATGGCTGAAGAATCCGGGCAGTCGCTGGAGCGTATTTCCAGCCTGGCTGGCGACTCCAGCTCACGAGTTTCTGCCATTGCCGCCGCTGCCACGGAACAATCCGCTGCCTCTGATGAGATCAACCGCAATATTGCCGAGGTCAACACGCTGAGCGCCCATATCGCCGAATCTATGGATCTTGCGGCGCGTCAGGTCAGTGATATGGCAGGCCAGGTAGGCATTGTCACAGGCATACTGGACAGCATCCGGCAGGAAGACAAAGATCAAGCCCGCGCCGCCGAAAACGAATCCAGACCCCACGCTGCCTGACAAAATCGCAGCCGTTTTTGCCCCGAGCCGACTCAAACTTTACACAGCGCAAAACGCCGCAAAGCGTGCTGTACAAATAGGCCAGAAAAGCATCCGCCAGAGCAATAGCCGGCGGATGTTTTCTGTTTTATACGCTAACGGTTTCGTCCAGATATTGTGCTTGCCCCAATAAAAGCAATGCCAATATGTGAATTTAAGCGCATACACCCCTTATAGCCACTTGCCAGCACAAAAACAGACGGGCAGCCCTTGTTAAAAGGGCTGCCCGTCTCAGCATTAACGTTACAAGGTGAGCTTTCGTGTCATATCAAGCAGAACAAATCTTTTATGCAGGCGTGGCCCTTATGCCACCCGGCCAGAATAAAGAATCATTCTGCACAAATATAACTGGCAAACCTCTTTAACTATACAACTTATGGATGATTCAAAAACTTGTTCTGTGTAGCTGCCGTGCCACTGTGGCAAGGCGTGCAATCCATGATGCCCTTGGCCCAGTTGGCATCATTGTCCTTGGTCATATGGCATTCGCCACAGTAGGTTACGGATTTCTGCATGGGAAAGGTGCTCTTGAAATCCTTGCCCTGGTCTATTTTGGCATTGATGATTTCAGCAGCCTTGAAAGCCGCATCAGCAGTAAGACGCCCGCAACGTTCACTACGCTGCTTGCTGTCGGCTTCCACCTTGTTTTCGTAACACCACTTGGACACGGAAATGTGGCAAAGTACGGAATCAGAGGCACTCATGGGCATATCGCCCTTGAAGCCCTGCGCCGCGTCGCCGGGATTGTAGACAGGCAGTTTGGTCACTTCGTACCAGCGGAACAGTTCGTTAACCATTGGGTGTACTTCTTTGCGTCCCCAGAACAGAGAGAAGGAAGCTGCGGCCCCGTAAAGAGCCCCGCAAATGGTGCCCCAGTCAGAAATTCCGCCTTTGTTGGCTTCAAGCATGGCAAAGGGAAACTGGTTATAAGGCGCGCCGTATTTTTCGCCCATCAGGCCGACAATACTGTAAAAAGTGCCGAAACCACAGCCGAAACCCTTATGCCAGTACCCTTCATAGGCCACCTGGGCGCATTCCTTGGGGTCAAGCTTATGGGCTTTCCAGCCAAAGGCTCCACCTACCTGGTCAAAGCGTCCTGCGGCCTGCTGCGTCTGCCCTGCAGCCTTGGCCTCAACGCCTCCCAGTCCAAGCATAGCACCACCCACTGCAAGCCCGCCAAGGCCGCAGATAAGATCACGTCTGCCGATGTTCACTTTTTCTCCTCCAGGTTATGTGTCTGCCGTGACACGGTTAGTTCATTAATTCACTACCAAGGTTGAGAAAGAAAGGTCAATTATAAAAACACCCCCAAAATGGTCTTTTTTAAACCTAGCTAAACACTTTTTATCGTTTTTTTTTGGCAATACTCTGGACGACCCGCAAGAAAGACTTACATATACCTCGCAGTTGGGCAGCCATCTGCCAGAATTTACAGCGCGCGCCGTTCCAGCAGCTCAATGGGCGGGCCGGTCGCAGCGCAAATCCACACGAGAAAAGCTTTCCCTGAGGAGGATCACTATATGTCCAAGATTATCGGTATTGACCTGGGTACTACCAACTCCTGCGTATATGTTATGGAGGGCAAGGACCCTAAATGCATCACCAACCCTGAAGGCGGCCGCACCACCCCTTCCGTGGTGGCCTTTACAGATAAGGAACGCCTGGTGGGTGACATTGCCAAGCGTCAGGCCGTTACCAACCCCACGCGTACTGTTTTTGCCATCAAGCGTCTGATGGGCCGCAAGTATGACAGCCCCGAAGTGGAACGCTGGAAGGAACACAGCCCCTACGCCATCGTCAAAGCCCCTAATGGTGATGCCGGTGTTGAAGTGGATGGCCGTACCTACAGCTCCCCTGAAGTTTCGGCTATGATCCTGGCCAAGCTGAAGGCCGATGCGGAAGCCTACCTGGGTGAAACAGTGACCGAAGCCGTTATTACGGTTCCGGCCTACTTCAACGATGCCCAGCGTCAGGCCACCAAGGACGCGGGCCGCATTGCAGGCCTTGAAGTCAAGCGCATCATCAACGAGCCTACGGCCGCTTCGCTGGCCTATGGTGCGGACAAGAAGGCCAACGAAAAAATCGCTGTCTTCGACCTTGGCGGCGGCACTTTTGATATTTCCATTCTGGAAGTGGGCGACAACGTTGTTGAAGTGCGCGCCACCAATGGCGACACCTTCCTGGGCGGCGAAGACTTCGACCAGCGCATAATCAACTTCCTTGTTGAAGAGTTTAAGAAAGAAAA
>NZ_JASGDK010000085.1:0-8834 GCF_047607245.1 Desulfovibrio sp.
AGCGCCCCGACCTTGCTGAAAAAGAAGCTGCCGAACTTGTAGTCCTTAAAGAGTACCTGCCCAAGGCCCTCAGCCAGGAAGAGCTGCTGTCCCTCGTTGAATCCACAATAGCCGAGCTGGGCGCAACTTCTCCCAAGGATATGGGCCGGGTTATTTCTGCCATTATGGCAGGGCATAAAGGCCAGGTGGACGGCAAGGTTTTGTCCGAGGCCGTCAAAAAACGCCTGCAGCCCTAGCCAGGTCCCGCAACTTTTGCACAGCGGATATGTAATGTTCGCCGGGCAAAAGTGACTACATTCTATTTTCAGGCAGCACTTCCGCAGTGGCGGGAATTGTTGCGTCATTCCTGTGTGAAACGCCCCACGGCCTGACTTGTCGCCCCATCGGGAGTTGCCTCACAATATGGAAAAACTGTGCGTCCGGCGAGGGAGCGTTCGTAGCGCTCTGTGGGCTGCAAGGTCCAGCAGTTCGTGCGTTCTTTTCTCTGCGGCAAGCCATACCATCATTTCCGAGGCATCAGCATGATTCACGCCCGCACTCTTCAGGCCCTTGAATACCATCATATCACCGACCACCTCGCGTCGCTGTGCATTTCCGGCGTAGGGCGCGAACGTGCCTTGGGTCTGACCCCGTTTGCCGAAGCAGAGGACGTCAATCTTGCCGCCCGGATATATGAGGAAGCTGCCGACTGGTCTTCACGCCCGGCTATTGGCGGCGCAGTCTTTGCGCTCAATGCTTTTCCCGATGTATCGGGCTTTTTGCATGCGGCACAAGCCTCACGTGCCCACGCCTTCCAGCCGGATCTTGATGCATTCTGGGCTTTGCGTGAAGTGCTAAGCATGGCACGCGATGCCCATGCCTCCATTGCTGCCCCCGATGCCGCCAAGCAATGGCCACATCTGCTGGCTATGGCTGACGGCACACCTCTGCCCGTACAACTTACGGCAGCCCTTTTGCGCTGTATTTCCGACGACGGCCTGATGAAGGATGAAAGCTCACCCGAGCTTTACCGTCTGCGCGGCGAGCTGCGCCGCCTGCACCAGAGCTGCATGGGCAAGGTGAAAGATTACGCCCTGCAATACAACATGCTGGCTTATTTGCAGGACGAGTTCATGACGCTTTCGTCGGACCGTTATGTGCTGCCGCTCAAAGCCAATTTCAAAGGCCGTATGCAGGGCATTATTCATGACTGGTCGCAAACGGGCGAAACCTGCTATTTTGAGCCTATGTTCCTGGTGGAGATCAATAACCGCCTTCAGGAGCTGAAGCGCGAAGAGCGCGAAGAAGAACGCAAGATACTGCTGTATATGCGGGGCCTGCTGGAAGCAGAACTGCCCGGAGCTCAAGCGGCCCTTGAACTTCTTGCCCAACTGGATCTTTTGCAGGCCAAGCGCCGTCTGGCTGCGCTGCTGGATGGCCGCTGCCTGCCCCTCACTCCTGTGACCGAAGGCATTCAACTGCTTGAAGCCCGCCACCCTCTGCTTGTGCTTAACAGGGCCAAGGCCGCCAAAGCGGCGGATTCTGCCCATACCGCCAAAAGCGCCGCAAAGCCCTCTTCAACGGTGCGCCCGCTGGACATTATCCTGCGCCCTGGCGAACGTGCGCTGGTCATTACTGGCGGCAATGCCGGCGGCAAAACTGTTTGCCTGAAAACTCTCGGTCTGATCGCGGCAATGACCCTCAGCGGCCTGCCCGTTCCCGCTGGCGCGGGTTCGCACCTGCCCTGGTTCAGCCGCATGGACGCCTTTATCGGCGACGAACAGAGCCTTGCCGACAATGTGTCCACCTTCACCGCCCAGATTGAGCATCTGGGCAAGGCCTGGAAGCATCTGGACGGCAGCGGCATTGTCCTACTGGACGAATTTGGTGCAGGCACTGACCCGGCTCAGGGCGCGGCATTGGCTCAGGCGGTACTTGACGAATTGCTGGACAAACATACCTTTGTTTTGGCAGCAACACATTTTCCCGCGCTCAAGAGCTACGCCCTCACCAAGGAAGGAGCCAGGGCGGCTTCTATGCTCTTTGATTCACAGAGCAAAAAGCCTTTATTCAAGCTGGCCTATGACCAGGTTGGGGCGAGTCAGGCTCTGGATGTGGCTCGTGAGCACGGCTTGCCTGAAAGCATCATACGCCGGGCCGAGCATTATCTTTTGCAGGACGGGCAAGACGCCACCACCCTGCTTGCACGCCTCAATGATCTGGCTGCCAACCGGGAAGAAGAGCTTGTGCTCCTCAAGCAGGAGCAGGAGAAGGCACGAACTGTTGCCAAGCATGAACGAGAAAAGCTGGAAAAAGAGCGCATGCGCCTGCATGATGAGGTGCGCGCCCAGGCAACCGAGCTTATGCGTGCCTGGAAAGAAGGCCGGACTACCCACAAACAGGCCCTGAAAGAAATGTCACGGCTCCGCGCTTCACTGGCAACGGATAATGATTCGGAGCAAAACGAGTCAATATTGCCAAGCCCCAAGAATTTTGCCGTGGGGCAACAAGTGTTGCATACAATTTTTAACAAGCGCGGCGTTATCACTGATGTGGACGAACGCAAAAGCCGTGTTCGCCTGGACATGAATGGCGTGAACCTGTGGGCCGATATGAAGGCCTTGCGTTTGCCGGGGCAACAAACAGCCCAAAACGCTCCGGGCAAGCCCTCTTCCATTCTGGACGGCGCACCCCGTCAGGCTGCCACCCCCACAAGCGGAGGTTCGGCCCGCCCGGCAGGAGCGGCTGACGGAGCGTCACTACGTCTTGACATACGCGGACATCGTGCCGATGTAGCTCTTGCAGAACTTGAACGTTTTATGGACAAGACCCTGCTTGCTGGTTTTCGGGAAGTAGAAGTAGTGCACGGGCGCGGTACAGGAGCCTTGCGCAAACAGGTTCATGAATTTTTGCGGGCTTTTCCCGCTGTGGAAAAATTCAGCCTTGCCCCCGAAGATCAGGGCGGCGATGGTATGACCATTGTGACCCTGCGCTAGGCGAACAATCGGAACTTATTTTCTGAACTATAAAAATTCTGTGTTGGGAGGCATCTTCTGCCCGCATCCTGACGAAACAAGTGTTGTTATCGGCAGAGAACAAGTTTTTTCAGGCCATCAGGTCTAAAAAAGCCAGCCACAAACGTGAACGCTGTTCTCTGATCAAGGAAAAATCTGCAATGCAGTCCAAGGATGCCATACGCGCCATCAAGGAGCGCATGAATATTGTGGACGTTGTGCGCCGTTTTGTGGAGCTCAGGCGCAACGGTCCACGATGGGTGGCGCCTTGCCCATTTCATCAGGAAACAAAACCGTCTTTTTCAGTTAACGAAGAGCAGGGGCTGTTTTACTGTTTCGGGTGCCACGCTTCAGGTGATATTTTTGATTTTTACAGCCGCATCAACGGACTGGATTTTAAAGAAACGCTGGAACAACTGGCTGCGGAAGCGGGCATAACCATTGAACGCGGCCCAAACAGCGCCCGCCAGCAGGGTGAAGAGCGTGAACGCCGCTCTTCGCGTCAGCAGATGCTGCGCATGTATGAACTGGCCGCCGGGCACTTCGCTGCCACGCTCAATGGCCCTGATGGCGAGGAATGCCGGGCGTATATAGACAAGCGCGGCCTGAGCCAGGAAATAGTGCAGCGGTTTGGCATCGGCTGGGCCAAAAGGGAATGGCAATCACTGGCAGACGCGCTACGGCGCGCAGGTTTCGATGCCCGTATGGCTGTTGAATCGGGGCTTTTGGGGCAATCTGGCAATGGGCGAGCCTATGACCGTTTTCGGGGCAGGCTTATTTTTCCCATCAAGAGTCTGTCCAACCAGATCATAGCCTTTGGCGGGCGCATCATCGCTGATGAAGAAGAAGCCAAGTACATAAACAGCGCCGACACGCCCATCTATAAAAAGGGCGAGCATCTTTACGGTCTGGCGCAGGCCCGCAAGGGCATGGTCACCAAGGGGCGGGTGCTGCTGACCGAAGGCTACATGGACGTGCTGACCCTGCACCAGTTCGGGTATGACAATGCCGTGGGCGTGCTGGGAACAGCGCTGACCCCGGAACAGATCAAGCGGCTTTCAGGCTTTGTTTCACAGCTGACGCTACTTTTTGACGGGGACCGCGCCGGACGCAAGGCGGCCCTGAGATCGTGCGAAATGCTGCTTACGCGCGGCCTGTCCTGCTCGGTAGTGCTTATGCCCGAGGGCGAAGACATCGACAGCCTGTTGCGCGGCGCAGGGCAGGATGCCTTTGAAGCCTTGCAGGCTCAAGCCCCAGACGGTCTGCGTTTTTGCGTCGATGTGCTCAAGGCGCTTGCCCCTCGCGAAACCGTGGAATGGGCACGCAATTTTCTGCGTCAGGTGGAAATTCCCGAACTGGTCAGCCCCTACGTTTCACGGCTGGCCGGGCATCTACAACTTTCAGAGGCCGACCTGCGTGAAGGGCTTGTGCAGTCACGCGGCTCCCGGACAGACAAGGCACGCGCAGAAACTGGCGGAGCTCCGTCAGGGCGTGCGCGACAGAACATACGCGACCGTGAAGTCATGATGTACGCTGTGCGCTATCCTCAGCGGCTGGCAGATATGCAGGAAATGGGAGCCGACCTGGCTCTTCAGTCTCCAATTGCCCGCCAGCTGTGGGACAAGATTGAAACGCATGGCCCAGAGGCAGTTTTTCATCAACTGGACCAGAGGGAAAAAAATTTCTGGTGCAAATGTTGTGGCCCGGAGGCCGCGCCACGTGACGATGGCGACAAAGAACTGGAATCACTGCGGCATTACTTGAACAATTATTACGCATCAGCGCAAAAATCTTCTCTATCCGCAGCCTTGAGAGCCAACACCGGCACAGGTGACTTTGAGGCTGATTTGGACTATCTTCGCGCACTTAAGGAAACCTTGGAGAACGGGCATGAGCAATCTTAAAGATATCCAGCAGATTCAATCGCTTATTGCGAAGGGCAAGGGCGCGGGCTTTCTGACTTTTGAAGAAGTCAACAAGGCTCTCCCCGTGGAAATGAGCACCCCCGAGCAGTTTGAAGAAATTATCGGCATTTTTGAACAGCTGGAAATCGTTATTGTGGATTCGGAAAAGGAAGGAAAGAAAATTTCCGCCGCCGCCACCGAGTCTGATGAAGAAATAACTGACAGTTCGCTAGATCTGTCCGAAGACGAAGATTCTGCGGACTACTCGTCGCGCAGCACCGACCCTGTTCGCATGTATCTGCGCGAAATGGGCGCAGTGCCACTGCTGGACCGCGACGGTGAAGTTGTCATCGCCAAAAAAATCGAAATGGGCGAGCAGGACGTGCTTTACGCCCTGGTTGAAGTTCCTGTGGCGGTTGAAGAACTCATCAATGTTGGCGAAGACCTGCGCCAGAACCGCATCAAGCTTAAGGATGTGGTTAAGACCATTGAAGAAGACGACCCCAGCGAAGACGAAATGAACCAGCGTTCGCGCGTTATTCTGCTGCTTGACGAAATCAAGCAGACCTTCAAGAAAAAACGCAAGATTTACAAAAAGCTGGATACCTGCGCCTGCATGGACCGCCGCGTCACTGCCGTGCAAAAGGAAATTATCTGCTTCAAGGAAGAAATTGTCCTGCGCCTGCGTGACATCAAGCTGGAAAAGACCCTCATTGACCGTATCATTGAAACGGTTGAAGACTATGTGCGTCAGATGCACAACTGCCAGCGCGACCTTTCTGCCTATATTCTTTCCACGGGCCGTACCCAGGCAGAAATTCAGGCCATGTTCGACGGTCTTGAAAAGCGTGAGGTCAATCCCGTTGACGCTGCCCGCGATCTCAAGCTCAGCGTGGACGAGCTTTTTTCCTTTAAGGAAATGATTATCGGCAAGATCGAAATTCTTAGCCGTCTTCAGGAAAAATGCTGCCACAACGTCACTGATCTTGAAGAAGTGCTGTGGCGCATCAAGCGCGGCAATACTGCGGCCATGCGCGCCAAGCAGGAACTCATTCGCTCCAACCTGCGCCTTGTGGTCTCCATCGCCAAAAAGTACACCAACCGTGGTTTGCAATTCCTTGACCTTATTCAGGAAGGCAACATCGGCCTCATGAAGGCTGTGGACAAGTTCGAATACCAGCGCGGCTACAAGTTCTCTACCTACGCCACCTGGTGGATACGCCAGGCCATTACCCGCGCCATTGCCGATCAGGCCCGCACCATCCGTATTCCCGTGCACATGATCGAAACCATCAACAAGCTTATACGCACATCGCGCTACCTTGTTCAGGAACTGGGACGCGATCCCACTCCCGAAGAAATCGCCGAGCGTATGGAATACCCGGTGGAAAAGGTCAAAAAAGTGCTCAAGATCGCCAAGGAGCCCATTTCGCTGGAAACTCCCATTGGTGATGAAGAAGATTCGAGCCTGGGCGATTTCATTGAAGACAAAAAAGCTGTTGCCCCGGCGGAAGAAGTCATCAATACCAAGCTTTCCGAACAGCTGGCTGCGGTATTGGCCGACCTTACCCCGCGCGAAGAGCAGGTTTTGCGCAAGCGTTTCGGCATTGCTGAAAAGAGCGACCACACCCTTGAAGAAGTGGGCAAGCTCTTTAACGTAACCCGCGAACGCATCCGCCAGATCGAAGCCAAGGCGCTGCGAAAGTTGCGCCACCCTGTGCGAAGCCAACCCTTGCGCTCATACTACGAAAATTAGTTCATCCCAGAGCGGCTTGGCCTTTTCAAGGCCAGGCCGCTCTGATGTTAGGTACTGTCTCTAAATAATTCTTTTGCCCAACTGGCTGCGTCAAAAGGACATTTTTTACTCCAGTCATGTACCATAAAAGTACACTCCTTTCGTAAAAAAACCTTTTTCCTTGCCCTTGGGTCAAAATCATTTATTTAGAAACAGCACCTAGAGCATTTTACCTTTGAAGCAGTTAGAGCATTTTAATTTTGAAAAAGCTTAAACGCTCTAACGCTGCACAAGGGTGCAGCGCGCTGCAACGCGGCGTAGAGTCTGCCTCAAATTGCATTTTTTGGGCATAATGATAACTTTGAAATGTAAAGCATTTCAAAGTTTGTCCGTTTTAGAAGCGTTGACAGTACACTGGGACCATTTTACTCCCGGTCTGAAGCAATTTGAGGGGCGGCTCGAACCCGCAACTTTTTTCACTCATGCAGCAGGATACCATAGTGGTTGTGTCAGTTTTGCGCAGGTTCGGGCGGCTGCACTGTGCGCCCAAGTTCTTTGGCCTTCTTTGTCTGCTGGCTCTTCTGCCTTTCCTGAGCTTCGGCACAACTGCCCGGGCTTCCGAACAGACGGCGCCTCAGGCGGCTCTTGTCGAGCGGCCTGTGGTAAACGCAGAAGGCGACAGCGCGAATACGGCGTCCCGAGACACCACGGCAGCGCTTACTGATGGTGCTGAAGCTAGTATTCCTGTTCCCGAAGCCCCAGCTGATATGCCGCCCCCCGATTTTTTCCCTCCTCCGCCTCCTCCGCCCGGGCCTGAACCCGATCCAGCTTTTTTTGATCCTTCTGAGCCGCCCCCAAAGGCCCCGCCCCTGCCGCAGCCACTTGGTTTTGTGGCGCATTGCTTTGACGGCGACACTTTCAAGCTCACAGACAGGCGTGTAGTGCGCCTGGCAGGTATTGACGCTCCCGAACTGTCCAAGGGCGACCGCAAGGGCCAGCTTTTTGCGCGTGAAGCCAGAGGCCAGCTTACAGATTTGACGCAGGGGCAGCAGGTGATGCTTCTTCAGGCAGGCGTCAAGCACCGAGACATACATGGCCGCATTTTGGCCGAAGTTCTGTTGCCAGACGGTAGTTCACTGAATGAAATTATGGTGCGCAACGGCGCGGCCTATTTCTATCCACACCGCGACCTGAGCCCTCAGTTGCAGGAACGCCTGCGCAACTTGCAGCATGAGGCCATTGCCGAACGCCGCGGCATGTGGGGCTTTTTGCTTTCGCAGCCTGTGGCCAAGAATACCTACCTTGGCAACAAGGAATCTTTGCGCTTCTTCCCCGCTGATTGCGCAGAAGCCCAGAGCATCCGGCCGAGAAACCGCGTATATTTCGGCAACCTGATGGACGCCTTTATGGCGGGTTATGCGCCCGCCCGGGTCTGCCCTTTCTGGCCGGTGACGCCATGAGCGAGTGCGAACGCCAAAGCGGGGCCATACTAAGCCCCTTGGCAGAACAGACAGCGCTGGTAATTTTCTCCGGCGGTCAGGATTCTGCCACGTGCCTGGCCTGGGCCTTGGACCGGTTTGCCAGCGTGCGCACGCTTGGTTTTGATTACGGGCAGCGCCATTCCGTCGAGCTGGCCTGCCGCGAAAATATCCGGCAGAAAATGGCGGCATTGAATCCGCAATGGCAACAGCGTCTTGGGCCGGATTGTCTGCTGGATATCGATCTTTTTCGCCAGCTTGCCAATACGGCGCTCACCTCCACGGCTCCTATTGAAGAAAATGGCCCCGAGGGCCTTCCAAACACCTTTGTGCCCGGACGAAACCTTATCTTTATTTTGCACGCGGCAGCCTGGGCATATGGGCAGGATATGCGGCATATGGTGCTGGGCGTGTGCCAGAGCGACTACTCCGGCTACCCCGACTGCCGTGATGACAGCATCAAGGCCATGCAGGTAGCCCTTAATGCGGGAATGGCTGCGAACTTTGTTTTGCACACGCCCCTCATGTGGCGCAGCAAAAAAGACGCCTGGACTCTCGCCCGCAGTTTGGGCGGCCCGGCGCTTGTGGACCTGATTGTTGAGGAAAGCCATACCTGCTATGCGGGCCAGCGCGGCAACCGCCACGTGTGGGGCTATGGTTGTGGCCAGTGCCCTGCCTGCCGTTTGCGGGCAGCCGGGTACGCCGAATATATGACGACCTGCCT
>NZ_JASGDK010000086.1:0-19887 GCF_047607245.1 Desulfovibrio sp.
AATGGACGCTGCCGAAATGGCAGGTTCAATGGCGTCACCGTTTATGATGGCACGCTGTGGCGGCAATTCCCCGGAAGGTTTTTGTGTCCACAGACGGGCCAGCACTGCTTCCGGCACGGTTTTGTTGCCGTCCACAAGTAGCAGGTTGGGCGCTGTGCGCAGGTGGCGCACGGCGAGGCTCATTGCCTCAAACGTTGCCTGCAGAATATTTATGCTGTCGATGCGGCGCGGCCAGATGACGCCCAAACCCCAACCCACTGCGCAGGCCTTGATGCAGGGGGCAAGCGCATCACGCTGCTTGGCCGTACAGGCCTTGGAGTCCGTAAGGCCTGGCAGATCATAGGCAGCGGGAAGAATAACGGCGCATGCCACCACCGGGCCAGCCAGACAGCCGCGTCCGGCCTCGTCAATTCCCGCAGTTGTGCGCGAGTCCGTCATGCTTTCCGTGGAGAAAAGCAGATTGCCCTGCATTCTGGGCAGGTGCGGCTGCGTGGAGCGGTGGTTTTTCACGCACGTTCTCCGAAATCGGGCGACAAACACACAAGAGGCGCGCCATGAGGGCGGTTGCCCGCCATCTCACAGCGCGCCGTCAAAAAGGCGCTATATGTGTTCTGATGCCTCAGCTGGCTATCAGAAGCGGCCACGCGGCTTGATACGCGCCGCTTTGCCCTTGAGGGCGCGCAGGTAGTACAGACGGCTGCGGCGCACGCGGCCCTGAGTTACCAGCTCCACACGGTCAATGAAGGGCGAGTTGATGGGGAAGATACGTTCCACACCCACGCCGTCAGAAACCTTGCGCACCGTGAAGGTGGCATTGGTGGTGCCGCGTTTGATGCGGATGACGTTGCCCTGGAAAACCTGAATGCGCTGTTTTTCGCCTTCCACGATACGCAGATGTACTTTCACCGTGTCGCCGGAGCGAAACGCGGGCACATCCATGCGCATGTTTTCCCGTTCAATTTTTTTGATGATATCCATCGTAAACTCCTTGCAAATCCGGGCGGATTGTTGCGTCGTTGCGTAGCGGCGCCGATGCGTTCAGGCCGCCTGTTTGTCAGCAATAGTCGCCTAAAATTCTGTCTGCCAGAATCGCGGCGGCGCTGCGCACCGAAAGGTGATTATACCCCAAAAACCGCACAGGGCGGATAAGACCGTCACACTGCTCCAGCACTTCGGGGGCAAGCCCCTTGGCAGTGCCGAGGCAAATCATGACTGGCCCTTGGCTGCACCAGTGCCGCACTTCCTGTGGCGTCATGAGCGGGCCTTTGTGGGCCTGCCCTTTGCCTTTGCCGGGCCAGACGGCGGAACTTGCCACCAGCCTGGGCCGGATGCCGTGCCGTGCGGTCATATGCGCCACCGCCTCGTCCAGGGAAGCCGCGGGACAAACCAGACCGAGAGCCTGCGCACGGTCGGCATTGCCTGAACCGCCCGGGCCCCGCGTCCAATGGCGCAAAATTTCATCCAGCACCCGCAGTTGGTCCTGCAAGGGGGTCACCACATGGAATGAACCCATAGCATAGCTGCGGGAAATTCGGGCTATATCGTGTATGTCGAGGTTTGTCAAAGAGGAAGCGCCGGATTTTTTTGCATCCAGCTGCACAGGATAGTGCATCAGACAGAATGAAAGGTTGCGTCCCGGCCTTTCGCGCGGGATTTCAGCCAGGGTCTGCACGTCTTCTTTTGTCAGCGGTGCTGTATTAAGCAGGTCGGGGCGCATGCGCAGGGTTGCCTGCACAGATTGCTGCCGCCGCCACTGCGCGATAAGCGCATGGTCGCCGCCTCGCAACACTTCGGGTACGGGCAGGCCTTCCAGAACTTCCGGACGTGTATAGTGCGGATATTCCAGAAGCCCGTGTGAAAAACTTTCGTCTTCTCCCGATTCTTCTTTGCCCATAAAGCCGGGCATGAGGCGCGAAACAGCTTCAATAACGGCCAGAGCCGCTGTTTCGCCGCCATTAAGCACGACATCCCCCACACTTACGGGTTCAATGGGAAAAAGATCCAGCAGGCGGGCGTCGATGCCTTCATAACGGCCGCAAACGATGGTCAGATTTTTTTCCTGCGCCAGTTCCCGCGCCATATCTTGCGTCAAGGGACGCCCCCCGGGTGCCATGAGCAGGATGCGCCCAGGCTGTTCAATGGAGCGCAGTGCTGCCGCCAGAGGTTCGCCCTGCATGACCATGCCGGGCCCGCCGCCGTAGGGTCGGTCGTCTACATGCCGATGTTTGCTGGTACTGAAATCACGGGGATCATGAAAGGAAAAATTTACAAGTCCAGCCTCCCGCGCACGGCCCATAAGAGCGGTGGACAGGGGCGACTGAAAAAAATCGGGAAAAAGCGAAACCAGGTGAAAACTCGGCATGCGCGGAGAGTGCCGTAAAACGCCGCGCCTTGCAAGAAGAGGTTTGCAGCAAACACCAGAGCACAGCGTGGGCAGGCTTACTCCGGCCTGCCCCTTTTTTACCAACCGACAGAGCTGCAAGCCTGCCTGCGGGGAATCTGCGGGTGGCTGTCAGAGCTGCATTTGAAAGAGTTTAACTGTGCGGCCCAGATGTTAAAAAATTGTCCGCCGAGGTGTGCTGCGCGCGCCCGGCGGAAGATGACCGGGCGTGCGCAGCAACATAGTGAAGATTTTTCTGGAAACTACGTTTTTGATGCAGTGCCAGCTTTGGAACGAAAAAAACAGGGCTAATCTGCTTTGGTTGACCCAATCAGCCCCTGAAAAATGCAACGCCAGTGTGCGCGTAACGGGCGGCCTGACACAACAAGGGGATTGCCTGGGGATACCGGGGCTGCAACGCACAACCAGTGCCCGGCACAGGGAACAAGCTGCCAGCCGATCTGTCTACATGGTTCAGCTGTGTCGGAGTAATTTTTTTCTGAGGAAAAAAATGTGCTGCCCTCACGGCAAAACTGCATAAGCCCCCGCCGCTGCCCTGAAAAACCGCTGTGAACCAGGGCCGGGTCGCGCGACAGGCCAAGCCCCGCAGATTTGAGCAGAGCTTCCTTGATGGTCCAGCGCCGCAGCGCGTCGCGGTCTTGAAATTTTTTTTCAATGGGCGAGGTCAGCTCCTTGCCGGAAAAAGCGCGAGAGTCTGGGGGCAGGCTGGTCAGAGATTCGGCGTCAACCGCAAGGCTAGGGCGAAAATCCTGCTGCGCCTGGCTCTCTTGTGCATTATGGGGTTGGTGGCGTTGGTGAGGTTTGTTTTCATGCCCCAGGAAGCGAACTGCGCAAAAAGCCACCTGCCCGCTGTGACTGAATGCCGCATGCCAGCCCGGCAAAACGGGACGGCCCAGATAGTCCATGTCGAGACCTTCAAGGCTCAACCATGCCAGATGTGAATCGTGGGAGCTCTGCTGCGCTGTGTCAGCCCCGTCGGTTGGCTGCATGCTCTGTGAAGTCTGGGCCGCAGCCATGACCAGCCGTACCAGTAAGGCGCGCGCCAGCAAACGGCTGCACCGGGCCTTCAGCGCTGCCTCGCCGGAACCAAAGCACTGAAGATGCCCGAATTGCAAGGGGCTGAGCCAGGGCACCATGGCGGCTTCCAGGCGGTCACACCAGTGTTGCAACGCCAGCCCCTCCAGCAGGGGCACGGGTGAATACACAATGACAATGCCCTGTTTAGCGGCCTGTGCCGCCTGCCCCCATCGCTCACGGGAAAGGCTGTGGCGTTTGGACATTTCAGAATACAGTTTTTCTGCGCGGCTGAAGGCGCTCGCCGGGGATGATTGCCCGGAGTGCGCATGGGCTGACATCTGAAGTGAAGGAGGACATTCGCCCCGGCTTGTTTTGTCCATAATTTTTTATTGCCTTCTACTTATGGTTGGGCGGCGCTTGGGGCCGGGGCAGATCCTGCACCTGGCGCAAAAGCTTCCAGTATGGAGGCTGGCTTGGGGGTGGCGGCCGCCTCGGGAGAGGGCGCTTGGGCCGCGCCTGCCTTGGGCTGAACGTCGGTAGTGCTGGCGGAATCCTTGTCGGTTGTCTTTTTGCTGTTTTGGCTCTGATCGCCTGTTTTTTGCTTCGCCTCAGAGGGCAAAGCCTCTTTGGCAGTGGCGTTGGCAGCACCGTTTTTACCTTGCTGCGCTTTGTCTGCTGCCTTGCCCGGCGCTTCCGGCGACGCTGGCTTGGCAGCATTGGGCTGCCCGCTCTTTTCTGTGCCTTTGCCGTCGCTGGTGTTGGTTACACGCGTATCATTTTGCCAGAATTTTATCCAGGATGGCGCTTCTCCCTTCCATGCCCAGTAGCCGCCAAGGCCAGCGGCTGCCAGAAGCAGCAGGGCCAGTACGCTGACGGCTATACGGCGTGTTCTGGAATGCTTCAGCTGGGCAGGCAGCCCATAGGGATCATCCAGCGAACGCTGCGCTCCGGGAGGCATTTCGCCCACAGCGGTGAGCGTACCGCCCATAGTGAAGTTGATAGGCGCACCAGTGTTGACGGCCCAGCCAGAGGCATCCAGCAATGGTCCCAGGCTGCGGCGGCGCAGTTTGAACCACGCCATCGCCATTGATGGGCCGGATATGACAATGAACACGCACAACAACGCCATAGGCCACCACCAGCCCAGAGAGAACAGGGATTTGGCGATATAGGTGAATGACGCGCTGACCATGCTTATGCCCACGCTGACGGCAGCAAAAATGCCTGCGCTCTTGGCAATGTCAAAAGGTTGCTTTGCTTGCGGGGCTTTGGCCGGAGCCTCTGGTTGCCCCTCAGCCACGGAGCCGGCCAGCTTTGAAGACGCATTGGCTATGGCCGTGTCCTTGGCGGCTACCAGCTTGTGCAACTGCCCGCCCACAAGATTGGCGAAACGGATATAGGGGGCCCACATGGCCTCGCGCAGGCTGATGGGGTTTCGTACGATGCGCAGTAGGGTGCTGTCCCATACCTGCCCGGCGTTATCGACAAAAATACCGTGGCGGCCTTCAATAAGATCGTCGGCAGTGCCTGCGGTAAGGGCCGCAGCGATGGTGGCTGTCTGCTCCTCACCGTTGGAGCCTTTACGGACGCACAGGCAGTAGAGCAAGCAAAGATGGCTTTGCGTGGCAAGACGCACGTGGGAGTCCACATCATCAACGTGTACGCAGAGCGAGCAGGAGCGACTGTCTATGTAAAGGGTGCCCGCCAAAAAAATGGCCCTGTTGCCGGGTTCGTAAAAGTCGGCAAAGGAAACAAAGTTCATGAGCAGGGTGTAAAGATTGGCGTGCAACAGAATGAGCTTTTCCAGATCGCGCATGGCGTCCATACGGGGGGCGGCCAGGTCGCGTTTGATATAGGAATCAAAGGCTTCCTCAGTCGCAGTGGAGAGCAGCGCGTCCAGATCTGCATCCGATAGTTTGTCTACTACTTCTTCGGGATTCAGGGGCAGAAAGGCCCTGCCAAGCGGATCGTCAGCGGCGGCCAGCGCAAGAGGCGGCTGCCCCGGTGCGTTGAATGGCGTAGCGTCTTCCGGCGCCCGGGCAAAGTCCGGTTTTTGCGCCAGCAGTGCGGCATAGGGGGTAAAGCGGTTTTGAATGGCGCGCCATGTGTCTTCATCAAGGGAGCAAGCAGCGTTTTCACTGTTCTGGCTGTCTTTCGTCAGCGGCAGCACAGCTTCGAAAAGACGCCGGAAGGCGCGCATATCCTTTTCCCACGCGGGGTTGATTCCTGCTTGCAGGTCAAGCGGCTGACCGGCGGCAATTCTGGCCAGCGGGCGGCGGCCAAGGTGCTCCATTGAAAAAAGCCTGGCCTCGGGGCTTTCCTGCAGGCCAATTTCATTTTCTTCATTGAGTGCGGGCAGGGTTTGCGGTGCAAAGGCCGCCATGCGGCAACGGGCGAAATAATCATCAATCTTGGGGCCAAGACGCTGCATGAGGCTCCAGGCCTCGTCAGTGTCGCGACCCAATGGCAGTTCTGCCTCGTGCGTTTTTTGCCGCCATTGAAGCACCTCATGCAGTATTTCACGAAACCGTGCGGCAAGGGGGGCGTCGAGCCCCGGCGTGCCCGAATCGTCACGCATGCCGCCCACAATCTTGAGGCCTGTAAGAATAAAGTGGCGAACGGCCTCACCTGATGCATCCTGTGCGTCCACCGAGGTGGAAGGCACTATGCCGTCGCCATTAAAAGCGTATCCGGCTGCCGCATTGAGCGCTATTGCCGTTTGGTGGCGGTCGATCTGCGTTCTGTCAGCGGCTTCGGTCTTGTCCAGCACTAGCCGGGCCGCTGCCAAAATGCTTGCCCCCTCGGGCGTGTCCTCGCGCAGCAGATCCAGAGGAAGTGCAGTGCGGCGCTCCTTGAGATGAGAGGGGTGGCTTATACGTTGGCAAAGCCAGGCCACGGCATCCAGAATTTCCTTGGCGCGTATACGTCTGTCGTTATCAGCATCCAGCAGAGCCAGGGTTTGAGCGTCAAACTCAAGCCCGTGTATGGGGCAGCTCAGAGCCATCCAGAGTTTGGGATCAAGTTTGCCCAGACTTTGCCATTCCGCATCGGTAGACAAAAGAGCCTGATCAAGGCCGGCCATGCGGCGAAAGGTAAATGCGGGGACGGAAGGGGCTGCGGCGGATGCTGTATCTGAGGAAGATTTGTCAGTTTGTGCGGGCATATATTATCCATTTTATATAAAAGAAGGCGTGCTTCTGTAATATATTGGGCTAGCGCATTTTAACTTTGAAAAAGTTTAAATGCTCCAGCGCTGTGCGAGAGTGCAATGCGCCACAACGTGGCATGAATTCTGCCGGGAAATGCAATTTTTGGCAGAATGACAACTTTGAAATATGAAGCATTTCAAAGTTGATCTACTCTAAAGACAGCGGAGGCCAGTTTTTATAAAGAGCCCGGAATACCGCGCCGTGAGGCGTGGTAGATGGTATGGGTAATGGTTATCAAAGAATTGGATTCAGGTCGAGTAAATTGCTCTTGTGGGCAGCCCTGTGGCGGAGAATATGCAAATCCACTGGTGTGGCGCGTGAGGTCTGTAAAGGCGGGATCAGCGGGAAAAATATTTAAGTTCTTCTTCAATGAGCATGACAAGTTCTGCACCCGTCATACGCACCGAGCGGGCAATAAGGATAAGCGCGTTGAGCGATGCCCCGCGCTCGCCAGTTTCCAGTTGCGCGATATAAACGCGAGACAAGCCCGCAAAGTCGGCGAACTGTTCTTGCGACAGCCCACTTTTCATGCGTACATTGCGTACAGTCTTGGCAATAGCTGTATTCAGCCCAGGTAAAATTTGCATGTACTAGGTGTATAACTTTTATGACTAAATTGAGTATGCGATTGCATACAAAATCAGTAAGTCAATTTGTGATTATTTCATATCAAGTTGCTAAGAAATAATGCGAGGCGTTGATAGCCTGGCTATGACCTCATGAACTCCAACTATAGAATTGCAACTAAAAAGGGCAAATAATGTTTTGTTTTCTATAATTGTTATATGATAATAAAAAGTATGATTATCTGCAAGCTAAATATATAACAGACAAATTTAAAAAAAGCCGGAACCCTTTGGGGTTCCGGCTACAGTGGAATTGTGGAGTCTGTTTGTAAAAAATGGCTAATCGCTTGCTCTTGCCGCCTGGTACTCGGCTACTACCTTTTCTGCCACAGGCTGCGGCGCTTCTTCATAATGGGCAAACTCCATAGTAAAAAAGCCTTGTCCGCCTGTCATAGAGCGCAGGTCAGGCGCGTAGCGCAGCACTTCGCTCATGGGAACGTGCGCCTTGATTTCGGTGCTGCCGCCTTGCGAGTCAGAGCCAAGCACCTTGCCTCTGCGGGAAGAAAGGTCGCCGATGACGTCGCCCATGCTCTCGTCCGGCACAGAAACCGTCAGCAGAACAATAGGTTCCAGCAGCACAGCCTTAAGGGTTTCCATAGCTTTTTTGAACGCCACTGAGCCAGCCACTTTAAAGGCCATTTCAGAAGAGTCCACCGTGTGGTAGCTGCCGTCGTAAACTCTTACGCGAAAATCCACTACCTGGCAGCCAGCCAGAAAGCCGCGCGCGGCAGCTTCCTGAACACCCTTGTCAATGGCGGGGATATACTGACGGGGCACAACGCCGCCTACAATGGCGTCTTCAAACTGGTAGCCCGAACCGCGCGGCAGGCCTTCCATTTCTATCCAGCAGTCGCCAAACTGGCCGCGCCCGCCGGATTGTTTTTTGTGGCGGCCCTGTACCTGGCATTTGCCGCGTATGGTTTCACGGTAAGGAACCTTGGGCGTTTTGAGTACAATATCTACCTTGAAGCGGCGTTTGGCCTTTTCAACGGAAAGTTCGATATGCAGCTGCCCCATGCCTGAAAGCAGGATATCGCCATTTTCTTCATCTCGGCCAAGTTTCAGGGTGATGTCTTCGTCCAGCAGGCGTTGCATTGCCGCGTAGACCTTGTCTTCTTCGCCTTTTTCCTTGGGAGCCAGCGCATAGGTGATGAGCTGGGGCGGCAGTTGCGGCATGGGCAGCACAAAGGGAGCCTTTTCGTCGCACAACGTGTCGCCAGTGCGGGTATTTTTCAGCTTGGCTACGGCTACAATGGCGCCGGGGCCTATAGGTTCCTTGCAAGGCGTCTGGGTTTTACCTGTCAGGTAAAGCAGGTTGCCCAGGCGCTCATTTTCTTCATTACGCATATTCTTGAGGTTCACGTCACCATTGATGGTGCCCGAAAGAACCCGCAGAAGAGATAACTGCCCGGCGAAGGGGTCGGCCAGTGTTTTGAAAACAAAGCAGGCCACGGGGCCGTCTGGATCGGGAGAACGCCTGGCATCGTCTTTGCCCTCAAAGGCGGGGCGGTCCAGCGGGGACGGCAGCAGAGCTTCAATGGCGGCCAGCAGGGCGTGCCCGCCCTTGTTTTCAAGAGCAGAGCAGGTCAGTACGGGAATCAGATCGCCTTTGACCACGCCCGAGCGCAGGCCGTAGTGCAGGTCTTCCAGAGACAGGCTGCCTTCTTCCAGGTACTTTTCCATAAGAACTTCATCGCTTTCAGCGATGTTTTCTACTGTAAGTTCACGCAGAAGGCTGACATCATCGGTCAGGCCAGCGGGAATTTCTGCTTCTACGGAAGCACCGTCACTCTTGAACATGTGGGCCTTGCCGGAAAGTACATCGGCCACGCCCAGAAAATTTTCACCCTGGCGAATAGGAACCTGCAAGGCTACAGGCTTGATGCCCAAAGCAGAAATGCTGTCAAAGGTCATCTGAAAATCGGCGCGGTCACGGTCAAGCTTGTTAATGACGATTATGGCAGGCAGCGAGGCCTGACGCACGATATTCCAGAATTTTTTTGCCAGGGGGCGCACTCCATCCACCGCGTCCAGCACGAAAACCACGCTGTCCACGCCTTTGAGCAGGCATTCCATATCACCGGTAAAGTTGCCGTCACCGGGAATGTCCATCAGGAAATGGCGGTTTTTATTCCACACGTAGGTGGCGCATGCGGGCTGTATCGAGCCGCGGCGACGAATTTCTTCAGGCTCGTAATCAAGATTTGTGGTGCCGTCTTCAACGGCGCCCATGCGTGTGACAGCTCCAGCGTTAAACAGCAGCATCTCGGCCAGAGAGGTTTTGCCGCAACCGCCAGTGCCGACGAGTGCAAAGGTACGTTGCATTTCCAGTGGGGTAGGCATGGTTTTCTCCCTTAGTAAGCGATGTGGCGGGCGCGTGCGGCGCGAGCCGGGTGAACGAAACCAGGGGAAGGAACGTACGCTCCCATAGAGAAAGGCGGGCACAGAGGGCAGCCTTGAAGGCATGCTTCCGCGTGGCCGCGTCAGGCGGAATTTCCGGAACGGGCCGCCGGGCTGCGGCGGCCTGCGGGTATTTTCCGCTTGCGGAACCTTGAAGGCTCTTGGGAAAAACGTGCGTTCCATATGCTATTATTTTCCACGATACATACTTGACTAAAAAAAGGGAAGAGCCGGACAAGCTTAGAGATCTGGCTGCCTATAAAATGCCTTGTGGCTGTCTTGACAGACGGCACTGCTGCTGTGAAACTTTATCTGATAAACCGGGCTCTGGCCCGGGTGGAGGATATATGCCCTGGGAATGGATAGCAGCAGGCATAGTGCTGCTGGTAGTGGTGGTGTTTTGCATACGCCTTATGAAGAGCGGCATAACCACGCTGGAGGACGAACGCGCCCTGTGTGATGAACGTATCCGCACTATGGAAGAGCAGGTTCGCCAGGACCAGAAAAATATGCCTTCCAGCGAACACCTGTACATCGCCCTGGCAGGCCTGCGTGACATGTTGCGCCTGGCAGACTATCCTTCTGGATTCTGGCTTGAAGTTGTGAAACAAGGTAATGGCACGGCCAGAGAAAAGGCCCTGATGCTGCGCACGCCCGACGGCGATTGGCGCATAAGCCTGATCATGCGCGAGCGTCAGCTGCGTGCCGTGCGCAAGGTAGCCCACGGCCAGGGCCGCTGGCATTTGTACGGCGCTGGCGTTCATGAGGAGTATGCAGATCTTCCCCGGCTCATGTGCGCACTGCATAACCATTTGCGGCGGCGCAGCGGAATTTCTTCTGGATCTGGGTTACACACGCCCGGAGTATTGGACTTGCCCGCAGCCTCCAGTCTGGAAGGCGGCGATGCCGCAACGAATTCGCTGCAAATCGTGCCGCCGGAAAAAGAGCATCTTGCCCGGCGATTTTCCCGCTCTCGTGGCCCAAGCGCCACTGCCCGCAAAAAAAGTCCCCCGCCCCCGCCACTCAAGCTCGGTAGCCGTTAGAATTTTTTCGCTTGGAACTGTCCGGCGGATGCGTGGGCAGAAGCCATCCGAAAAGGCAGAAACGCAACCTCAACCGTTGTAAGGCAAGAAGCTGCGGCTGAAAACAGCGCTGATGTATTTTTGTCAAGTATTTGTGCTGGTAATCGGCAAAACAGGCGTATTTTATACCTTGAAATGTTAATTCCTAAAGTTACGTTACGCTGATGTCGTTGGCGGGCATTAATATGGCATGTCGTGACGGCTACGCTGAAATCAAGTTGCAAAGAAGCTTAACCTGATGCTGTTGTAATACACATTGTCGCACCGTGTTGCTGGCAAAGGGCACAATCACCGTATAAGAAGCACTACAACGTGCGCGTCATGATTTTCAACAAATCTTCCTGCGGCAGGCTGCTCACAGGTACAAAGGGATTTGGGGGAGAGTTGTAGGCGGCAATAGATTTTTCAAACCAGCCAACGTCATGCCATTTACCATTTTTGTATCCGGCATTGCTGTAGACGCCGATAGTGCGGAATCCCAATGATTTGTGCAAAGCCTCGCTTCTGGCATTGGGCAGGGTTACGCAGCCATACACGTTTCTGACTTCCTGCAACGTAAGAATGCTGATGAGCACGCCGTACAGCCGCTTGCCCAGTCCTTTTGAAGTGGCCTTCATATCCAGATAGACCGAAAGCTCGGCGTTCCACTGGTATGCTTCACGCTCCATATGCCTGTGGGCATAGGCATATCCGGTAATCTGACCGTCTTCCTCACTGACAAGGTAGGGGTAAGAGCTGGAAATGTGCGCAATGCGATCTGAAAACTCCTGTTCAGACGGCAGCACGCATTCAAAAGTGATGGGCGTTGTCATATACTGGGCATAAATTTTTAAAAGGTTGCGACTGTCTGCGAGGGTGGCAAATCTTAAGGCCATCGTGAAGTTCTCCATTACTGAAAATGCCGCAGCAGTGCTGCCGTGCGGCCAGCAGGTAAAGGCGTGGCCGCGCATGGCTGGTATAACGTGGTCAGAGTATTTAAACTTTGGAAAATCTAGGGAAGCGCTGATTTATTTCGTTTGGCGGCGTTGCCTTACTTTTTTTGAAACAGCCGAGGACGGAAGAGTCCACTCCTGCTTCAAAAAAAAATCGCGCCTTGCCAAACGAAACAACTGCGCGTTTCCAAGAGGCTCTTTAATCAGTGGTTTCCTAAAAGCTCTGACGCGATACGAAGATACTGCGCAGCGGCGCGGGGACATGCTATGTGGAATCGCTTTTATTGTGAAGCCTGCAAAAAAGAGCACTCAGACTGAACCACTTCGGGCTGCTGCGCCCGCTGTCTTTTTTGGAGTGCGACAGGGTTTATTTATCCCATTGGGGTAGGGGATTGCGGCGTTTTTCGGTGTGGTGGGCAGAGGGCGGTTCATGCTCTTTTGGCTGGAGTTCACACTCTGTTTTTGGTCAGAGACGCTGTTTGTGGTTTTTTAAGTCCACATCCAGATGTGCTTCCTGCTGCTATGAGGCGGTGCTAGCGCGGCAGTCTTTTACCGCTTTCCTCCGCCCTGAAATTTCTTGGGCGTCACCCCGAATTTCTTTCTAAATTCCTCACTAAAGTGGCTCAGGCTTTGATAGCCGATCTGCATGCCTACCTCCGTGACGCTCATTATGCCTGATGCCAGCAGCTCCCGCGCCATTTCCAGCCGATAGCTTCTAAAATACTCAAATACTGGCATGCCAAAAACCTGCTTGAAACCGTGCTTCAGTTTCTTTTCGTTTATTCCTGCCATTTTAGATAACTGATTTATGGATGGCGGATTTTCCATGTCCTGAAGCAGAATTTCTCTGGCATCCCTGATACGGGTCACGTCCGAAGCAGCAATCTTTGTCACGGGCTGGGGCGAACCGGTAGAAAGATATTCTGAAAGCTGCATGCCGATGAGCTCAAGCGTGCGCGCCTCCAGTTGCATCCTGCGCAGCGGTCCGGCGTACGCTGCCCCCAGAACGTCAGCCACAATGCGCATTTTTTGCGGGCATTGCCTGCCTGTCCACTGAAAGGCCGACTTTTTGCCAGACAGGGCGTCTGCAAGTCCTTTGGGCAATTTTGCCTGTTCCAGCTCCAGATATTCTTCAATAAATTCTGGTGCGACCAGAATGCTCAACCGCTGCATGCCGCCTTTGCAGTCCAGTATACCGCTGGTTTCCGGCAAATAGGTGATACGGTTGCTGCCGCCTGTGTGTATGCACTGGGTGCGCCTGAACGCGCCGTCCACATAGCGGCAGCAGTTCAATCCTGCCAGCATGAAGCCGAAAATCACGGGCGAATGCTCAATGGCAAACTTTGACTGGCAATGCACCACCGCAGGCACGTGAGCGAACTGCAGCGCCAGCCCCGGCTTGAGCGCCAGAGGCGTGGTGCCCGTCATGCGGTACACGTCTGAAGCGGCAAAAGCCGCTGTATCTGGATGATGCTTCATTGCGCACGAAAACCTGTTCCCCGCTGGGGATAGTTTTTGACCCTTGAAGGGTTAGCCCTCTTGTTGTGTGGAGTGTATTGAAAAGTACATTCAATTTCAACTAGCAGGCAGGACTAACCACCATGCGGAACTTTACCCTGTATCTTGCAGCCTTTACGCTGTGCCTGGGTGTAACGTCGGTAACTGCGGTGCCGACGGTATCAGCCGAATCAACACCAAAAACTTCTGATTACACGCTGGATACCGTCACCGTTACGGCCACCAAGCGAGAGCAGAAGGTCAAGGACATTGCCACAAGCATTTCCACCGCCACGGATATTGACCTGGAAAACAGCGCAGCCCAAACGCTGAAAGACGCGACCCGTCTTTTTCCCAACGTGCACATGAAAAGCACCAGTTCGGGCAATGAAATTGTTATTCGCGGGTTTTCCACGTGGGACACGGCCTTGCAATCGCCAGCCGGGTTGTATGTGGATGAAATACCTTATCCGCTTTCCTACATGCAGAACCTTTATCTTATGGATATGGAGCGCGCTGAAGTTCTGCGCGGCCCACAGGGAACCCTTTTCGGGCAGAACAGTGAATCCGGCGTGGTCAATCTGGTGCGGCGGGTGCCCGGCAATGATGTTCGGGCGCATATTTTTACAGAGGGTGGCACATACAACACCTATCGGCTGGGAGCGTCAGCCTCGGCGCCGATTCTTGAAGACAAGGTCTACTTTTCCGGCAGTTTTTTACGCCACCAAAGCGATGGCTATGTGGACAATCTGTATAAGGACAGCACTCGTGCCGCTCGAAATGACGCCACTTCCGGGCGCGGCATGTTACGCCTGACCCCCACGGAGAAGGTTGATCTGCGTCTTTCAGTGGATGCCTCCCGTCAGGATGTAGGCGTGGGGACCATGCGGATGGACACTGGCCCCTACCGGTCTGACAGGTGGGAGGTGCGCTCCAACGCCGCCGATTCGTCTTCCGCAACGTTCACCCTGCCAGCGCTGGTAGCCAGCTACACGGGCGATGCGGCCAAGCTTACGTCCATAACAAGCTATATGGCCTATAACTATGATATGAAGAGCGACATCGACCGTACCCCGCTTCCCACTGGGGTTTCAGACATGAAGATTGACCAGCGCAATTTTACTCAGGAACTGCGGTTGGCCTCAGTGGGCAAGTCCCGTCTTTCGTGGGTGACGGGCACGTTCATTGGAGCTTCAAGAACAAAAACAGACATGGACCGCCTGATGCAGCGTGCCGTGGCAACTTCGTACCTGCATACGGACTACACCAGCGACACACAGGCGCTCTTTGGTCAGGGCACGTGGTCAATTGTGGATGGACTGCGGCTGACCGTGGGCCTGCGTGCAGAAAACACGCGCCTTAACGGCGAACAGTCCTACAATACACTGGCCGTGCGCCGTCGTTACACCAAGGATGTGACCTTTACGGAACTGCTGCCTATGGCATCACTTTCGTGGGACGCCACAACCAATATTACCCCTTATATTTCCTGGTCGCAGGGCTATCTGCCCGGCGGATTCAATATATTTTCCGCCAGCAACCGGGGCAATTTTTACTATGAGCCAGAGTACAGCACCAACTATGAAACAGGGTTGAAAACGCACTGGCTGAACGACAAGCTGCTGGCCAATGTATCCGCTTTTTATTCCACAATCCGTGACAAACAGGTGCGCGAAGAAGACCCCACAGGCGGTGTTGGCACCTGGAAGTTCACCAACTCGGCACAGGCGCATTCATCAGGGTTTGAGGCCGAGTTGAAGGCGTATCCGCTTGCGGGTCTGGAACTGCGCGGCGGCGTAGGTTACGCCCGCTCAATCATTGACGACTGGACCACCACCGTCAACGGCGTAAAAAAGGACTTCAGCGGCAAGCGCCTGCCCTGGGCTCCAGACCTGACCTACAATATAGGGGTTGGCTATACGCACGAAACGGGCCTGTTTGCGCAGGTGGATCTGTTCGGCGCGGGCAAGCAGTATTTCGATGCTGAGAACAATCTCAGCGATCCCGGATATCAGACCATCAACGCGCAGGTCGGCTACCACGGCGACAACTGGGACGTTTCGCTGTGGGGCAAAAATATTATGGATGCCCGCTATGCCACCAAAAAGCTGGCCAGCAGCGGCCAGACCATTGTGGAAGACGGCGCTCCTATGACCTTTGGTGTCACTGTGGGCTGGAGATTCTAGTCATGACCACCCACCACGAGAACTTTTTGGGCGAACTGCCTTTCGGCTCTTTGTCTGACTGGCTGGTAGCCCCGGTGCGTATGGCACTGCTCAACCTGACTCTGCAACTGGAACTGCCTGACATATTGGCAAATGTTTGCAGCCTGTCCGGCATTGCGGCTTGCCTGAAAAAAAACTGCGGCCGCCCGGCAGACGAATCCCGTCTGGCAAGCCTTATGGACGGCATGGTCGCTGCAGGTCTGGCATGCAAAAATGACGGCGCTTACAGCAATAGCCATTTTGCCCAAGAATATCTGCGCAAGGAATCGCCTGTTTTTCTGGGGGACCTGGTCGCTTCGCTGACTGGCATGCAGCATCGCAACTTGGCCTGCCTGCGCGAACGGCTTTTTGCCGGGGAAGCTGATGCAGTGGCAAGCGGGATAAAACCCGAAATCATGCTGCGTGACGAGAGCCACTGGAAACGTTCGCTGGCTGGCCTTGCTGCCTATCAAAAAGCAGGTGCGGCCAATGCTTTGGCCCGGCTGATTACTGAGCTACCCGGCGCGGAGCAGTTTTCGTCCATGCTGGATCTGGGTTGCGGGCCGGGGATCACGGCGTTGCGAACAGCGGCGCTTTTGCCAAATTTGCATGTCACTCTTTGCGATTTTTCTGCGGTGCTGGATACGGCCACAGCCGAGGCTGAAGCCAGCGGCATGGCCGGGCGTGTAGTGCTGCGCCCCGGTGACTTCAATACGGTTGCGCTGGGGCATGATTACGATCTGGTATGGGCTTGCCAAAGCCTGTACTACGCCACAGATCTGCACGAGTTTTTAACGCGGGTGTGCGCTGCGCTACGCCCCGGCGGCCTGTTTGTAAGCGTTCATGAAGGCGTGCGCGAGGGTGTATCTCCGGCGGTATTGGTTCTTTCGCGCCTTTCGTTGGCGATGGAAGGGCAGGATGTGTCTTTGAGGTACGGGCAAATGGCCACGGCCGCAGCAGAGGCAGGGTTGGAACGCATCCGGGTGCAATCCATCCCCATGCTGTTTGGCGAGGCAGATATGGAAGTGTTTCAAA
Organism: Desulfovibrio sp.; assembly: GCF_047607245.1. Classification (GTDB taxonomy): domain Bacteria; phylum Desulfobacterota; class Desulfovibrionia; order Desulfovibrionales; family Desulfovibrionaceae; genus Desulfovibrio. The sequence goes on from NZ_JASGDK010000086.1 coordinate 16,404, forward strand.
AGCCGTGCGGGGCCAACAAGGGCGGTGACGCATGAAAGCACTGATGCATCTGGCGGCATTTGCGATTTTTGTGGCTGTATGGGCCATCCCGGCTTTGGCATTTGCGGCAGCTCCGGCAGGCCAGGTAGACGCAGCAGGCCATGCTGGCTCCACAGATGCGCCAAGTCTGGCAGAAAATACAGGGCCGCGTCAGAAAAAGCATTTGCGGCTGGCTGCGCCTTTGGTCTCGCAGGCCTTGCCTCTGCTGCGTGCGGGAGAAAGCCCGTTGTTTCAACAGGCCGGGGTAGAGGCTTCTTTCAGCTTGTGGCGTTCGCCCGAGCAGTTACGTGCGCTTGTGGCCAACGGGCAGGTGGACGCCGTGGTGGCGGCTTTGCCCACAGCGGCGGTTCTTGCAAAGCGCGGCGTGCCCAGCGTGGTGTTGGCGGCCTATGCGGCGCCTCTGTGGCTGGTGGGCCCGTCTGATCTTGTCCGCCAGGGCGAACAACCGCTGGACACATTCCGGCGGCTGCTCGACAGGGAAATTCTGTTGCCGTTCGGCCCGGGCAATATGCCTGAACTGGCCTTGCGCGTGCTGGCGGCGCAGGGTGACCACGATTGTCCCCTGCGCCACTGCGGCAGTGCTCTGGAAGCCGTCAACCTGCTGCGGCTCGGGCGAGGCGGCGCGGCGCTATTGCCGGAGCCTTCCGCCTCGTTGGCCACTACAGAAGGGGGCATTGTTCGTCTGCTGGACTTGCGTGAAGTGTGGGCCGCAACCTTTCCCGACTACACAGACATGCCTACGGCGTGCTTTATGGCCGTAGGGCCAACAGCGCATGATCCGGCCTTGCGTTCGCTGCTGCGGCAAAGTTTTGTCCAAGGCATGCGCGATATGGAAAAAAATCCACAGGCCAGCCTTGCTGCAGCCAGGAAATATAGCCCGGAATTAAGCGCCGTGCTTGAGCGCAACTCAAATGACGGGCTGTCATTTCTGTCCTCATCAGTTCTTGTGGGCGAAAGGGGAAAGAAGGCCGCGCTTTTTATGTTGCAACGGCTGATGGAGCTGACCCCGGCTTCTGTGGGCGGCAACCTGCCTGCGAATGATTTTTGGGATATGGGCCATGAAGAATAATCTGCGGGGCATGAAACAGAGCAACAATCTGCTGTGGCGTCTGCTCGGAGTAGTGTTTTTTCTGGCCGCATGGCAATGGGCCGCGGCACGTGGCGGTGGGCTGGCGCTGGCTTCGCCTCTGGAAACCTGGTCTGCACTTGCCGATCTGGCTGCGCAGCCGTGGTTTTGGAAGCACGGCATGCTGCCAACCCTGGGCCGTGTGCTGGTGGGGTTCGCGTTGGGATTTTTGGCTGGAGGGCTGCTGGGCTGGACAGCTGGAATTTTTCCAGAGGCCGGATTCATGCTGTTGCCTTTTCGCTGGGTGCTTTCAAGCGTGCCGGGTGTGGTGCTGGTTATTTTGGCCATGCTGTGGTGCGGCCTGGGATCGGGCATGATTATCCTGATTGTAGCGCTCACATGTGCCCCCACCATATATATGGCACTTCAGGAAGGGCTGCGCGCTGTTGACCCGGCTCTTTGCGAAATGGCGCGCGCTTACAGGGTTACTTTGCGTAAACGGTTCACAGAACTCTATTTGCCCGCGGTGGCAGCGCCTCTGGTGTCTGCCTGCGTGGTGGCTTTGGGCGGCGGCATGCGCGTGGCTATTCTGGGGGAAACTTTGGGCGCTTCGCAGGGGTTGGGTTATACGCTGGCGCTGGCGCGGGCGGATCTGAACACGCCAATGCTGTATGCCGTGGCCCTGGTCAGCATGCTGCTGGTCAGCGCCATTGAAGCCACGTTTCTGCGTTGCCTGCGCAACAAGCTGAGCTGCGGAGGCAGGCCATGACCACATTGCTCACACTTTGTAATGTAGGGCACTGCTTCGGCCCACACACGGTGCTGCGCGGCGTCAATTTTACGCTTGATGCAGGCAGGTGCGTGGTGCTTACCGGGCCAAGCGGCACGGGAAAGTCTACGTTGGCGCGCGTTATGACGGGGCTACTGCGCCCGCAGGAGGGCAGGGTGGAACTTAATGCCCGCCGAGTGGGTTTTGTTTTTCAGGAACCTCGCCTTTTGCCGTGGCGCACGGCCCTGCAAAATGTTCTGCTGCCCTGCGACGAGCGAAATCCAAAAATGAAGGGGTACGCCCTTGAAATGCTGGAAGCCGTTGGTCTGGCAAACGCCGCATCTCTGTTGCCCGGGGAATTGTCCGGCGGTATGCGGCAGCGGGTTTCTCTTGCGCGCGCTCTGGCGGTTCGTCCCGATCTTCTCATTCTTGACGAACCGTTTACAGGACTGGATGGTGCCCTGCGTGAAGACATGAAAGCGTTGATTGAAAGACTGGTGCAGGCCGGGCAGAGCGGGGCAGGCATGTCAGTGGTCCAGGTGGCGCACCACCAGCATGACATTCTGCGGCACGCCAGTGTGCAATTCAGGCTGGAACACGGCGCATTGACCGTTGAGCAAGGCAGGTTGTTATGAGTCGTTCGCACGCACGCTAAACGTGTTCCTGCGGGCACGCACTGTCCGGCATCCGGGATAATCAGCAACGCATATGGCTGATAGCTTGAGGCTTGCAGGATTTTAGCAGTCGCCATGCCGCCGTAACAAATGCAGAAAAATTCCGGTGGCGATCATGTCGGCACAGCCGCCGGGGCTGAGCTTGCGGCGCACAAAGGCCGCACCCATGCGGTTGAGCATATGGCGGCCAGCAGCGGTATCCTGCCCGCCAGCAGCCAGGGTTGCGGCAGCGTAGGCTCTGGCCAAAGCAAATCCCCTGCCGCCTCCACGCCAGAGCAGGCTGCTGTCTTCCACATGCGCAAGCAGTTCCAGCAAAGTATGGACTGTGGCCCTGTTCATATTCACGTCAGCGCCATGCCGCCCCAGACTTTCACAGGCAAGGGCCACACCGGGAAAACCCTGTTCCGCTTCGCCGCGCACGCCGTGCATGCCATACATGATATAAATGACTTCGCCGGGGGTCAGGTTGCGCTGCAAACCATTTTCCAGCAGGGGGCGCATGGCTTTGGGCCGGGTGTGTGCTGCTTTTTCAGGGCAAAATCCGGGTATGATCTGCTGCGCCGCCTGAGGGCCGCAGGGCAGGGCAGCCATGTCTGTTCCGGTGATGCCCTGCACAAATGAGGCTGCCGTGTGGCAGAGTTTTTGAATGTTTGTGGCGCTGCCAAGCCTTCCCAAGGCAGTGCAGAACAGGCCGAGAGAAAAAATCAGCCCTTTGTGGGTGTTTACGCCGTTGGTGGCCGCGAACATATCCTGCTCGGCCTTGAGGCCCAGAGCCCGCAGGCGGGGAAATACAGCAAACGGTTCCAGTGCGGTTGTGGCAGTGCCCAGCGCATGCGCTTGAGAAAAATACCCTTGCAAGGCAAGGGCGCTGCGCACAAAGGTGGTGTAATCCATATCGCTATGCGAACCTTGGCTGTTGCGGCAGACCAGCCCCGG
>NZ_JASGDK010000087.1:0-9048 GCF_047607245.1 Desulfovibrio sp.
GGGAGAAGTTGCGCCCAGCTCGGCTATTGTGGATTCAACGAGGGACAGCCGCTCTTCCTGGCTGAGGGCCTTGGGCAGGTACTCTTTAAGGACTACAAGTTCGGCAGCTTCTTTTTCAGCAAGGTCGGGGCGCTGGGCCGCCGTGTACTGCTCTATGGAATCCTGGCGCTGCTTGCCTTCCTTGATGATGACGTCCATCATTTCTTCGTCGGAAAGGCTGCCGCCGGGCCGCCGCAAGTCCACCAGACGGTTTTTGACCGCCGTCTTCAACAGGCGCAGTACCGTAAGACGAACACTGTCCTTGGCTTTGTAGGCCAAAATATAATCTTTTTCGATCTGGTCAAAAAGCGTGGTAGTGGCGGTCATAATTGTCGTGGGGTGGAGGGTGGAGTAATGCAGAAAACGCGGGAAACCCCGAGGGGCTTCCCGCATAACTGGCCGGATGAAGGCCCCGGGCGCATAAATGCGCGGCCGGTTAAGCCATGTTCATCTTCCTGATTTTTTTCATCAGCCGCTTCCGGGCGGCGGCCTTTTTCTTTTTGCGCATGACGCTGGGCTTTTCGTAGTGCTGGCGCTTCTTCATTTCTGAAAGAACACCGGCCTTTTCTACCTGCTTCTTAAAGCGGCGCAGCGCGATATCAAAGTTATAATCGTCGTCGTTAAGAAAAACTCCGGGCAAGAAAATCACCCCCTTCGGCGGCGGGGCCTGCTATAAGCAGCCCACAAAAATAACCGTCAACGGTTTACCCGTCTACGGGCAGCGACAGTGTCGCCAAATGAAGAGTTCATATAGCCCGCAATATTGAAAAGGGCAAGTTTTTTCTTGATAAAGCGGGGCAGATGCAAAGTACGCCATTGCGGGACCCGTGGCATCCAGGCTGCAAGCGTGCATGGCCCTGAAACCGCAAATGACACGCATGCCCCGACTCCCAGTCGCCGCAGGCATACATGTCATCCACAGTTGTACCCCGGTATGCTGGCTTTAGTGAGAGCCAGCATTGCCGGTTGGCGCCATGCCGCGAGGCACGGCTGCATAAGATCAGTTCAAAGAATCTTTGAGCATTTTTCCGGGGCGGAACTTGAGAATTTTGCACGCGGGAATGGTGAGAGTGTCACCGGTGCGGGGGTTGCGGCCCTGCCGGGCTTTGCGGTGTTCCACCGCAAAGGTGCCGAAGCCAGTGAGTGTAAGTTTGGATTCCTTGACAAGAGCGTCTTCGACGGAAGCGAGAAAAGCGTTGAGAGCCCGTTCGGCTGCGGCCTTGGTCAGATTGGCCTTGGCAGCGATTTTTTCAACCAGATCAGCCTTAGTCATCAGCATGTCCTCCTGAAAAGTTCCCCGGCGTTGTTTTCAAATGGCCTCTTGCATGGCCACTTGCCTTAATGCACCACTGGTGCACAACGCAGCAAGAGTATGGATAGACTGAAAACTTTTTATGCCTTGTTGTCAAGCTGTGACGCCCAAAAAGCAGCTATGCGCTGAAAATCGTGACAAGAAAGAACTTCAGGACGCAAGTTGGCTGCAATTTGCGTACTTTCAAACGCATTTTCCAGACCTGGCTGGGCGGCACGTCGAAATATGCCGCCAAGTTGCTTACGTCGTTGCTGAAAACAGATACGCAACAGGCGAGATAAAAGCGCGGGATGTGCAGGACGCTCACTGGCTGGCAAGGGCATGAAGCTCAATACCGCAGAATCCACCTTGGGAGGAGGGCTGAAAGCTCCCGGCCCCACTACAAATTCCATGCGCGGGCGCGAGTAACTCTGCACCCATACTGAAAGTGCGCCGTAGTGCCCGGAATCCGGCGGTGCGGCAAGGCGCTGGCCCACTTCTTTTTGCACCATAAATGCGGCCTGTTGCCAGCCCTCAGACAGAGACACAATATCCCATATAAGCGGTGAAGCCACATTGTATGGCAGGTTGCCTATGACCTTCCACTGTTCCTGCGGGCTGATGCGCCGCCAGTCAAAGCGCAGTGCGTCCGTGAGCACAGCCTGTGTATGCTCGCCGCCCAGACGTTGCCGTTCGGCGGCCCAATGGCGGTCTTTTTCAAGCAGCAGCAGGCGGGCATGCGGGGCCGCTTCAATGGCGCGGGTCAGCGCACCGGGGCCAGGCCCGATTTCAATAATGCGGTCAGTGGCACAGGGGGCGATAAGAGCTGCAATGCGGTGGCAAATATCTTCGCGGCGCAAAAAATGCTGACCAAGACTCTTCTTGGCGCGAGGGGTGTGCCCCTTGCCGGAGTTGTTGCCTGAATTACTGGATGTCACGGGTATAAGGCCTCATGGAAGGTCAAAACGGTCAAAGGTCATTACAAGTCCGGCCCGGCCCTGCGTAGCCGAGCGCAGTGAGGTGGAAAAGCCAAACAAGCGGCGCAGGGGGGCAGTGCCGCTCAACATCTTGCGCGTTCCATTGTCTTCAAGGTTTTCGACCTTGCCGCCGCAAGAATTGAACAGACTGATTGAGGGGCCCAGAAAATCATCGGGCACGACGATTTCCACCCGCATAATCGGCTCCATAACAATGGGAGCGGCAGCGGCCAAAGCTTCACGCAAGGCTTGTCCCGCCGCCATATGGCAGCCCGGCAGGGTTGTCAGGCCTTCGCGCCGTTCCACATTGGCAAGAACCACCTGTACATCCTCAACAGGATAGCCTGTAAGTTCTCCGCTTTGCAGGGCATCGCGCACACCTTCAAGAGCCGCGTCCAGATATATCTGGGGCAGCAGCTTGCGCGCTTCGTTGGGATCGGCAGGCAGAAAATCGCCCACGGCCACCGTATTGCCGCTGCCACGCGCGCCCGGATTCACATGAAGGCTGACCGCGCCCTGATGATGTTCCTTGCCCAGTTCCCGGTCAAAAACCACGCTGGCGTCAGCTTCTTTGCGTATGGTTTCGCGCAGAACAACCTGAGGATTGCCCGCACGGGGGCTGATGCCGTATTCGCGCTGCATGCGTTCCAGCAGAACATCAAGATGCAACTCGCCCATGCCGGAAATCATGCGTGCGCCCGTGGCATCGTCCAGCTGCGCCTTGAGAGTAGGGTCTTCTTCCGCATACCTCGTTAGCGCTTCGTCAAGAATTTTACCTTCGTCGGCATTGCGCGGCTCAAGGGCGAGTGTGATGACTGGCGCGTTGGCTTCAATGCTTTCTAGCTTCAGAAGGCGCTCACGTGCAGTGTAGGTCTCGCCCGTATGGGCAGACCGCAGGCCAACGGCAACAATAATTTCACCTGTTCCTGCGGATTCAAGCTGTTCGCGCCTGTCGGCGTGGGGGCGGTAGAGACGGCCCAGCCTGTCGTCCTTGTTCTGGGCGGTGTTGCGCAGGTTGTCGCCTTCATGAATACGGCCCGCATACATGCGAATAAAGGAATGCTTGCGGTTGTCTTCGAGCAGGACCTTAAAAACCAGAGCAACAGCCGGAGCATCGGGGTCGGCCATAACTGTGACTTCGTTGCCCTCAGAGTCCAGACCAACAGGCGCAGGCACGTCCAGCGGCGAGGGCAGCCAGCGGCAAACGGCGTCCAGCATGGGCTGTACGCCGGTGTTGCGCAGGGCGGAGCCGCAGAATACAGGGGTGATGCTGCGGGCCAGCGTTGCACGGCGCAGGGCTGCATGAATATCTTCTGTGCTGTAAACACCCTCCAGGTAGGGCTCCAGAAAATCTTCATCAGCTTCAGCCAGTTTTTCCAGCAACAGTTCGCGCCAGGGAGCGGCCAGTGCGGCCTGCTCTGGTGTAAAGGGAGCGCGGTTTACTGTCTGCCCCTGATCGTCTTCATCAAAAAGCAGGCACTCTTCATGAATGAGATCAAGAATGGCGCTAAAGTCTTCACCTTGACCCAGTGGGGCCATAACAGCAACGGCATTGGTATGAAGCCTTTGCCGCATGGCTTCCAGTACCGCTTCAAAATTTGCGCCCAGCCTGTCCATCTTGTTTATAAAGGCTAACTTGGGCACACCGAAATTTTCTGATTGCCGCCATACGGTTTCAGACTGCGGCTCAACGCCGCCTACGGCGCAAAACACACCCACGGCTCCGTCCAGCACGCGCAAGGAGCGTTCAACCTCAATGGTAAAATCCACATGGCCGGGGGTATCAATGAGGTTGATGGTGTGCTCGTTCCACTGGCAGGTGGTGCAGGCCGACATTATGGTAATGCCACGCTCCTGTTCCTCGGGCATGTAGTCCATTGTGGCAGAGCCGTCATGAACTTCGCCCATGCGGTGGATTTTGCGGCTGTAAAAAAGCATGCGCTCCGACAAGGTGGTCTTGCCAGCGTCAATATGGGCAATGATGCCAATATTACGGATGCGGCTGATGTTGGACATGACGGCTCCTGGGCAGATTTTTACAGTGTGCCGAAAGCCAGACGGCGCACCCGGAAAAAATCCGGCGTAAGGCCGGGGTGCAGCCAGAAACCTTCACAGCCCGGTGTCAGTACCAATTCAGGGCCGTTTGGGGAAAAGAAATCACTATGGGGAAGGTTCGCCGCCTGCTCGGCTGTAGAGGCGAGGTACAGAGCGTCCGCCAGCGGCGAGTTATCCGCAGCAGTCATAGCCACTTCTTGCGAGCCATTTGCCAGCGTGCCGGGGGCAATACTTATGGCAGAATCCAGAGCTTCTGCCTGGGCAAAAAACAGTGCTTCCAAATCAAGGTAGCCGCCTTCAGCAGACAGATCCTGCCCGTCATTCAGGCTGTCTCCTTCTGTCAGAGCCAGCCTTGGCGTGCGGCTTTCCTGCCAGCAGGGCAGGCCAACAGCCTGCGCGAAATCGGCAAGCTGTGTCAGCTCGCCATCGTGCAGCAGCACCAGCCGGCCAGAGCCGGAACTTTTTTCAAGCAGAGTTTGCAACTTTGTAGAGTCTAAAACAAAGATGTCTTCAATACCACTCAATTCCAGACTGACCAAGGCAGAGCGGTGGGGCTGCCCACCCACGCAAACGGCCCCGATCAGGGGCACACCAGCAAGGATTGCCGGAATGCAGGCGGCGGCCAGTCTGGCAGCCGCTGCATAGGCAGGAGTGAAGGCGATGATGGCCCACGGGGCGGCACTACTTTCACTTCGCTGCCAAAATCCCAAATGCCTGTTGCTGCGTTCTTCACGCAGTAAATCAGAGCTTGAACCAAAGTGCATATGAGCCAGGGCGAGTCCCGTTTTGATGGCTGCACGCCATTGCGGGGGAGTCTCTTCGTAGGACTGGGCCGCAAGGTCGTCACTCAGGCGCGCGTCTTCTACCCATTGGGGCCAATAGGTATTTTGCGGGATTTCCGGCTTCTGATCCGTGAAGGCAGTCATAGCGTTAATTCCGAACTATCTGGTCATGCCGTCCATACCGGCAAGCCACGTTCTGAGTTGCGCTACCTGTGCCGCCACGGACTGCGGCCCTGTGCCTCCGGGGGTTTCGCGCCGGCGCACAGCGGCTGCGTAGTCCAGTATGGCGTAAACATCTTCCTCAATACGGGGTTCAAGCGCCTGCATTTCAGACAGGGTGAGGTCTTCAAGCCCCTTGCCCTGGCTTTCGGCGGCGGCCACACATTGGCCCGTGATGTGATGGGCCTCGCGGAAGGGCAAGCCTTTGCCTACAAGGTAGTCTGCCAGTTCTGTGGCGTTGAGGAAGCCTGCCTTGCAAGCCTCGCGCATGCGGTCAGTGCGGAAGGTCAGTTCTTCCATCATGCCCGCCATAAGGCGCAGGGAGGCTTCAACGGTCTTGTCGGTGTCAAGAAAACCTTCCTTGTCTTCCTGCATGTCGCGATTATAGGCCAGGGGCAAACCCTTCATGATGGTGAGCAGGCCCATGAGCGAACCATACACGCGTCCTGTTTTGCCGCGCATAAGTTCGGCAACGTCAGGATTTTTCTTTTGCGGCATAATGGATGAGCCAGTGGCGTAGCTGTCGGGCAGGCGCACAAAGCCAAAAGCAGGGTTGGCCCACAAAATGATTTCTTCACACAGGCGTGACAGGTGCATCATGATGGTTGAGCCGTCAAAAAGCGCTTCCAGCACGAAATCCCTGTCGGAAACAGCGTCCATCGAGTTGCCGTAAATGCCGGAAAACCCAACGTCTTCCGCCACGCTTTGCGGATCAAGAGGATAGGTTGTACCTGCCAGCGCAGCCGCTCCTAGAGGGGATATGCACACACGGTCAAGACAGTCTGTCAGGCGCAGGGCGTCGCGCCGGAACATCCAGGCATAGGCCAGCAGATGGTGCGCCAGGCTCACAGGCTGGGCGGGCTGCAAATGGGTGCAGCCTGGCAGTATGTCATTGGCGTGTTCGGTGGCGCGCTGCACCAGTACGGCGCACAGGCCAGCGGCGCGCTGCCGCCAAGTTTCCAGTCTGTCTGCCACGAAAAGACGAAAACTCAGCCCGACCTGATCATTGCGGCTGCGGCCTGTGTGCAGTTTTTTGCCCACATTGCCCATAATCTCCGTCAGGCGTGCCTCGATGTTCATGTGCACGTCTTCCAGTTCCGGCTTCCAGACAAAATTGCCAGAGCGGATTTCTTCGCGCACACGGTCGAGTCCTTCAACCAGAAGCTGCGCCTCGCCGGGAGCGATGATGCCCTGGCGTCCCAGCATGCGGGCATGGGCTTGCGAAGCGCGAATATCCTGGGCGTAAAGCGCCCTGTCATAGGATTGGGAGTCCGTATACTGGGCTACAGCTTCCTTGGGGCCTTCGGCGAAGCGTCCGCCCCAGCTCTGGTTGGTCTTCATAGCAGTGTCCATTGCTTTTAAAGTAGTAATTCGGGGGCAGGAGCGCTCACTAAGGCGCCCCTGCCCCCGAAGTTCCATCACCCTTGAGCCTGTCAGTGGAGCCATGCTCCACCTTTTAAGGCTTGCCAGACGGTTGGCCCGGGGACCATTGCCTGGCTGACGGAGGCATTATGCAGGCCCGTCAGGGCGCATTAACCTTCGAGCTTGTTTTTTACAGCCGCATGCAGCCGCAACCGCAGGCTGTTGAGGCGGATGAAGCCCGCCGCATCCTTATGGTCATAGTCGCCACCTTCAAAGGTAGCCAGATCCTCGGAGAAAAGCGAATTGGGGGAGGTGCGGGCCAGGGGCCACACGCCGCCCTTGTACAGTTTGGCGCGCACGGTTCCGGTGACGCTTTCCTGCGATTTGTCCATAAAGGCCTGCATGGCCTCGCGTTCGGGCGAGTACCAGAAGCCATTGTAAACGCACTGGGAATAACGCACGGCCAGCATGTCGCGAATGCTGAGCAGTTCGCGGTCAAGGCAGATGCCTTCGAGGTCGCGGTGCAGTTTGTACAGCAGGGTGCCAGCGGGGTTTTCGTACACGCCGCGGCACTTCATGCCGACAAAACGGTTTTCCACCATGTCGTCGCGGCCAATGCCGTTACGTCCAGCGATTTCAGCTAGGGTGGTAATGATGGCCGCTGGCGAAAGAGCCTTGCCGTTAACGGCAACCGGGTTGCCGCATTCAAAATCAACGCTGACAATCTCAGGAGTGTCCGGCGCCTGCTCAACGGGCACGCAGCGCTCGTGGCAGGATTCGTGCGGTTCATTGCCGGGGTTTTCCAGCTCGCTGCCTTCAAAGCTTGTGTGCAGCATGTTGGCGTCCATGCTGTAGCGTTTGGCGGCGCTGGAAATGGGAATGCCGTGCTTTTCGGCAAAGGCGGTGAGGGCCGTGCGGGACATGAGTTCCCATTCGCGCCAGGGGGCGATCACCTTGATGTCAGGGGCCAGCGCGCTGGCGGCAAACTCAAAACGAACCTGGTCATTGCCTTTGCCGGTGGCGCCGTGCGAAATGGCGTCGGCGCCTTCCTTGCGGGCAATGTCAACCAGAGCTTTGGCAATGAGAGGGCGTGCAATGGAAGTTCCGAGCAGGTAGCGTCCTTCATAGATGGCCGCGCCGCGCATCATCGGGAATACAAAATCCTTGGCCATTTCTTCGCGCAGATCAACAACGTAGGCCTTGGAAGCCCCGGTCTTGAGCGCCTTTTCTTCCACGCCGGAAAGATCTTCAGGCTGGCCAAGGTTGGCGGTGACGGCGATGACTTCGCACTTGTAAGTCTCAATAAGCCACTTTAGAATAACCGATGTATCAAGCCCGCCAGAATAGGCGAGAACAACTTTTTTTATACCTTGCATTATCAAGCCCCCTTATGGATTCAAGGGCTGAATTATTGCGTAAATCAGGATGGTGCGCAAGGCTTTAATGGGCTACGGTGTTCCTGTTTGCCCGCTCAGAGAAAATGTTGACGTTAAGTCGAAGTACATGTATTATTCTTTAGTTTGAGCAAACGGTGGCTCTTGAGCCGCCCCTTTCGTACCGATCTCCAAAGCCGCAGGAATGTCCAATGCCTAAGCGTACGGATTTACACAAGATTCTTGTTATCGGCGCGGGACCCATCATCATCGGCCAGGGTTGCGAGTTTGATTACTCCGGCTCACAGGCTGTCAAAGCCCTTAAAGAAGAGGGCTATGAAGTGGTGCTGGTCAACTCCAATCCCGCTACCATCATGACCGATCCCCAGTTGGCCGACGCCACCTATGTGGAACCCATCGAACATGATACCCTGACTGCCATTATCCGAAAAGAACGCCCCGATGCACTCTTACCGACCCTTGGCGGGCAGACGGCTTTGAACGCCGCTCTTGGACTTGCCAAGAGCGGCGTTTTGGCGGAGTACGGCGTTGAACTTATCGGTGCGCGCGCTGAGGTTATTGAAAAGGCCGAAAGCCGTGAGCTTTTCCGCGAAGCGATGGAGCACATTGGCCTCAATATGCCTGCCAGCGGCATTGCCAGAAATATTGAAGAAGTTCGCCACCTCGGCAACATACTGCCTTTCCCCCTTATTGTGCGCCCGGCCTTTACCCTGGGCGGCACGGGCGGCGGCGTAGCCTATAATCTTGCCGACCTTGAAAAGGTTGCAAGCAACGGCCTGGCAGCCAGCCCCACTACTGAAGTCATGATCGAGCAGAGCGTGCTTGGGTGGAAAGAAGTTGAAATGGAAGTGATGCGCGACGCCAAGGATAACTGCGTCATCATTTGCTCCATTGAAAATCTTGACCCCATGGGCGTTCACACGGGCGAC
>NZ_JASGDK010000088.1:0-59106 GCF_047607245.1 Desulfovibrio sp.
CGCAGACGCGCGGATAAGAGCCACAACCTCGTCAATATTGTCGATGGCAACGCGCAGGCCTTCAAGAATATGGGCGCGGGCCTCAGCTTTTTCCAGATCATACCGCGTGCGTCGAATGACCACTTCACGCCTGTGATCCACAAAGCAGGTCAGGGCTGTCTTGAGGTTCAGCAGCTGCGGGCGGTTGTCCACAACGGCCAGCATGTTGATGCCAAAGCTCGTTTCCAGCGGAGTGAACTTGTACAGGCCGTTGATGACGATATCAGGGATGGTGCCGCGCTTGAGATCGATAACCACGCGGATACCCTTGCGGTCAGATTCGTCGCGCAGGTCGGTGATGCCGTCGATCTTGCGGTCATTGACCAGAGCCGCGATTTTTTCCACCAGCGAAGACTTGTTGAGCCCGTAAGGAATTTCTCTGATAACAATGGATTGAAAACCCTTCTTGCGCTCTTCGATTTCCATACGGCCACGCACCTTAACGGTACCGCGTCCGGTGTGGTAGGCGTCGTAAAGTCCCTTGCCAGCATAGACAAAACCGCTGGTGGGAAAGTCCGGGCCTTTCACATGCTCCATAAGATCGTCGACGCTGCACTGGGGATTGTCCAGCAGCACCTGCAGGGCATCGCACAGCTCGCCCAGGTTGTGGGGCGGAATATTGGTGGCCATACCAACGGCAATACCCGAGCTGCCGTTGACCAGCAGGTTGGGCACCTTGCTGGGCATAACCGTGGGTTCCTGCAAGGTATTGTCGTAGTTGGGCCGGAAATCTACGGTGTTTTTGTCCAGGTCGCCCAGAAATTCCTGAGCCAGCTTGGACATGCGCACTTCAGTGTAACGCATGGCTGCCGGGGCGTCGCCGTCGATGGAGCCAAAGTTGCCCTGCCCGTCCACCAGAGGATCGCGCATGGAAAATTCCTGCGCCATACGCACCAGGGCGTCATACACAGCCGAGTCACCGTGGGGGTGATATTTACCGATAACGTCACCGACCACGCGGGCGGATTTTTTATGCGGGCGGTTGTAGTTGTTGGCAAGCTCGTACTGGGCGAACATGATGCGCCTGTGTACGGGCTTCAGGCCGTCACGCGCGTCGGGAATGGCGCGCCCGATGATGACCGAAAGGGAATACTCCAGATACGACTTGCGGAGTTCTGTTTCTATGCTTATCTGCGGCTGCTGCATTTCTGCCACTGCGGGCCTCACTGCTTTTTTTGAGGGGTAGTTGGGTGACCGCCTCTGGCGGTCGGGGCACAAGGCCCCGTAACCCCTTTTCAATCGTTACTTGCGAAAACAGCCGGCTGGCGGTCGATATTTTCGCATCACACAAAATAAAACTCTGCCGGAAAGCATGAAAAAGAGGCGCCAGTACAACAGGGGCCTCCCCTCACAATATATACTTCCAGCATGCTATTCCATTAAATATCCAGATCGTGAACAGCAAGGGCGTTACGCTCGATGAACTCTCGGCGCGGCTCAACCCGGTCACCCATAAGTTCCACAAAAGCGTCCGAAGCCTCATTGGCGTCTTCCACAGATACCTGTAAAAGAATGCGGTTTTCGGGATTCATCGTTGTCACCCAGAGCTGTTCGGGGTTCATTTCACCCAAACCCTTGTAGCGCTGGATGTTGATGCCCCTGCGGGCTTCGTCCAGCACCATGCGGATAAGATCGGCAAGGCTTTCAGCAGGTACTTCGCCATCCTTGCGGCGAATGCTGAAATCAAGACCGCCGCATTCTTCACGCAGGTCGGCAAAAAGCTGCCAGGTTATACGGTACAGACGCGAAGCAAAGAATTCCATGCCGCGCCGGGTCTGATGGCCCCCGGTATTCTCGAATATGGCGAACATGCGCTCTTCTTCGTCTTCACTTTTTTCGTGCTCGAGGGTCAGCATATAGCCACGCTCGTTGAGCCAGTCAGTGAGGCCTGTGTCCTGCCGTTCCAGCATGGTCTGGTCTATCTGTTCGGGATAGGTGCTCATGGCCAGGAAGAGGTCACGCGGAATACCGCTCATTTCAGCATCGTTCAGACGCGCTTCAATGGTTTCCACGCGTTCCACAAGCGCGGTAAGGTCCGATCCCGTGTATTCCTTTCCGTTGGTTGCCAGAATGGTCACGTCTTCGCTTACACGCGAAAGCAGAAAGGCATTGAGCTCTGTATCGTCCTTGATGAACTTTTCCATGCGCGAATTGTGCGCACGGTACAGCGGCGGCTGGGCAATGTAGACAAAGCCGCGCTCCACCATTTCCTGATACTGACGAAAAAAGAAGGTCAGCAGCAGTGTGCGGATATGCGCTCCGTCCACGTCGGCGTCTGTCATGATGATGATCTTGTGGTAACGCAGCTTGTCGAGGTCGGTGTCTTCCTCGCCAATGCCTGCGCCCATAGCCGTAATAAGGGCTTTTACTTCCTTGTTGGCCAGCATTTTGTCAAAACGGGTGCGCTCGGTATTCAGAATTTTGCCGCGCAGGGGCAAAATGGCCTGATTTTTGGGATTGCGCCCCTGCTTGGCCGAACCGCCTGCCGAATCACCTTCCACGATGAAAAGTTCGGATTCAACAGGATCCTTGCTCTGGCAGTCAGCCAGTTTGCCCGGCAGGGAGTTATCCGAAAGCGCACCCTTGCGGCGTACCAGTTCCTTGGCACGGCGGGCGGCGTCGCGGGCGCGGGCAGCGTCCACGGCCTTGTCGATAATAAGCCGGATATCCTTGGGATTTTCTTCAAAATAGACCGTAAGACGGTCATAAACAGCGCCTGCCACAATGCCCGCTATTTCACTGTTGCCAAGCTTGGTCTTGGTCTGCCCTTCAAACTGCGGCTGAGGCAGCTTGACGCTGACAACCGCAGTGAGGCCTTCGCGCACGTCGTCACCAGACAAACTGGTGTTTTTCATCTTTTTTACAAGGTCGGCCTGGCCCTTGATGTAGCCGTTAATGGCGCGGGTAAGGGCCGTGCGGAAGCCCACAAGGTGGGTGCCGCCTTCCTTGGTGCGGATGTTGTTGGCAAAGGTAAGGATATTTTCCTTGTACCCGGCATTGTACTGAAGGGCAAAATCAACGGTGACGCTTTCAACAAAGCCTTCGCCGAAAATGATGGGATGAATGCCCTGCTCGCCGGAATTGAGATCACCCACAAACTGGCGAATGCCGCCTTCTGCATGAAAAACGTGGGTTTCGCCGATGCGCTCGTCAATGCATTCAATGGTCAGGCCCTTGTTGAGATAGGCCAGCTCTTCAAAGCGCTTTTTGAGCGTATCGTAAGAAAATTCAGAGACTTCAAATATTTCTTCGTCCGGCTTGAAGCGCACGGTGGTACCGTGGCCGTCAACGCCTTCGCTGATAACTGTCAGTTCGTCCTGGGGAATACCCCGTGAATAATGCTGGCGGTAACGCTTGCCGTCACGGCGCACAGTCACTGTCAGTTCTTCGGAAAGGGCGTTCACGCAGGAAACGCCGACGCCGTGCAGACCGCCAGACACCTTGTAGCTGGAATTGTCAAACTTGCCGCCGGCATGCAGTTTGGTCATGACAACCTGAACAGCAGGCACGCCTTCCTTGGGATGAATATCCACAGGAATGCCGCGGCCATCGTCGCGCACGGTAACGCTGTTGTCAGCGTGCAGGATGACGGTAACCCGCGAGCAGTAGCCAGCCATGGCTTCGTCAATGGAGTTGTCCACCACTTCGTAAACCAGGTGGTGCAGGCCACGCGTGTCTGTGGAACCAATGTACATGGCCGGGCGCTTGCGCACGGCAGAGAGCCCTTCCAGAATGGTAATGGAAGAGGCGTTGTAGCCGCCGTTACCGGGGGTTTGGGGAGCCATTAAACGTCTTCCTCGCTATAGTAGGTCGTTTCAGAAACCTTCATGGGCATGATAATAACTGTGTAGTCCGGGTCGTCCGCGCCGCGTATGCCGCAAGGGCCTTCCGCTCCGGTAAGCATCATGTCGATCTTGGCGGACACGAAGTGGGACAACACATCCATAAGGCTGCGTGTGGGAAAGGCGATACGCTTGATATCGCCGCCATAGGTAACTTCAAGGCTTTCGTTGGCAGAGCCCACGTCCTGACCCTGAGCAGAAAGCAGGGCTTCGCTGGCGGAAAGGTCCATATAGGTGCAACGGTCGCTTTCTGTATTAAAGATGAGTATGCGGCCCAGAGCTTCCATAGCTTCCTTGCGCTCAAGCGTCATAGGATGCATGTCGCCGCTGGCCAGCTTGCTCATGAAGATATTGTAGTCCGGGTACTGGTGGGCAGCCCGGGGCAGGCTCAAGGTCTCGGCCTTGCCAAGGCTGCGGAGGTAAAGGCGCTTTTCAGTGATGTTCAGCTCAATTTCGTCCACGCCCAGCCATTTCTTGATGTCCTGAAGGTACTTCTTCTGGATGAGAATGCCTTCTTCAGGCAGGCGCTCGGCCAGTTCGTCGTGCGTAAAGGACACAAGAGCGAACTGATGGCCGTTAAGGCCGCAAACGTCGATACGCCCGTTGCCCTTGGGCTTCATGCACAGGCAGGCAATGGCGTCCATTGCGTCGTCTTCGCTGATGCAGAAGGTCACCTTGTCCAGCAGGTCCTGAAGAAAATCGCCAGACCAAGTTACGGTATTCTCGTCAGGAAAGGTGGAAAAATTCTGAAACCACTCTGCCCCGCTCACAGGAAGCTTGTAGGAACGACGTCCCTGTTCAATAAGCAGGTTGCCCGAAGCTTCATCAAGAGAAAGATGCAGCACCCCAGAAGGCAGCTGACGCACCAGATCCACAAAGGCTCTGCCCTGTACGCCTATAAGGCCGGGTTGCGCCACTTCAGCCTGATAACGGCCAGTGAACTCAATGTTGGCGTCAGTGGACATGACGGAAAGCCCGCCCTCTTCAGCCTTGAGCCAGATAGAACGCAGATACTGCGCACCTGCCTTGGCAGGAATAATGGCAACAGCCTTCAACAGGCCTTCAATGATTTGTTCTTTATTAACAGTTAATTTCATAAATTCTTTCCTTAACTATTATTAGCCTTGTTTCTTTGTTCGTAATTTATAAAACGCTTTGTAAAGATTGAATTTTTTATGGAACATCCCAACGTGCTCCCAAGGAACGTCAGTAACAACCGCCAAGGCTGATGGCCCTTCTGGACGGTCAGGGGGTTTTCATTTCAAACTCTGTCACTAACTTCTGTACCCTTTTGTCACTAACTAGAAGTTTGTTAATCTTTTTAATGGCATGGATGACTGTACTATGGTCACGTCCGCCAAATGCCCTGCCCAGTTCCGGGTAGGAAAGTCCCAGTTTCTGACGGCATACATACATGGCTATCTGCCTTGCCAGCACAAGGTCTGGCCGCCGTTTGCCGCCGAGCACGTCGTCAGGCTTGAGGTTGAGACCCTTCGCCACTTCGGCGAGAATTTCTCTGCAGCCCGGCATTTTTTCAGCAACGCCAGTACGCACAATGTTTTCAAGGTCAGTCTGGGTCAGATTAAGCCCTTTGACAGCGCAATATGCTCCAACCTTGAGAATAAGACCCTGCAAAAGACGAAATTGCGAACAACGCTGCGCAAGAAAGAGCAGCTGTTCCCTTGTGAGGGGCAGGCGGCGTTCTTTGCACATGAGCTGCAGGTAACGCAGGCGTACATCCAGGTCAGGCTCCATCAATTCCACCACAAGACCGCTCTCAAGCCGGGAACGCAGGCGTTCGTCCAGCGCCCTGAGGGTCTGTGTCTGCCCGGAGCAGGCAAAAATCATGCGGGGGCTGGCTCTTCTTTTTCTGTTACTGTGAAAAGCCGTTGTGCCTGTTACCGGAACAACCTGCTGGCGTTCAGGAGACGAGGTGTTTTCCTGTCTGCCCGGGCAGGCGTCCATACAGGCCACGAGCTTATTCTGCCAGCCGCTGTGGCTGGACATGTCCTGTATATCGTCCAGCATCAGCACGTCATAACGCTGCCAGAAAAGCTCGGGGCTTTTGGCCCAGGCAGTGTCTTCAGAAAAAAAGCGGGCGGGATTGGTGCAGACCATACGCGCTGCATCAGTTGTGCGCGCCAGCGTGGTTGCCATTGACTGTAAAAGAAGGCTTTTGCCAGTGCCGCTTCGCCCGCAGACCAGAAAAGGATTGTAGGCTGTGGTATTGGTGTTTCCGGAAATTTCTTTGGCTGTAGCCAGAGGAAAGGTATTTTTGCCGTTAAAAATAAATCCGGCAAAAGGATCGTCCTGCGGGCCCTCGCTTTCAGCACTGTACGAAAGGGAACTGCGGCTTGCGGGCATGACGGTTGCCACGTCCCGGGCACTGGCAGAAGTGCGCTCATAAACTATCTGCGGCGCCGGACTTGCCTGCTGCTCATTAAAATGGCGGTTAACGGCTTCTTCAAAGGCGGCGCGTTTGTGCTGGCTGAACCAGGCCGCGAAATACATGTGCGGAAAAACCACTTTCAGTGTGTTTTCTTCCTGGCGCAGTGTAAGGCTGTCCAGCCAGGATGTTTCTCCTGTAATGGTCTGGTTTTCGGCCAGTATATCCCGCAACTCGTTTTTCAGCATAGCTCTGTGGTTCTGTGTCCACTCAGGGCGCGCCCTGTGGATAAAGACTTTTCCGCGGCCATTTTCAGGCCCGTTTTTTCCGGCTTTCGCCGTACAGGAACAAGGGGTATTCATAACACAAAAGATGAACGCAAACAAGAGGTCCATCATGGCCTGCAAACAGCCGTCCTTGTGGACAACTGTGGAAAACTGCACTGTTTTTGTCTGCTGCGACTCATTTGAACAATAATGTGATCCATATGTGTCTGTGGGGAAGTGCGGGCTCTCACTGATCAATAATAAATATAGAATAATAATTATGATTATTAATGTAATATAGACAATATAATTATCAAAAAGAAGATACAGCAGGAACAAATTTGCAGAACTGGACAAGGCAGGCCCCCATGCGTATAAGCTTCCAATGGGGTTCACGATGAAAAGACTATGGTTGGTAGGGGTCTTGCTTCTGGCGTTGCTGGGTTTTGTTTTGGCGCGCCATACGGGGCTATTAGGCATTTCCGGCAACGGCCCAGAGCAGCAACAAACCACAGCGGCAGGATCAGGCACTACAGACAGCGCTGGTGAAAGTTCCGCCAGCACGCACGCGTCTCAATCTCCCACTTCAGAAGCTGAAGGCTCCACTGCCACAGATTCTACCTCCGCCGACTCTTCCCCTTCAGAAAAAACAGATACTTCTGCAGATACTGCCACAGATAACGTTGCAGGCCAGAGCGCCGACGGCGCTACAGCCAATGCTGATGCTGCTGCCGATGCTGCTGATGAAGGCGCTGCACCCGGCGAAGCTGTTACCAAAGGAACCTTTGAAAAAGGCGATACGGTCAGCAAGGTCTTGGAAAGCGCCGGGGGACAGGGAGTAAACCAGTACGTCAGTGCCGCACGGCAGGTTTTTTCCATGCGTTCCTTCCGCGAAGGCCAGCCCTATATTGTTGTGACAGACAAGGAAACCGGGCAGGTTAAGCGCTTTGAATACGAAATAGACAGCCGCCGCCGTCTTGTGGTTGAGGGCACGGAAAATCCTGCCGCAAGGGTGGAGCCTATTGAATATGTTGTCTTGCTGGCTTCTGTTGAAGCCACCATCAATGACAACCTTTTTCAGGCTGTGGCCGACATTGGCGAAAACCCGCAAATGGCGCTCAAGCTGGCAGATCTTTTTGGTTCTGAAGTGAATTTCATTCGCGACCTTCAGTCAGGTGACTCTTTTTCCGTCCTGGTGGAAAAACGCTATCGCGACAGCGAGTACAAGGGCTACGGCCGCATTCTGGCCGCCCACTTCACCAACAAGGGAAAAACCTACGAAGCCTACCTGTTTCGTGACGGCAGCCAAAGGGCTGAATATTACAACCGCAAAGGCGAAAACCTGCGTAAAACCTTGTTGCAGGCTCCTCTTGCCTTCACGCGCATAAGCTCACGCTTTACAAACAGCCGTTTGCACCCCATATTAAATTATAGACGGGCACATCATGGCGTGGACTACGCCGCGCCAACAGGTACGCCCGTAAAGGCTGTAGGCGACGGACTGGTTACACAGCGCGGCTGGGCTGGCGGCTATGGCAACCAGATCATCGTCAAGCACGTAGCCGGGCTGGAATCTATGTATGCCCACCTTTCGGGATATGCGCGAGGCCTGGCAACGGGCCAGCGGGTCCGGCAGGGACAGGTCATAGGATTCGTGGGCAGCACTGGTCTGGCAACGGGGCCGCATCTGGATTTCAGGCTCCGCCAGAACGGCAAGTTTATTGATCCCACCAAGGCCATCAACCCGCGTGGCGAGCCTGTAGCGCGTAAGGCGATGGCAGAGTTTGAAAAGATAATGGCTCTTGAGCTGGCCTATCTCAAGGGCGAGAAAAACCTTTCCGAGTATGAGGCTGACAGTCTGGTGCCGGATGTGCCGGTTACCGCTCCTGAAAAGCCTGTGGAAAAGGAAAAAAAGAAACCCGCCCAGAAGGGTCGCCGCTGATATTGACGCCACCCCGCAAGGAGGGCTGCCATGATGTACTTCGAACCTATGTCTGGTCTGACTGTGGTGGTTCAGAACACACCGCCAGATACAACAGATGTTACTTCCTATGCGCCTTCCGTCATAATAGACGGAACAGCTGCTTCGGATCAGCTTTTGTCAAAGGAAAGTGCCCAGTCTTTCATGCAGACGCAATTCAGAATGGCCACCGCCAACATGCTTGGTCTGGGAGCCGTCACCAGCGGCTGGGCCTGATACCAGCGTAACTAATATACAGACAGTGCCGCCACCAAGTCCGTTGAGCTTGATGGCGGCACTGTCTGTTTTGTCTGATGAACCACTGAAACGGTTATTTGAATTCACGCAGAGCAGGATTTTAATGTGAATATGCCCGAGGAAAGCAGTTTCCGGGCAGAAATTTTTTGTGATAAAGCTGAATAATAGATGGCTTAGGCAAAACAGTGTGGGGAATAAGCCTTACTTCAAAAGAGTATCTATCTTTATAAATAATTCCAGTAGTCTATGCCCTGTTCAGCAATTTTGCGGCAAAGGCCGCAGCGCCAAAGCCATTATCGATATTGAGGGTAGCCACGCCGGGCACGCAGGTGCTGAGCATGGTTGAAAGCGCCGCAAAGCCCCCTGCCCCGATGCCATAGCCCACAGATGTGGGTACTGCCAGAACCGGGCAGGATACAAGACCTGCCAGCACTCCGGGCAATGCCCCTTCCATACCGGCAACAGTAATGATGATACGGGCCTTGCGCAGGGCTTCAACGTGTACTGTAAGCCTGTCGAGGCCGGCCACGCCTACATCTGTTATCAACCCGCATTCCTTGCCCCAGAACGCAAGAGAACAGTATGCTTCAAGCGCAACGGGAAGATCAGCCGCACCTGCGGTAACTACGAGTACTTCCCCGGCAAGCGGCCAGGGAGCCTTCATTGCTTTGGCAAAACCTGATGCTCCACCCAGGGAAAACAGACGGGCATCGGGCCAGTAGTGGCCCACCGAAAAACGTTCTTCAAGCAGGGCTGCCTGAGCAGGAGTCACCCGGCTGACCAACACCTCACCGTGCCGTGCCAGACCTTCAACAGCCGCCAGCAGTGCGCCGTCGCTCTTGCCCTGGGCCAGAACAACCTCGGAAAGGCTGGTGCGCAGCATTCGCTGTGGGTCAAGGGTAAGGGCATGCAGCGTATCGCGCACGGCTTGCGTTCCAAGAAGGTCCAGAGCTGTTTCAGGCTTCAGCCCTCCAGCGGCCACTTCTTCCAGAATTTTCAGTAATTGGATGTTGGACATGTGTTTTATATACGGCAGGCTTCGGATATTGTCAGCATTGTTGCATGGTCATTCTGGAGCGTTTTAAAAATTAACCTGCCCTTTCAGAGCCAGCTAGTTTGACGTGTATAAAGCCCTGTTTCACTGGTCTGTAAAAAGAACATGCGTGTCTGTGACAGCTATGCCGTATTGCAACCCTGCACAGTTTTAATGTCTTTTGGCGTCAGTTGGTTGCATTGTATCGCGCTACACGGTAAGAAAAAACCATGTTGACGCGCCGTCTGCTATTTCTCACTCCTGCCCAGGCTGTAACTACGGTCTTTCCTGCCCTGCGTGATGCCGGGTATGAACTTGGTATTGCTGAAAATCTCAAGGGTGCCTCCGTATTTATCCGCAAATCCGGCCCGGGGATTATTTTTGCGCGTCCTTCCCTGCCCGGCTTTCGGGTGGAAGATCTTCTGGCTGTGGGAGCCGAAGATCCCAATTTTCCACCGGTGATCGTTATTACCGACAAGGGAACAGCTGACGAAGCCGAGCGCCTCATGAGTCTTGGGGCGCAGGATTACTGGCTGGAGCCTCTTGATGTGGAACGCATTGTGGCTGTTGCCCGCTCCGTGGGCAACTCGGCATCACGCAAGGCCGCAGCGCCCTCTACGTCCACACTTGGCGGGCGAAAACCCCACTATGTGAATACAACCGGACCGCGCATTGTGGGCAGGCATCAGGCTATGGTCAGGGTGCTGCAACTGGCCCGTCAGGTAGCCGGATCAAAAGCCACGGTGCTCATTACCGGCGAATCGGGCACGGGCAAGGAAATGTTCGCCCGCTACCTGCATGCTATGAGCAAGCGCGGGGACAAGGCCTTTGTGGCAGTCAACTGCGCTGCTCTGCCGGAACATCTTCTTGAAAGCGAGCTTTTCGGGCATGAAAAGGGCGCTTTTACCGGAGCCATAGCCCGCAAGCCCGGCAAGTTCGAGCTGGCTGACGGCGGCACCCTGCTGCTGGACGAAATTTCTGAAATGGATATGGCTTTGCAGGCCAAGCTGTTGCGCGTGCTTCAGGAGGGCGAGGTGGACCGCGTGGGCGGCACGGAAACTCTCAAGGTGGATGTGCGCGTGCTGGCCACAACAAACCGCGATCTTGAAGATTGGGTCAAGCAGGGCAAGTTCCGTCAGGACCTCTATTTCAGGCTCAATGTCATTCCTCTGCGCCTGCCTTCATTGCGCGAACGCTGCGATGATGTGCTTGAACTGGCCCATTTTTTCATGGACATGTATGTGCGCGAATACCAGTTGCCTCAGGCTGCCCTGTCTCAGAGCGCCGTTGACTGGCTGCGCGGCTATGATTTTCCCGGTAATGTGCGTGAGTTACAGAACTTGATGGAGCGCGCCGTGCTTCTGGCTAACGGCCGCCCCATAGAACCGCGCCACTTTTTGCTGGAAAATGACGACTGGCCGTTGTTTGAAGAAGACGAGGCGGAATTTGTTTCTGATGAGACGGCAGTGGGCACAGCCGAATTTGGCGCAACACGGCCTGTTCAGGACACTGCACATTCGTTTGATGCGGCAGATACTCAGGACGCCCGAGAAGGCGCATACGTCGCGCCTCAGGCCTCTGCAAACGTATCCGGCGGTGCTGTTATACCTTTGCACGAAATGGAGCGCATAATGATCCTCAAGGGGCTGGAAGCCACATCGGGCAACCGGACACAGGCTGCCGACCTTCTGGGCATTTCAGTACGCACCCTGCGCAACAAGCTCAATGAATACCGCGCGGCGGGGCATCCCATCGACTGACGCGTCCGTCTGCATAAAAATTAAGAAACCCCGGTCAAGCCGGGGTTTCTTGCCTCTGGCGAATCAGCGCCGCATCATTGCCGTATCTGCCAGTGCTTTCTTGGGGATATGGATAAAAGAGCAATGATAAGGAGCGCGGCGTTCAGGGCCGGAAGAATGTTTTATTTAAAAAACTGTTTATTGCGGCCTGTGCCGTATGTTTGCCAGCGTTTTGCAGTTAAGGCCTGTTGCCAGGCTATTGCCCTTTCCTTACGCCACTTCCCGAAAATCAAAAAAATTTAGCAGCCGTTGTTGATGGTGCAGCAGGATCTTCTGAGTTTTTCGTACAGCCAGGTGAAATCCAGAGTACCCCGCTCTTCAATGCGGCGCAGTTTTTCCAGCCCGTCGGCAGTAATTTTCTCAGCCTGCGCAGCCAGTCCTTCAGCTTCTTCGGCGCGCACGGCCACGATTCCGTCGTCATCAGCCACAATTATGTCGCCGGGGTTTATGACCACGTTACCAATACTGATGGGCACGTTTATTTCGCCGCAGGTGTCTTTGTAAGGACCATTGGGAGAGACGGAGCGTGCGTATACGGGAAAAGGCAGCTCTTTCAGCGCACGTGCGTCCCGTACGGCTCCGTCGATAACAAACCCGGCCAGTCCGCGCTTCATGGCCAGATTGGCCATTATTTCTCCGCAGACTGCGCGTTCTTCATATGCCCCGCACGACACCACAAGCACATCGCCGGGGTTGGCATTGTCGACCGCGTAATACAGCAACAGATTTTCGCTGGCAGGCAGGTTCACCGTGTAGGCCGAACCAAGTATGCGGCTGACGCCCAGAGGCTTGAGAGCTGACGGAAAGGCAGCGTTGCGGCCCAAGGCATCGCAGATGTCGGCAACCGCGAGGTTGGAATACTGATTTATGATTCCGGCAGGCAGGCGGTCGAACTGGCGGTTGATGACAAAACGCATGAGATGAGCCTTAGCGGAGCTTTTGTTGAAAATTTTGCGCCCATCCGTCGGTATGGCGAACGTTGACGGATGGGCGCACTCAATTGGGCATGGAGGAGTGAGTTGCCCTACTTGCCAGGTTGCGGCGCGGCAACCGGGGAAGCATTGTCGATGACGTCGAGGTCCACGTCCTTGTCCAGCAGATCTTCCACATCAACCTTGCCGCTGAGCACGAGGTTGGCGCGGTCAAGGTCAATGGATTTTTCCCAGCGGCCGATGGCCACGGTGGCCACACAGTTGCCGATGAGGTTAACCACGGCGCGCATTTCGTTAAGAATGCGGTCAATACCGATAACCAGGGTCATACCGACCACAGGAATGATATTGGTGGCCGACAGGGTAGCTGCCAGGGCAATAAGAGCCGCGCCGGCAACACCCGCGCCGCCTTTGGAGGTCAGCAGCAGGACGAGCATCAGCGTGATCTGGTGCTGGAGATCCAGATGGATGTCCATAGCCTGGGCGATGAAGGAAGCGGCCATGGTAAGATAGATGGCAGCACCGTCAAGGTTGAAGGAGTAGCCAGTGGGGAACACGAGGCCCACAACGGACTTCTTGATGCCGAGGGCTTCCATCTTTTCCATGCTGCGGGGCAGAACGGCTTCAGTGCTGGCGGTGCCAAGCGTGATGAAGATTTCTTCCTTCATGTACTTGATAAGCTGCCAGATGTTGATGCCGGAGAATTTGCAGACAAGGCCCAGAATAATGATAACGAAGAGCGCGCTTGTAATGTAAAGGCAGGCCACAAGCTTGCCCAGTGAGGCCAGAGCGCCCACGCCGTACTTGCCGATGGTAAACGTGATAGCGCCGAATGCACCGATGGGCGCAAGCTTCATGATCAGGTTAACCACACCGAGGAAGGCGTTGCTGAAACGGTCAAGCGTGCCGAGAATGGCCATCTTGGGCTTTTCGCCCATGTGGGAAAGGCTCATGCCGAAAAGCACGGAGAACAGAAGCACCTGCAGAAGATTTCCTTCAGCAAAGGCACCCACCACGCTGTGGGGGATGATGCCCATGAGGAATTCCTGGGTGGTCTGTTGTTTGGCATGCGCGAACTTGCCCAGAGCAGAGGCGTCCATAGTGGCGGGGTCGGCATGGATGCCGGCGCCGGGCTGGACGAAATGCACGACAACAAGGCCGATAAACAGTGCAAGAGTAGTGACAATTTCGAAATAAAGCAGTGTTTTACCGCCAACGCGACCAACAGCCTTAAGGCTTTCCATACGGGCAATGCCCACGGCAACCGTACAGAAGATAACGGGCGTAATGATCATCTTGATCAAATTGATGAAGACGTCGCCGAGCGGTTTGAGTTTTACGGCAATATCAGGCTGAATGAATCCAAACGCAATGCCGAGGGCGATGCCCAAAAGCACTTTGAAATAAAGCGTAGAAAATATTTTCTTTGACATATTTACCTCAAACACAGGTAGTGTATGGGGGGGGCGCTACCAGCTTGCGGCATTGCATTTGGCATTGCGCCCGAAAGGACGAAGGGCCGACGCCGGGGTTTTTACCGGCGCCGGCTCTTAAGTAATCCTTTATGCGCTTTCGTACAGACGGGTCATGATAAATTCACGATGACCCAGAGCTTCAGCCGCGGTGTTACGGCCGTTGCAGGTGCGAACGAGCATTTCAAGCAGCATGTCGCCAGCCTGATCCATGTTGATTTCGCGGCGCAGCAGGCCGGAAACGTCCACGTCGACATGTTCGTTCATGGTACGCACGGTGCGGGGGTTGGCCGACAGTTTGATCACGGGCAGGATGGGGTTGCCGATGATGTTGCCCTGGCCGGTGGGGAAGAAGTGGGCCACAAATCCGGAGGCAGCGCACAGGGTGACCATTTCGGCTGCGGCGGAAGAGGAGTCCATGAACCACAGGCCGGGGCCGGTGGGGGTTTCGGCCTTGTCGAGGCAGCCGATGACCGGAGCCTTGCGGCCGATCTTCTGGATGTTGCCAAGAGCTTTTTCTTCGATGGTGGTCAGGCCGCCTTCGATGTTGCCCTTGGTGGGCTGGGAGTCGCAAAGGTCGTTGGTCTTGTTGTCGTCAACAAGCTTGGCGTAGCGGTCAAAGAAAGCCTTGAACTTGGAGCGCACGTCGTCATTGGCACAGCGGGCCATGACCAGATGTTCGCCGCCAGTGATTTCGGTGGTTTCACCGAACAGGGTGGTGGCGCCGGCTTCCCACAGTTTGTCGAAAGCGTTACCAACGGTGGGGTTGGCGGCAATACCGGAAGTGGTGTCGGATTCGCCGCACTTGGTGGAAACCCACAGTTCGTCAAGGCTGCATTCGGTGCGCTGCAGTTCGGTGGCGTAGTGGACAAATTCTTTGGCTTTGAGGGAAGCGGCGCGGATGGTTTCCAGGTCGCCGTGCTGTTCAATGCCGAAGCCCACAACAGGCTTGCCAGTTTTGGCAATACCGTCAACCACGCGCTGGGTCCAAACGGGCTCGATGCCGATAACGACAACGGCGGCCACGTTGGGGTTGCTGCCCGTGCCGATAAGGGTGCGGAAATGCAGGTCGAGGTCTTCACCGAACTGCAGGCGGCCATAAGCGTGGGGCAGGGCCATAGTGCCCTTGATGTTGTTGGCCACGGCTTCGCAAGCGGCGTTGGAAAGGTCGTCCAAAGGCAGAATGATCACATGGTTACGGATGCCCACGCGGCCATTTTCGCGGCGGTAGCCCATAATTGTCTTATTCATTGGTTTACCACCTCTTGGTTTTGACGTTGTGCACATGCAGGTGCTCGCCACGCTTGATGGGCTTGACCACCTTGCCGATGTCGGTGCCGTATTTGATAACGGTGTCGCCTTCAGCAAGATCCTGAAGGGCAATTTTGTGACCGATCGGAATGTCGCTCAGGGTTTCAAACACCAAGGTGGTGTCGCCGTCCATTACCCAGCCGTTGAGTTGGTCGCCCTTCTTGACGCCTTCAACCACGACCACGCCGACGCTGTCGCCGGGTTCATGCACCACAAAGTGGGTTGTCATACTTGTCTCCTTAGATAGTATGGTAGTAATAAAACGTAGATTAATGTACAAGAGATCACTAATTGCATACTTTTTATGCACATATGCATTTTCGGTGTATTTAAATACAAGGCAAAATGCTTGTATTACGCCGTATATGCAATTTGATCACTTGTTGTACCCTAGTCTTGATCAGGTATTAGCAAGGTGCATGCCAAAATAGTAACTAGGTGGGTAATTAGCGCCATATAAGGATTTTTTTTCACAATGTTGATTGGTTGATCAATTAATAATGCCCATTTTGGGTAAAACTGCTTGTATTTGGGCAATAGAATGATTAAATGTGGGCAGAGGTGAGTTATGCCCTACGAGATTTCGGCAGATGGTTTAAGTAATCCTTCCCAGACAGTAGGCCAGGTCGTACATCATCTGGCCCGGCTGGTTGTGGGAAAAATGGACCGTAATGCTTTTTTTCGCATGCTGGCAAAGCAGCTACGCGTTTTGTTTCACTATGACCGCTTCTGTATCAATCTTTATGATGCAGAGAGGGAATTTCTCAATCTTTTTACTGCGGCCGACGGCACCGTGGTGGAATCGCTCTCCAACACCCGCATTGCCCAGAACACTGTGGCCGGGCTTGCCATTGCTTCGCGCAAGCCTGTGGTCATCAATGATCTGGCAAGTCATGATTTCGGTGATTCGCCCATGCCGCTTTCTACGGTGGGGCTCAATTCAACCATTGCCCTGCCCCTCATTGTAAGTGGCGAGGTTATCGGCACCCTGCACGTCTCTTTTGTGAAACCGCCTGAAAATATTGTGCAGATTCTCAATGTGCTACTGGAATTGAGCCCGGTGCTGTCCACTTTTCTTTTTGCCGTGTTGTCTGAAGAGCGCCTTGAAAAGGCCCGGGCCGCGCATGCTGCCGTGCCGCAAACTCCCGATATTGATACTACGGGCAGTATCCTGCTGTCGTCCAATTTGCTTGAAACCCCTGACATGCAAAGGCTTATGGCCTTGGCCCGCAAGGTGGCCAAGCTGCATATTTCTGTAATGATCGTGGGCGAAACAGGAACGGGCAAAAGCATGATGGCCCGTTGGCTGCATCGGCACAGCCCACGCCGGGGAAGCAATTTTGTGAAGGTCAACTGCCCTTCCCTGCCCCCGACCCTGTTTGAAAGTGAAATGTTCGGTTATGCCAAGGGGGCTTTTACCGGAGCCACCAGCAAGCGCATGGGCCGTGTGGAGCTGGCCCAGGGGGGAACACTTTTTCTGGACGAGATAGGCGAACTCGCGCCCGAGATGCAAAGCAAGCTTTTGCAGGTGCTTGAAGAAAATTCTTTTGAGCGTGTGGGTGAAGCTTCTCCTATTGGCGTTGATATACGTGTCATGTCCGCCACCAATATAGATCTTGGGGCAGCTATGGACGAGGGCCGTCTGCGCCGTGACCTGTACTACCGCCTTGGGTCAGTTGTGCTGCGGATGCCTCCGCTTCGTGAAAGAAAGAACGATATTCCCTTGTTTGTTGATCATTTTGTGCAGCAATTCGCCAAAGAATACGAAATAACGCCGCCAAAGCTTTCTCGTTCTGTTATGGAAGCCCTGTATGAGCACCGCTGGCCCGGCAATACGCGCGAACTGCGAAACGTGGTGAGCCGTCTGCTGCTCCAGACTCTGGACGGCCCCATAACCGACAGTTTTGCGGCAGAAGCCCTGCATCTGTGGAAAATTCCGGCAGAAGGCAGCGCCTCCGGTCCAACGGTTCCGACGGTCACCTCGCCCCCTGGCCCGCCTTCCGGCGGCTGGCAGGTGCCTATTGTGCCTCAGCCAGCGGCAGAAAATACTGGCGTCTTGCCGGCTTTGCCCACGCTTGAAGCAAATGAAAAAGCGCATATTGAAAAAGCGTTGCGCCTCAGCGGGGGCAAACTTTCCGGCCCTGGCGGCGCCGCCGCATTGCTTGATGTGCCGCGCTCGACCTTGCAGCACCGCATGCGCAAGCTGGGCATACAATAAGGGAAAGGCTGGTTTATTCCGCCTGGCAGCGTTGCTTCACTTTTTTGAAAAAGTCGAGGACGGAAGAGTCCACTTCTGCTTCAAAAAAAGATCGCGCCTTGCCAAACGAAATAACTGCGCGTTTCCAGGAGGCTCTTTAATCAGTGCTTCCTAAGACGAGCGAAGCCTTTTCCGGCGATTGCTCAGTCTTTCTTGAGTTTCCGCCAGATTGCGCATATGATGCCGCTCTACGTCAAAAGCAATTATGCATTCCGGAGTCCGCATGCTTGAGTATATCCGCGATAAATCACAGTCCTTGGGCGTCAAACTGGCCTTTGTGCTCATCATCCTCGTCTTTGTTTTCTGGGGCGTGGGCAATTTTAACGACCGCAGCGCGGGCACCCTTGTGGCCGTGGTCAATGGCGACGCCATTACCATGCGTGAATTTGAATCTGCCTACCGCAATGCCGAAGAAAACCTGCTGCGCAATGATCCCTCGCTTACCCGCGAGCAGCTGAAGGAACAGCAGCTGGGCCGTCAGGTGTTGCGTGATCTTGTCACCCAGGTATTGCTGTCGCAGGAAGCGGTTCGTACGGGCGTGACAATCACGCCTCTGGAGCTGCGCATGGCCATCGGCGGCATCAAGAGCTTCCAGAACGAAAACGGACAGTTCGATCCCAATGTCTATACCCGCGTGCTGGCGGCACAGCGTATGGCTCCTGCCCAGTTTGAGCACGACACCGCGCGCGACATGCTGCGGCAGAAGATTTACGCTATGGTGACGGCTCCTGCCTGGGCTGATCCCGCCGAGGCGCAGAAGCGTTTTGAATTTCTGCGCGAAAAGCGTGATGTGGACTACATTTTCATAGATTCCGCAGAATTTGCCCCTTCCATCAAGCCTACTGAGGAGGAAGTGACCGGGTACTACGAAAGCAATAAAGCGCAATTCGCCGTGCCCGCCAAGGCAGATATTTCTTATGTGCTGGTCAATCCGCAGGATCTGGTAAAAGCCAGCAGCATCAGCTCCGCCGAAGCACAAAAATGGTATGAAGAAAACGCTGCCCGCTTCGAGCAGAAAGAAGAAGTAAAGGTTGCCCATATTCTCGTGCCGCTGGCTGAAGACGCGTCTGCAGCCGAAGTGAAAAAGGCCGGGGATCAGGTTGCCAAGATTGAAGCTGAAATCAAATCCGGCAAAAGTTTTGCCGCAGTGGCCGATGAACACAATGGCCCCAACGCCGCAGGCCCTGGTGGCGAGCTTGGCTGGGTTAAGCGCAGCATGACGGTCAAGCCCTTTGAAGACGCCGCTTTTGCGCTTGACGCGGGCCAGGTTTCCGCTCCGGTGCGCACCCAGTTTGGCCTGCATATCATCAAGGTTGAGGAAAAGAAGGCTGGCGGTCTGCCGCCCTTCAAGCAGGTGGAAGCCCAGGTGCTGGCGGCCATGACCCAGGAGCAGGGCGTGGACAAGCTGCACGACGTGGTCGACAGTCTTGTTGAAGACAACATTCTTGGCCGTCCCCTGAAGCAGGGCGCGGAAAAGTACGGCCTCAAGTGGGGCGATACCGGCCTGCTTTCAGCGGCTGAACTTGAAAAAACGCTGGGCGTCACCGCCGCTGGCGCGGCGACCCTTGTGGGCACCCCGGCGGGCAATCCTGTGGACTCGGCCCTTGAGGCCGGAAAATCCTATGTTGTGGCCCGTGTGATCAAATCCGAACCCGCGACAACAGCTCCCCTTGAATCCGTAAAGGACCAGATCGTCAAGGTCCTTGTTGCGCAAAAAGCGCTTGTGGCTGCTATGGATGCAGCCGCGCAGCTGCGCAAGGAACTGGATACAGCGCCTCTTGGCGCGGCGGGCCTCAAGGGCCGGGAGATCAAAAACGTCAAGGGCGTGGAGCGCAACGGCGGTCTGGCCAGCTTTGCCCCCGATACGCAAATGGCAGCAGCCCTGTTTGAAGCCAAGGCCGGGCAATGGCTGCCCGTGGCCTACGCTGTTGAAGGCGATAACGGCGCTGGCGCTGTTCTGGTGCGTGTCAAAGGCGTGCAGGCCCCTGACGCCGGAGAATGGGACATGGTCAAGGACATCATGGGCAACGCCGTTACCCGTGACCGTGCTGACGCCCTGTTTGAAATGTTTATGCAGCGCCTTGCTTCCGGCGCCAAGATCGAAGTGTATAACGAAGATTTTGTTGACCGGAAGAACATGTAATAAATATTCGACTGTCTGACAGTGGATATCTGCGTGCGGATGAAACACCGTAGCACCCCTGAAAGGCTTGAAGAAAAAGGCTTTCGCGCCTGATCCGAGAATATTCTGGCCGGAGCCGCTTGACGGCTCCGGCCTTGTTTGTCAGAGCAAGGCATGCCGTCGTGATTGGCCGGGGCAAACAGACCCTGCCAAAGAACGGCAATGACGTTTGAGCGCCGCGGATTTTCGCGGTGCCGGAGGCACGGCCTTCCGGCGGTATATAAGGAGGCACGTTATGTGCGGCATTATCGGTTACGCAGGACATAGACCAGCTGTTCCCGTTGTTGTGGAAGGGCTGCGCAGGCTTGAATATCGCGGCTATGACTCCGCTGGCGTGGCCTTTGTGCGCCAGGACGACATCCATGTGGTGCGTGCTATGGGCAAACTGGCGGCGCTGGAAGAAAAGCTCGCCCACGAGTCCGTTACCACACCCACCTGCGCTATGGGGCATACCCGTTGGGCCACGCACGGCGTGCCTGCCGAGCGCAACGCGCATCCCCATTGCAGCAACGACGGCTCCCTGGCTATCGTGCACAATGGTATCATCGAAAATTATCAGGCCATCAAGGCGGAATTGACGGGCAAGGGCTACACCTTCACTTCTGAAACAGACACAGAAGTGTTGGTCAACCTTATTGCCGAACGCCGTAAAACGTCGCCCGACCTGTTGCACGCCTTTGCCACCGCCCTGCGGGAGGCTCACGGCGCTTACGCCGTGTGTCTTATGGACAAGGCCGAACCCGGCGTCATTTACGCCGCGCGCATGTCCGCTCCGCTGATCTTCGGTCAGGGAACAGGTGAAAACTTTGTTGCTTCAGACATTCCTGCCTTTCTGCCCTACACGCGGAAAGTGGTTTTTCTTCAGGACGGCGATCTGGTGCGCGCCACGGCAAGCAGCTATGAAATTCTGCGCCTTGAAGACCTGAGCCCTGTAAGCCACGAAACCCAGACCATCCAGTGGGACATGCAGGCTGCCCAGAAGGGCGGCTACCGGCACTTTATGCTCAAGGAGATCTTTGAGCAGCCGCGCGTCATTTCCGACGGTCTTACGGGCCGTATGAACGATGACAAGAGCAAGGTGCGTCTTGCAGAGCTGGATGACCTGCCCGTGCCCAAACGCCTGCATATTGTGGCCTGCGGCACGTCCTACCATTCGGGCCTGTGGGGACGCCTCTTGCTGGAGCATTGGGCACGCGTGCCCGTGCAGGTGGAAATAGCCTCGGAATTTCGCTATCGCGACACCCTGCTGCTGGACAAGGACGACATGGTGCTTGTCATCAGCCAGAGCGGCGAAACCGCCGACACCCTGGCGGCCCTGCGTATTGCGAAGCAGAACGGCGTGACGGTGCTTGGCCTGTGCAACGTGGTGGGCTCGTCCATTGCGCGTGAGGCTTCAGCCGTGCTCTACACGCAGGCCGGGCCTGAAATCAGTGTGGCCTCCACCAAGGCCATGTGCAGCCAGATGCTTATGCTGACCCTTATGGCCCTGTATTGGGGCACGCGTAAGGGTTGCCTGTCTGTGGAAGAAAGCCGCAGCAGTTTGCAAATGCTGGAAAATCTGCCCGCCCTGCTGGACGGCAATCTGCCCGCAATGCATGAGCGCGCCAAGGAAATCTCGCGCAAGTACGCCCAGGTACACAATTTCTTCTATCTGGGGCGTGGGCATTGCTATCCTCTGGCTCTTGAAGGCGCGCTCAAGCTTAAAGAGCTCTCCTACATCCATGCCGAAGGATATGCAGCAGGCGAAATGAAGCACGGCCCCATTGCGCTTATTGATCCGAGCTTTCCTACCTTTGCTCTGGCTCTGGACGATGCCTTGCTGCCCAAGGTAAAGTCCAATATGGTCGAGGTTCAGGCCCGGCAGGGACAGGTTATAGCCCTGACCAACAAGGGTGTGGAACTGGATGCCGAGGATCGCTGGGATATTCCGGCGCTTTCTGGCCCGCTTTCGGCTTTTCTGGCGCTTCCTGCGCTTCAGTTGTTCAGCTACGAAACAGCGGACTATCTTGGCAAGGACGTGGACCAGCCCCGTAACCTGGCCAAGAGCGTCACGGTAGAGTAATTTGCGGTTCGCATTGATTTTTTGTGAAGCCCCTGTTTCAGGGGCTTCTTTTTTTTGAACAAATACCTGATCTGTTAAAAACAGGATATGCGAAGGAGATCTTTTAAATAAAAAAGTCTTTTGCTAAGATGCCATAAAGCTTTCCTGCATCTGTTGCGAAAAGAATTTTAAAGGATGCAAAGGCGCTGCTGTTAATAAGGTTACAGAATGGAAAAACTGGCCAAAAGAAAAATTCGCGTATTCTATTACGTAACAAGCTTTGTGGCGATGCTGTCTCTGGCTGTGGCGCTTTCGGTGCCCTATTTTATTTCGGTGCGCAAGCAGTTCGATATGATGGTGGCCGAATCGAAAGCCCGTATATTTCAGGAAAAAAGAGATACGCTTGCAGAAAGGGTTGAAAGGGTTGTTGCGGAAATAGAAGCCATACGACTGACTGTGTACAAGGAGTATCAGACTCTGGCCGAAGCCCAGTGCGCCATGCTGTCTACCCTTAAAATGAGTACGCAGGACATTATAGACAGTTTTGATCCCAAGGTGACCAAACGTACTACCCGGTTTGTTTTGCACAATACAGGCATCGGCCTGGCGGTTTTTGACCGCGAAAGCCAGAAAATTCTCTGGACAGATGAAGATGCCCTGGTGCCCAACTTGCTTGAAGAATTCAAGCGGTCACAGCAGGGGCCATCGGAAGATTTTCCTGTATGGGCTGTCAACAATCTTGGCGACAACCGCATGGTTGCCATTTTTGCTGTAAGGGAAGCCATAGATAATATTGCTAAAAGCCGCAGCGTTGCCATTGTGCGCAGCCTGCGCTTTTCACTTAATCAATATGTGTGGATTAACGGCATCCGCAACTATAATGGCGGGC
Source organism: Desulfovibrio sp. (assembly GCF_047607245.1). GTDB lineage: Bacteria > Desulfobacterota > Desulfovibrionia > Desulfovibrionales > Desulfovibrionaceae > Desulfovibrio. Next base: position 22,668 of record NZ_JASGDK010000088.1, read on the forward strand.
CAGATTACGCAGTACGGGTAGTACATCCGTCAATGGTGGGTGATGAAGAGGTGCTGCTGTCCACCGAAACAACCGACCCTGCGGGCAATCAGCCCTACAAGGAAGAACTGGAGGGCGTGCTCAAGCATGGGAGCGTCTATTTCACTTACCAGTTCACGAAAATCAATACGGATGAAGTGACTGAAAAGCTTGCCTATGCCCAGTTGTACAGGCCCTTTGACTGGATTATATGCACGGGCATCCATACAGACGACATGTTGTCTCTGGTGGCAAAACGTGAGGCTGATTTCAATCAGGCTTTCAAAAAACAAGTATCCTCATATGCCAAAATAATTTCCATCATCAGCCTGCTATACATTGGCATGATGGTTATTTTCGAACGCAGGCTGACTGGCATGGTCAAGGTATTCATCGTCAAACTCAAGGACGATGAAGCCGCGCTGAGGAAAGAAAAAAACAAGCTGGACGAAGCCTATAGTGAGCTGCAGCGTGTAGCCTACAGCGACTTTCTTACAGGCCTGCTCAACCGCCGGGCCATGTATGAAAGGCTTGAAGAGGAATTTTCACGCGCCCAGCGGGATGGACTGCAATTCTGCCTCGTGCTGGCAGATATTGATCACTTCAAGTCTATCAATGATACCTATGGGCATAATACAGGCGACGTGGTGCTGAAGGCCATTGCAGATATTTTTTGTCAGCATATGGGCACAGAAGACAGCGCCTCGCGCTGGGGTGGCGAAGAGTTTCTTATTCTTGCGCTTTCGTGTTCACTGAAAGAAGGCCTTGTTCTGGCGGAAACCCTGCGTCAGACAGTAGAAAATACGACCATTCATGATGGTGACATCGCCATCAACACCACGATCACTTTAGGAGTGGTGGAGTACGCTGAAGGTAAATCCTTCGACGATCTTATCAAAGAAGCGGATTTTTATCTTTATGCAGGCAAGAAACGGCAAAGAAACTGCGTCATGTCCAGTGAAAGTTCAGGTGAAGCTCCACTAAAAATATGACAGGTAGAGCAGTTAAACGCGGCATTTCAAAACAAGTGCTGAGCCAGACAAAACAGCCCGGAAGTTTCCGGGCTGTTTTGTCTGATAATGCGCGTTGTGTAAAAACAGGCAGCGATTCCTACAAATAAGGTGAAAAAATCCAGCAGGCCGCGTTGCGCAGTTTGACGGGCAGCGACAGTTTTTTCAGGTCTTCAGCAGTAATCTCGGTGCTCCGGGCGATGGTCGCGTCGATATGTGACGCGACCTGCTTGCAAAACTGCGGATCAAATACTTCCATATTCAGCTCAAAATTGAGGCGCAAACTGCGTGTGTCCAGATTGGCCGAGCCCACCTGGCTGTAATAATAGTCCACGGTGAGCAGTTTGGTGTGGGCAAAGGGCGGCGGCTGATACCACACGCGCACGCCAGCTTCGATCAGCGTGGGCAGCAGGCGAAATTGCGCCCAGTGTACGTAAAACAGGTTGTTTTTGACGGGCAGCACCACGTTTACGTCCACACCGCGCTGCGCGGCGCTGCGCAGGGCCGACACAAGGCCGTGCGAAGGCAGGAAGTAGGGCGTCATGATGCGAACAGACTGGCGGGCGGCATTGACCACACCGCAGAAAATATCGTTGAGCACATCCGCTTCTGAGCCGGGGCCGTCCATAATGATGCGGCAATGGCTTTCGCCAGCGGGCAGGGTGCTGGCCGGGGGAAGCGGCGTGTACTTGCCCGTGCAGAAACCCCAATTAAGCAGAAAGGCGCGGCGTAGCTGGTCGACGATGGGGCCCTGGCAGTGAAAGTGCATGTCCTGAACGTACTTGGTCTTTCCGGCTGCGATATTGTCGTCAGAGATGTTCATGCCGCCGCTAAAGGCAGTATTGTCGCAAACAAGCATTTTGCGGTGGTTGCGCAGGTTGATGCTGAAATTGGGCGGGAAGAGGCGCGGCGGCAAAAACATTGCCACCTGAACGCCGTGTTCTGCCAGTTTTTTCCAGGGTTTGCGCCAGGAGTAAAGCATGCCGATGCCGTCTACCAGCAAACGCACGTCAACGCCGCGCTGTGCCGCCTCGGTCAGGGCCTCGCCAAACTCCGTAGCGATCTTGCCCGCGTTGAAAATATAGGTGCAGAGAAAAACCTGTTCCCTTGCTTCACGAATGGCCTTGAGCATAAGCGGGTACGCTTCGTCGCCGTTATGCAGGGGCGTGAGGCTGTTGCCAACGGACAGGTGTTGCTCCGTCAGGTGGCGGCCAATTTTTTCCATGCTGATGATGTAATCGGGCAGTCCTTCCGGCGGGGTTTTGGGAAAAGGCGGATGGGCATAATCTGGCTCAAGCGGCTCTTGACGCCGCATTATGCGGCTGGCGTGACTCTCTGCCCGGCTGATACCAAAGGTTGCGTACAGAAGCGGGCCCACCAGGGGCAGAAGCAGGGCCGTCACAGTCCACCCCAGGGCTGCACGGGGATCGTGCTTGGTCAGCAACGCGTGGCAGACGGCAATCCATGACAAGATGTGTACGGCCAGCAGAGCCAGTGTTTCCAACACGCCTATAATCATGCCACATCCTTTGAGAGGGTTTGGTTTTTTTACTGCAATATGCCAGGCGTACTTTCAAAAAAGCACAGCGTTCAGATGCCGGGCTACAGGGAGTTCTGCTCCGGCTTCGGGTAATTGCAGATTGAAAAATGTACTTCCAGATCAGGCCGCCTGCGTTATCTGGCTGACGGCCTGATTCTGGATAAATTCATGTTATCTGCCCTGATGGCGCGGGTTGAGCGCAATGCGGTTGCGTTCAACAGCCACGGACAGTTCGGGCAAGAGATCGCGCAGGGCGTTCATGTCGTTAGCCTTGGCGGCACGTTCCACGCAACGGGCCATGCGCGCCAGCACACGGAATCCGAACGCGTCAGAATCGTTGGCAATGCGTCCGGCAGCTTCGCCGACGCCGTGGCAACTACGTCCCTTGTATGCCTGTTGTGCGTCTTCCATTGCCACGTCCAGACGCTGTACCAGCTGTATGAGGGCCTTATCTTCCTGAACTGGCGGCGCCGCCATTGGTGGCGTTGCTGCTGCCTGCGGCACGGGCGGCTCCTGCACCTCTTCCTGCCGCCTCACAGGAGGCTGCTCTGCCGGAATATGGGGTGCTGCGTCTTGCCCTGCGGGCGGCGGCGTTGCGCCTGCAATAAAGTCCACAAACGAGGGTTCGCTGTCGGCTCCCTGTCTTGTGGCGGCAGTGCGGGAGGCGGCAGACGACTTTTCAGGTTCTGCCGGAACAGGGGCAGAGGACGGCGCAGCAAGTTCTGGTGCAGATTCGGAAGCAGCCACGTTGCCCAGAAGCTTCAGTATGAGCCTGCCTGTGGCTGTGCGAGGCAATTCGCGAGTCTTCTGGGCAGTTGCCACGGGCTCCTGAGAAGCCACAGCCGCTGGGGCCACAGCCCCCTTGCCTTCCGTTTCAGAAAGATTGGGACCGGGCCAGGGGATGGCGCGCAAAGGCTTGGCAGGCGTGTCTGACGTTGTAGCGTCTGCGCCGGGCAGGCTGGGGTTCTGCGTTTTTTGCGTTGTCAGAGACCTTGCCTGTGCTGGGCGCTCAGCGCTTTCAGTGGAGACACTTTTGGTCATGGGCGTGGGTTCGCCCACCCATTCGCCGGAACCTGACAAACTGGGGCTCACATAGGCGCGGGATTCGGGCGCAGCTTTCACGGCTTGGGAAACTGCGGCTGTTGCAGGAGCGCTGGCACTTGCGGTTCGCGCGCCTGCGGAAGGCGGCGTGCCGATAGGCATGGGTTCTCCCACCCACTCATCGCCCCAGCTCAAGCTGTCGTGCAGTGCCGCGCTGGAACCGGGCAGCTTGCGGTCTAGATATTCTTCCGGGCTTGCTGCCTTAGATGCGTCTGCCGTACCTGCGGCACGAACTTCCGGCTGGGCCTGATCCTGTTCCGCCTTTATGCCTTCCCCGGCGGAAGGCGCATCCGCCTGCGGGGTGCTGGGCGCAAAAAACGCAGCAGGTGCGTTAACTGGCCGAAGTACGGCTTCACCAATCTTGCCCTGAATCGTAATAACGGGCTGGCCCGCATGAGCGGTGGAATTGCTTATGGCTGCGGCCAGACTTGCCGCAGGAGCCCCGGCTTCATCCGCACGGGATTCCGGCGCGGCGTCCACTCCGGAAGAGGGTTCCTGCAAAGCAGTTTGCTCAGAAGTGCCGTCATTGGCAGACTGAACGCTGACGGCGTCAGCCTCTGCTGTTGAAAACTCTTCTGGCTGCGCTTCTGCGGGCATTGCTGCCGCATCAGAACTTTCGTTCTGATACTCGCCTTCAACGGCCACAACATCTTCTGTGGCGGCTTCTTCGCCATCCCCGTGCGTTGGGGCGGATTCCGGCTGGATTTGCTCTGGCTGGCTTGCCTCAGACAGGGCTGGCGCTGTTTGCATTGGCGCGGGCTGATCAAGAGGATCCTGATCTTCCGCAGGCGTGGATGCCTCAGACAGGACATCAGAAGAGGGTATGTCAGAAGGTTGCTGCGCTGCATCCTCATGCGACATGGCCTGTTCTGGGCCGGAAAGGGCATCCTCATGCGCAGAGGCATCAACAGCGGGTTCAGGTGTCGAAATGTTCTCAGTGTCCCACTGAGGGCCCTCCAGCCCCGCAGCGGCAATAAAGTCGGCAGCGTCCACAGAAGCATCAGACACATCGTGCTCCGTGACGTTTTGCCCGGAATCGCCGGGGGCAGCAGTGCCGTGCGTTGTGTCAGCATCCAGAGTGCCGTCAGGCGTCACAACTGGCTCAGCTTCGGGCAGAACGGTGCCGAACGCGTCCTGCGCCTGTTCCGGCTGAGGCTGTTCTGTCTGTTCAGGCGCGGCCTCGGCGGCCAAGTCTTCCACAGGCTCCGCAAGCGGCGCGTGGGCTTGCAGTGTCTCGTCCGTCGTGTCTCCCGCAACCAGCTGCTGACCGTCGTCATCTCCAAGGCCATCGGAAGCCGCGACCTCATTGGAATCATCAGAGTCTGTGGAATCTGGGGAATCCGTGGCGTCGATGCTATCAAATATGTCAGCGGAATCGCTTGCGTCTGCGTTTTCAGTGGCTGTGCTGGTTTCTGAATCTTCAAGAGATTCAAAGCTCAGATCAGCGGTGAGCTCTTCACTGCTCTCGGTAATTTCGCCAACAGCGCTGTCTTTGAGAGTGCCCGGCAAAGGCAGTTGCAAAGATTCAAGATTGGAAAGATCCGGTATATCAGGGTCATTGGGATCTTCCGGCTGTTCCGGCAGGGGAGCCATGTGCGGCAAAAGCACCCCGGCATCCGCCACCATCGCCGCCTCTGTGAGGTCAAGATGGGCGGCTGCGTCTTCATGCGGGTCCATTGCGGGATCAGCGGAACCAGATGTGGCGGGGGCAGAACTCTCGGGCCACGGCAGCGTTGTTTCGCGCATCTGATCGGTCATGCCGAGAATTTGTGGCAGGGCCGTGAGGTCGGGCAGCCGCATGCTGTCTGCATCGTGGGGCGTCCAGGGTGAACTTGCGCCGAAAAGATCGGGCAGGTCTGAAAGAGAAGCCTCTGCCGCGCCGGGGACGCTGCTTTGGCTTTCCTCTGGATGACTGTGCCCATCAGCAGGTTCAGCCGTGGCGGCAGCGTCGGTACTGGCCTGGTCATCCGTGCCTTCGGGGCTCTGCTGCACGTCTTGCAGTTTGGGGTCTGGCAAGGAAAATCCTGCTTCTTCAAATACTTCACGCAAGGTGACAGCAAAGGCTGACCGCTCCACGGGTTCCAGCAGGGCGTGGGTATAGCCGGATTCCGCCAGGGCATCCCAGCGGCTGTCGTCTGCGGTGATGGCCAGAGCCTTGAAAAAGGGCAGGCCTGCGTCAAGCGCCTGATTTCTGAAGCGGTCCAGCGCGTCGGTTTCCGCCGGGCCGTCCATTGGGGAATGCACCACCAACAGAAGGGCCGGAGCCTCTTTGTTGAGCTCCAGAGCTTCGCGCATAGTACGGGCTTCTGTGCTTTGCAGGCCCTGAGCGGCGGTCATGTGCGCCAGATCCTGACGCTCCACAGCTCTGTCGGCCACAATGGTCACATGAGCCTCGCGCGGTTCCGGTGCGGCGGTTTCCTGTTCCAGCGGTTTGAGGCGCAGGGTAAAGGAAATGGTTGTGCCGTGGGGGCCGCATTCCACATTGAGATAACAGTTGTTGGTTCCGGCGAGTTCCCAGGCCCGCGTCAGGGCAAGGGTAGAGCGGCTGCGCGGGGGAATGCCAGCGCCCGTGTCCGTCACCGTAAAGAGCAGGTGCCCGGGGTCGGCGCTTTCCGGCACCCGCCGGACAGAAAGGTGCACGGCCCCGCGCGTGGTGGCGCGTACCGCACTTTCCAGCAGCAGGCAAAGGGTTTCGCGCAGGGTTTGGGCCTGCCCTTCGTACATGTGCCCAAGCAGGGGCGGCATGTACCAGGCCAGCCCTATGCCGGCGTTTTCAGCAGTGGTGCTGACGGCGTCGTGAGCCTCGCGCACCATATGCTGCAGGTTGAAAGAACTGCGGGGTTCGCCTATGGCGCTGTGATCCAGACTCTTGCCGGGATTGTCCACGGCATGGGCCAGATCGGTCGCAGCCTCAAGCATGTTTTCAGCGTACTGGCGCACAGCCGGAGGCAAAGAGCAGTTGCTCAGGGCCGCGCCCTCACGCATAAGGCGGTCCAGAGGCGCGCGCAAGGCGTTTTCCCACAGGCAGGGATCAGCGCCCGCAAAGGCGGACTGGGCATTCCGGTTCGCGGCATTTGTTTGCGCAGGCGCAGCTTCGGGGCTGTCGCCGCCGCCCCAGGAAAGTGTGGACTGCGCAGGCGTGCCCAGCGGCGCTTCCGCAGAGCGCTTCCAGGCATTGCCGCCGCTGGCGGCAGGTGATGGAGGCAAAAGGCGCAGATTGGGGTCGTCCAGCGGCTGATCCAGATTAATGGCCCCGTCTTCCATCATAAGGGCAGTATCTGCATCGCCCAGGCCTCTGGCCACCACATCGGGCATGCCGGGGTCGCCAAATCCTTCCAGGCCGGGCAGCGATTTGCCTTTTTTCTTGCTCGTTTGTTTTTTGCCGTCAGCGCTGTTCTGGGCCATGTCGCGCGGGGCTCCGGTGCCCGCGATGATAAGCGCGCTCAAGACCGTGCCCCACAGAGGGGCAGACGCCATAAGATTGGCGGCATAGCCGCTGTCTACCCCCAGAATTCCGGCGGTCACAAAGGCAGGCGGCAGCAGGCAGCCCAGCAAAAAGCGCTTTGCCCCGCCAAGGCCCATGACTGCTCCGCCAATGGCGCTTGGAACAAAAATAAGGGTGCATACGGGCCACAGGGCCAGATAGCGAATAATCCAGCTGAAGCCCGGCATGAGGGGCAGCAGCGCCAGCGCTGCGCCCGGCAGGGAAAGCAGCACGAACTGCGCGTCCAGCAGGCGGGAGCGCTGCTTGGTGCGCAAAAGATGACGGCCCACATGCGGCAGCAGCATGAGCGCCACGCCGGGGCTGAGCACAGCGGCAGCCTCAAGCATAGTGATATGGCCGGAACCGTAGCCGGGCATGCCCATAATGGCCTGCGCCAGGGCGGCAGCAACATACAGGGCTGTCCAGATGCGCCACTGGCCTTTTTCAGACAGGCCGCGCAAAAGGCAGAGCAGCATGACCACGCCCATAGCCAGAATTGCCGCTGTACCTGCAAGGCTGCCCCAGTTGTTGGCAGCGTCCTGCGGGGTGCGCAGCATGGGCTCAAACCACAGGCCGGGTGCGCCGTCGAGGCGGATATAGCAGGTCAGCGGTTCGCTGGTGGCTTCGGGCAGCAGAAGCACGTCGCGTTGGGTCGGAACAATTTCTCTCCACTCCACATTTTCAGTGAGGGGATTGACGTGCGGTTCATAAAGAACCAGGCCTTCGGGCACGCTGGCTCCCATATCAAGCAGCATGGTTCCCGCTTTCGCGCCCTGCGGCAGGGGGGCAAGCGTAAAGCGCAGCCACATGATACCAACGGTGCGCGGCAGGGTTTTCATGTTCAGCAGCTGAAAAGCGCTGGCGTTGGCCGGGGTTGCCACCTCTTCCACATCCATAGTGCCGGTCTGGTCAATAAAATACTGAAGCCTGGGCAGCAGTGGAGCGCTTGGAGTGGACAGGGCGGGGGGCACCATGAGTTTCTGGATGCTGACGGGAGGCGGCGAAAGAAGCGCCTCTGTGGGCGCAGCCCTGAGCGCGCCCGGAAGTGCGGCCAGAAAAATCAGGCACAGCAGCGTGGCGCACAGGCGCGCAGCCGCGTTGCAACCACGCCGGGGCTGACGCACGCCGATGTGGTTTTTGCCGGAATGGGGGCCGGTATGGATATATGTCATGATAATTCCGCCTGTATCCTCTGGCTGTATGCGACGATGCCCCGTCAAAGGGCATATTTTGAAGACGGAGGCGCGGCAGCGAGCCGCGCCTTCAGTTTTAATGCAGGTGCTCCATCAACTCGGAAACGGGCTTGCCGTCCGGTGCACGCGCGGCGGGATTGACCTGCAAAAGGCGCTTCCAGGCAGCCTCGGCTTCGTCCTTGCGCTTGAGGTCGTAGTACAGCACGACGCCATCATTGAACATAGCGTTTTCAAGATCGGGCTGTAGTGATGAAGCCTTGCGGAAGCTGGCCACGGCCTTGTCGAACTGGCCAAGCTCGCGCTGCATGATGCCGAGGTCGGTGAGCACGTGCGCGTTGCCGGGTTCGATGGCCAAGGAGCGTTCGTAGGCGGATATGGCCTTTTGGGGCTGCCCGGTGTCAAAATAGAGATTGCCCAGGCTGATCCAGCGTGAAGCGTCCCGGGGATTGTCCAGCACGGCTTTTTCCAGTTCGCCTATGCGCGCAGACAGTTCGGGCGTAACTTGGGGCATTCCTGCCTGAGGCGCAGGACGAACATTTTCAGGAGCCTGAGCGGAAGAAGCCGGAGCCGCCGCCTGCTGTGGTAGGGACTGAGGGGGGGCGTCGTGCAGCATGGATGGTATCAGGCTGCCCACATACAGGCCGAGCACCAGTGCCAGGCCCACTCCCATGATAAATGTGCCCTTGCGCACGGTGCCAGCCGGGGCTGCCTCAGGCTGATCCTGTTTGACGGAAGCCTTGGAAACGGGCTGCGCCACGGGCTGAGTGCCGGGAGACATGCTGCTGGACGTGGTAGGAGAAGGCTTTTGCCCTTGGTCCGAACCGGAAGAATTTTTGCTTTTACGACGGGCCATGAAGTCCTCTTGAAGTATTTTCGCGCCGGGGCTGTACGTTCCCACAGCGTTGCATACGCCGATGCGGCGTTTTAAAGCGTTTCATACTTGTAATGCCCGCAAGAATCTGGGCACAAATCCTTGCCGCGAAGCACGTTGCGGGCTTTGTTTGCTGTTGAGCGCCTGCTGTACGCGTGCGCTGCTCTGAAGCAGATTACCATTGAGAATGTACATTCTCAAAATTTGCGCACGCCAGTTATGGCATTTGCCCGTGCTGATAAATAGCCGGGCAACGGCAGTTGCTGCGCTTGTGCCTCAACGGCGGGCGGCTATCCATACCGTCGCTTGCGTATTCTTGCGTGAACATTCACTAAATGGACAAAAGCGCGCGTTCTGCGATGCGCCTTCAATGCCGGCGGCATTTTGCCAGCTGGCTATGGTTGTTGCGGTCTTGGGGCCGCAATCTTTGCGGTAAAAGGTACAACCAGTAAAAAAAAGAGGCAAGCCCGCAGCTTGTGTAAGCGCTGCGGGCTTGCCCGTATTTCTGTCCTGCACCCTGCCTTTATGTCGGGCATGGCCGGGAAATTGCTTATCCTGACTCAGCGCCCGAGTGTTCCGTCCGGGTCAGCCAGATGGAGCAGGCAGCCGCCAGTTTATTTTGCATTTCCGGCGGGAGCTTTGGCTTTTGCGGCCTTGTCAGCACTTTTGTTTTCAGGCTTAGCGCTCTGTTCTGCCCCGGATTTGGTGTTCTGTTCCGGTTGTTGCGCCTTTTCAAGCTCCTGCGCAATGGCCTTTTTAAGCTCCTCGGCAGCCTTGGGATCATTAAGGCCAGCTCTCAGATGTTCCACGCCCTTGGCAGGGTTTTCAAGAAAATAGATGTACAGCACGCCCAGGCTGTAACGAACGGAAGCCTCGTCCTTGATGGCGAGCACTTTTTCAAGTGCTTCGGCGGCTTCCTTGTTGCGGCCCTGATTGTGCATGATAACGCCAAGCAGGTAGAGAGGCTTGGAGTTGCCAGTATCAAGCGTCACGGCACGCTGGGCAAAAGTTTCAGCCGCATCCCAGTTCTGTGCGCTCACAAGGTGTTCAACCAGGTGGATCATGGCGGTGCTGTCGTTGGGATTTTCCGCCACCTGACGCATGAGCTTGCCTACCTGCTGGGCATTGTCGTCCTGTCCGCCTGCCTGAGCCGCCGGGCCGGGCCGCCGCTGTTCGGTCAGCGAGGGCTTTTCAAAACGTTCCTTGAGCGAAGCGGCCAGCATGATTACAAGGCCCAGAGCCAGTACAATGATAAGCGCGCGCGAAGAAGTTGTGCGCTTGGGGCTGTCAGTCATGATTAATAATCTCCCATTGGGCAAGGCGTGCGGCAAGAGCGCGCTGTCGCGCCCCCATAAAGGCCAGGTAAGCGCCAAGGCCAATCCATACGGCGGCGTTGGCCATGATGATCCAGGTCAGGGTATCCATATGTCCTCCGTAGCAAGCCCGCCTCGCGTCTGTTCGCTCCGGTGAAGAGCGTGCAAGGTTGGGGGCCGTGCAATGCGGTTACAGTCCTTCTTGCATCAGCCTGTTCTGTTGCAGCGTATCAAGGCGGGCAGCCAGATCAAGCTGGCGTTTGCGCATCCAGACCAGCCCGGCCCACAAAAAACCGAAGGATATCACGCAGGCTATCACCGTAAGGCGCATTTCCGGTTCCAGCCCGCCCCCCTTGCTGCCAAAGACAGCCGGGTGAATAGAGCGCCATATGCGTGCGGACAAAAAGACCAGCGGCACGTCAAGAAAGGCCACAATGCCCACCACGGCGCACACCACGTTGCGGCGCAGCGGCGGCAGGTCAAGCCCGCGCAGCACCAGATAGCCCGCGTAGATAAACCACATGATAAGGGTGGTGGTCAGGCGCGGGTCCCACGTCCACCAGACGCCCCACGAACGCCGCGCCCACAGCATGCCCGTGACGAGCGCCAGAGCGCTCAGCAGCACGCCCACTTCGGCGGCTGCCGCACACAAACGGTCAGCGCCGGGGTTGCGCCGCCACAGATAGGCCACGGAACCGAGAAAAACCACAAAAAAACTCATGAGCGACCACCAGGCCAATGGCAGGTGGACGTAGAAAATTTTTTGCGGCAGGCCCAAAGTCTGCTCTACAGGAGCATAGGCATAAATGAGCCACTGGCAGGCGGCAAAGGCCAGGCCGCCCGTAAGGGCCAGCAACTGCGGCAGCGGCGAAAATTTTGGCATTATTCGTCTCCTGCGTAGATATGGCCGAACAGCAGAAGCCCGGCTCCTAGAAATACGGCGTCAAAAGCTGCGGCCACGCCAAGCCACACGCCGGGGCCATCGGCGCTGGGCGCACCAAGGGCTTGCGCCCCAACGCTTATGCCCGCCAGCAAAAGAGGGGTCAGCAAAGGAAAAAGCACGATACTCAGCAGCGATTCGCGCGCGGCTTGCCCCTGAGCCAGAGCGCCAAGCAGCGAGCCCATAGCGCACATGCCCACATCAGTAAGCGCAAGCGCAGCCAGAGCCTGCGGCAGCGGGCCGCTCAGTTCCTGACCAAGAAAAACGACGCCAGCCGGAAGAAATATGATTTGCGCCAGCAGCAGCAAAACCAGCCCCGCACAGCCCTTGCCAAGCCAGACGGCCTGAATGGGCGCGGGGCAGAGCAGCAGGCCCAGACGGGCGTTATTGGCTTCCTCAAGCGCGTAAAGCTGATTGAAAATCAGCACCTGACAGAAGGCGGAACTGAGCCAGAATACGGCTGCAGCGCTTTGCGGCGTCATGCGTTCGCCCACGCCCTGAGACAGACTGAAAACAAAGAGCAGCAACAGGCCAAGCAACAAGGCCTGCACAAGGCCACTGCCACGCGCCAGCGTCAGGGAAAGGTCCTTGCGGGCCATAGCCAGGGTCAGGCGCAGCACTGTGGGCCTCCCTGCCGGGTTTCACCGTCTTGCCCGTGACCCTGCTTGGGGCCGTCATTGCCTTTAGGGACATCTGACGTGTTGCCTGCACCTGCGCCACTGGATTCACCCGTGCCACAGGATGCAGCCGTGGCGTTGGGCGCGGCTGCCGCAGCAGTAAGGTAGCCTGAAGGAGGCCCGTCATAGGCCAGTTTGCGGCCTTCAAGTGCCAGAAGGCGGTCAGCCAGCGGGGCATCGCCTGCCAGATCATGACTGATAAGTATGACGCAGGCATCCCGAGCGCGGGCATCAAGCACTTCCCGGCGCAGAAGAGCCAGGGAGCTGGCGTCAAGACCTGTGCCCGGTTCGTCCAGCAACAGCAGGTTGGGCGCTTGCATGAGCACACGGGCCAGATTCAGGCGTTGCGCCATACCGCGTGAAAATACCCCGGCCCTTTCATGCGCGTGGGCTTCAAGCCCCACGCGTTCAAGAGCGGCCATGAGATCCTGGCTGGAATGCGCAAGCCCGCAGGCAGAGCGCCAGAAGTTGAGGTTTTCCAGCGCGGTAAGGCCGGGATACAGAAACGTAGCGTGGCCGAGGTAGCCCACGCGGGCATTTTCCGCCAGCCGTGACTCACCAGCGCTGGGGCGTGAAAGCCCCGCCATAATACGCATGAGCGTGCTTTTGCCCGCGCCATTGCCCCCAACCAGCATGGTTACGCTGGCGGGCGCAAAGGCGCAGCTCACATCCTTGAAGATGACCTTGACCCCGTAGGTCTTGGCAACACGCACAAGTTCCAGCACTGGCGGCTCTCCGGCGGGCTAGGCCGCCCCGTTCTTGCGGTTGGCTCCGGTTTCTTCACTGTCATCTTCTTCACTGTCTTCGGCCAGTTCTGCGGCCTCGGCAGCGCTGGCCTGCTTGCGGCGGCGCAGCCCGATCAGAGGCACAATGCTCATGATGGTGCCGCCGATCCACAGCCAGTTGACCAGCGGTTCCACACTGAGTTTCACCACAACATGCGAATCTTCATCCAGACCAAGCAGTGACGCGTATATTTCGTTGCCAAAGCTGGGTATCACGTCCACTTCAGAGAACTGCATGCTGCCGAATTTTTCGTACAGGCGGCGCTCGGGAGCCACAATGCCGAGGTCTTTGCCGTCCTTGTCAGTAATACGCACACGCGCGGCAATGTAATCGTAGCCGGGGCGGTTGCCTTCGTTCAGTTCAAGCAGCGTTGCCGTGTAGCCAGCCAGCTTCTGGGATTGGCCCACGGTGAAGTGCAGGTCGCTTTCCTGCTTGTACGGGCCGGAAAAGGCTATGCCCAGAGCCATGAGGGCCATGCCGAGGTGCGCGCCAAGAGCGCCAAGGCTGTTGGGCTGCCTGCGCACGGACTTGTCGGCCAGCTGAAAGAGCAGACCCGTGAGGATGGCAATGGCAGAGGCCGCGCCAAGCAGGGCAGTGGGCTGGCGGAAGCCCATAAACCAGATGCCCGCGCCGCTGACCACAAAGGCGGCCACCACTGTAAAGAAGGCTTTTTTGTTACGCAGACCGCCGCCCCAGCCAAGCCAGGGGCAGGCCGCCATCATGAGCATGAGCAGGGCGCCCAATGGCATGCAGACACGGTTATAGAAGTTGGCGTCCAGCCCGCGCGGGGCAGAAGCCCAAAGTTTGCTGATAACAGGCCACATCGTAGCCACAAGAATGATGGCTGCCAGAGCCAGCAGCACCCAGGCCACCAGGGTAAGGAAGCCTTCACGGCTGTCCAGGCCAGCCAGGGGGCGGCCCTGTTTGGGAGCCATAAGGGGAACCCATAGGGAGATCACAAGGCCAGCGATGATGAACCATGTGAGGGGAGTGCCCACGCCGCCGTCGCCAAAGGCATGCACGGAATCAATAACGCCGCTGCGCACAAGATAAGTGGCAAAAAAGGCTGAAACCGTGGTCAGGGCCATCATGGCCACGTTGACGCGTCCAAGCTTGTTGCGGCGGTCTTCAATAATCAGGGTGTGCAGCGCTGCTGAAGCGATGAGCCAGGGAATGAGGGAAGCGTTTTCCACCGGGTCCCATGCCCAGTAACCGCCCCAGCCAAGTTCCATATAGGCCCACCACGCGCCAAGCACGATGCCCGATGTCAGGAACAGCCACGCGAGAATAATGACGGGGCGCGAAATGCGGTACCACGCGCCTTCAGTGGATGCCCGGCCCGAAAGGGCCTGGGCCAGCGCCAGACATGCGGGAATGGTAAAGCCGCCGTAGCCCAGAAAGAGCAGGGGCGGATGAAAAATCATGCCGGGGTTCTGCAGCAGGGGGTTCAGACCGCTGCCGTCCGCCGGGGCGGGGCTTTGCAGAATGAAAGGGTTGCTCCAGCTGGTAAGGATAAGAGCAAAGAAGCCCATGATGGAGTAAAAAAATGTCCAGTACCACAGGCGCGTGGGGCTGCTCAGATTTTTATAGGCGCGCGTACATGCGAAAAGGGAACCGCTGACACCCACGGCCAATGCCCAGAACAGCATGGAGCCGGGCTGTCCGGCCCAGAATGCGGTCAGGCGGTAGAAGACCGGCAGAATACGGTCAGTATAGCTGGCCACATACTGCACCTGAAAATCATACCAGAACAGGGCGTGCAGCAGAATGGCGGAAGAAAGCAGCAATGCGCCGCTGATGACTACATGGGCTTTTTCAACAATTCGCAGGGAGTCTTCGCGTCCTTGCCACAATTGCAGCAGGGCCAGGCCGCCGCCGCCCAGAGATGCGAGCAGGGCCAACAGAAGGAGGGCAAAGGCAAAAACGTACATGGGACTCCTTTTACAAGGCCTTGAGGCCATGATGCGGGGCCGCGCGCCGCCTTACGCGGAAGGGCCGCCCCATGCGCAGAATGTCCGGCAATGCGCCGGGCCAGGGAACTGTCGACCAATTTTACAGCGATGCTGCCGCCAGCGCGGCCAGTGCATCACCTGGGCATTTTTACTTTGAAATATCTGCCTGACGGCGTGGCATGGCTGCTTTTGCACAAGCTGTTGCCCGCCATTGAGACGCAAGCTCAGTTTCAGTTGTCTAACGCAGAACCTGCGGGGAGACAGCGCTGCTATTTCTTTGCGCGGTTGCGCGCCGGAGTGAACGTAGTAAATCTGTTCTGCAAGCTAGCGTCAGCTTTGGCGATTTTCTTTTTCGTACTTGGAAGGACACTTGGTCATGAGCGTTTTGGCCACAAAGCTGCCCTGGGCGTCCATGCCGCCTTCAACAATAACTTCCGCGCCAGCCTTGAATGTGTCGGGCACGGTGCCCTTGTACCTCACGGCTATGGTCTGGCTGGCATTGTCCTTGTCTTCAAGCAGAAAATTTACGCCCGATCCTGCCGAAGCTTTTTCAATACCTTCAGATGCCACGGTTCCAAAAAGCCGGGCAGAAGTCAGTTTTTCAGGGGTAGCGGCTCTGGCTTCAGAAACGTTCAAAAAGTAAACGCTGTTTTCAGAAAAGCCCGAATAGGTCAGATAGCCGACGCCGCCAAGAAAAAGCAGCAGGGCCACTATATAGATGCCGGTGTTTTTTTTGCGGGCCATGAGTACCTCATTTCTGCGGTATGCGCGGTTGATCACAAAGCTGAAGCACGCCGTGGCAGGCGTACCCCGCGGGTGAACCATAGCCCGTAAAGTGGTGGGCCCATATGCGCGTCTGTACGGGAAACAACCTAGACCATTTCTACCTCTCTGACAAGGTGAGAATAATTATTGTTAGAAGGGCCAGGCGGGAAATGGCGCGGATTTTGTGATTCAGACACACAGGGCAAACACCAGGCATTTCCAATCATAAAACTAGGCAAGTAACTAATTACTTAAATAAATTCCGCGGCAACACGACGGTTTTTACGCGCATAAAGTGAGCGCGTCAGTCGCCCACATGACAGTTTGAGAGGATTCTGGCAGGCCAAAACTTTTTTTGCTCAGTTTGCCAGCGGCGTCATTTTTGTCACTCAGGGACTGTTTTTGTTCACGTACAGGAAAGCAGCGGGCATTTTTCGCAAGAAATGGCGGCATGCCTGCTGGTGTTGGCGGGGGTGGACAGGGCAGCCCCGGTCTGAAAGGCTGCCCTGCGTCTCTGGCTTATATGTTTTTGAGAAAGGTTACGTAATCTCTGGCGTTCTGCGCTACGCGAGGCAGGTATTCCGTGCCTTCTTCTTCAGCCCGCTCTGTTCCGTAAAAGGCGAAAAACGACCGATAGTCGGCATGGCAGTATGAAAAACTCATTTCAAAGGGCCGCAAGATTTCAGCCAGGGTATAGTGGTATCTACCTGTGGGGGAGTAGTCTTTCGCGTCAACGCCAGCGCTTATGGCCAGGGCGATCTTGCGGTCTTGCAGCTTTTTGCCCTGGGAACCATAGGCCCATCCGTAGGTGAGCACCTCATCAAGCCATTTCTTCATCATGGGCGGGCAATTGAACCAGTAGAGAGGAAATTGCAGCACCAGTTTTTCGTGCTGTTCCACAAGGGCCTGTTCGGCAGCGACATCAATGGCGCTGTTGGGGTAGGTTGCTTCAAGGTGGCGCACTGTGAACAGATCAGGGTGTTTTTCCAGTTCCTGAACCCAGCTTTTGTTGATTACCGATTTTTCAAAACTCGGGTGTGAAAGTATGACAAGAGTTTTCATAAGGCATTCTCCCCACGCTGCTTATAAGAGCGCATGTATTTTGGGGCAATTTCACAACGAAATAACTGCGCGTTTCCAGGAGGCTCTTTAATCAGTGCTTCCTCTAAGTTAGAGGGCTGAGCGTCATGCCCGCACGGGCACTTCCATAAAGCGCAGCCACACCATAGAGAGTTGTATGCCTGCAGGTATTTTTGTAAAGTATGCACATTCATGACATGTACTTACTTTCAGGAGAGTGTGGTGGAACAGGACACGCAAATTTGCTGCCTCACGGGCGTCAACGTAAAGGATACGGGGTTCGGCTATACGCTTTCCCTTATTGGCGGAAAGTACAAGATGACAATTCTCTACTGGCTGGCCGGGAAAAAGGTGCTGCGGCACAATGAACTGAAGCGGGCCATTGGCACCATTTCGTTCAAGACTTTGAGCGTCATGCTCAAGGAACTTGAGGGGGACGGTCTTGTGCTGCGGCGCGAGTACCCTCAAGTGCCGCCCAAGGTTGAATACTCGCTGACGGACCGCGGGCTCTCGCTTATCCCTGTGCTGGACGCTATGTGCTACTGGGGGGAAAAGAACAGGCCGGATAATGCCTGAGGGGCAGTGTCCGGCCTGTGTTCTTGTGTCGTTGTCGCGTAACCCTGATGATTTTTCAGACATCAGGGGGCTGACTCTATGCAAATGAGTTTACCCAAGGGCAAGGGGAAGGCCATTTTTTACTCCCGCCATATACCCTTACAGTACATTCCTTTGGTAAAAACGGCCTGTTGAAGCAGTCAGTTGGACAAAATTGTTTAGAGGCCGCCCTAGGGAATATCGCGAAACGAAGGGGCTGGTGGCCGCCGGGACTGCTCGGCCCCGCCGTGAAAGCACATGTGCCTGATGATGCCGTCGACCAGACCCACCTTGGGAATGACGAATCTGCCCGCGCCGGATCTGGCCGCCACAGTAAGGAATATCTCCAGGGCGGGTACAATGACGTCTGCCCTGTATTCGTTGAGGCGGTACCGGGCCATGCGCTCTGCATAGGGCAGGGTGCGCAGATCTTCATACAGGGCTTGCAGTTCGGCGCGGCTGGTGGCCTTGCCCTCTTTTTTATCCAGCAGTTTTGCGGCCTTGTTGATATTGCCGCCCGATGCAATGATCTGGCGCGGCCTGTATATCTCGGCCATACGCGCCAGATGGGCGTCCAGGCGCAGCCATTCCTCCGGCGCGACAACCTTGGCCAGCATGCGCAGGGTGCCTACCTGAAAGGACTGGGCCTCCAGAAGAGTGTTGTTTCTTACGGCGATAATTTCAGTGCTGCCGCCGCCCACATCCACGTAGAGCGCGGTTTCATCCGAATCAACCCAGCCGGAGAACACGTTGGCCTCAAACAGAATTTCGGCCTCTTCAACACCGGAAATGATGGAAATTTCCAGGCCGGTGGCGCGCCCCACGCTGTTGATGAGTTCCGGCCCGTTGGCGGCGTCGCGCATGGCACTGGTGGCGCAGATGCGGTAATGGTCCACGCCATAGGCCCGCATCAGGTGTACAAAAGCCGTCATGGCTTCCATAAACATGTGCTGCCTGGCATCCGAAATGCGGCCACTGGTAAAAACATCGGCCCCAAGCCTCACAGGGATACGCAGGTAGGCGTTTTTTTTGACGGATTTATCCGGGCTAAGTCCAGAAACGTCACTGATAAGGCAACGGATGGCATTGGAACCCACATCCATAGCGGCGACGGTTTGCAGCTTCATACTATTCTCCGCACGTGGCCGGGACGGTGGTTATGGCTGCCTGTGCAGCCGCAACGGTAGTGGCGGAAGGCGCCTGACGCTCTTTCAGGGATGAGGCAACAGCCTGCGGTGCGGATTTGCCGCCGCTGTGCAGGTGGGCCTTGTGCCGGTAATAGTCGTGCAGCATGATCTGCGAGCGGCAGGGAATGGACGCAAGCCCCGTATGGTAGCTGTTGCCGCAGGTGTCGGTAAGCAGGCGGGCCTTGATGTTGTCTGACCACTGGATGGCAAAAATATCCCTGAGTGTCTGGGCCAGTTGCGGGCAGTATACGGGGGCGGCCACCTCAAGCCGCCTGTCGAGATTTCTGGGCATCCAGTCTGCACTGGAAATAAAGACTTTTTCAGCGTCATTGTTGCAGAAGATGATGATTCGCGCGTGCTCCAGAAACTTGTCCACAATACTGATGGCCCAGATGTTGTCGCTCAGGCCCGGTTGCTGGGGTTTGAGGCAGCAAGCGCCGCGCACGATAAGGCGTACTTCCACCCCGGCTTTGCCTGCCCTGTAGAGCAGGTTGATCATACTTTCGTCTGTCAGGCTGTTAAGTTTGGCATAGATGTAGGCTGGCTTGCCCGCACGGGCGTTCTTTATTTCCGCCTCGATAAGCCGTGAAAAAACGCTGCGCATATTGTGCGGAGCCACCACCAGCTCCTTGCTGGTCATAGGTTTGTGCGAGGCTCCAAGAAAGTTGAATATGCTGCGCGCGTCTTCGGCAAAGTTCTGGTTGGCGCTCAACAGGCCTACGTCACTGTAAAGGCGGGCCGTGTCTTCATTAAAATTGCCCGTGCCTACATATACGTAGCCCGTTTTTTTGCGGCCTTCTGTGCGTTCCACCAGCACCAGCTTGCAGTGCACCTTGAGGTCCCTGAGCCCGTGGATGATGCGCACCCCTGCCTGGTGCAGAATGTCTATGGTCTTGACGTTGCGCTCTTCGTCAAAGCGGGCCATCAGTTCCACAAATACCGTGACATTTTTGCCGTTCTGGGCCGCGTTGACCAGCGCGTTGATAACGCGTGAATGGTCTGCCGTGCGGTACAGACTTATGGAAATGTCTGTAACCTTGGGGTCAATGGCTGCCTCGCCAAGAAAATCCACCACGTGATTGAAGGTGTGGTAGGGAAAGTGCAGCAGGATATCCTTTTTCTTCACTACCTTGAGAATGCTCGAAAAGGGCTTGATGTCGGGATGCTCCAGCGGCGGCATGACACGGTTTTCAAGATCGGGCCGCACGCGGGGAAAGTTAATGAGGCTGCGCATCATATGATAGCGCGCGCCGGGATCAAGTTCGCCGCTTTTGAGGCTGAGTTTGGAGGCCAGCAGGTTCAGCAGATCCTGCGGCATGGCCTGATCATAGATGAGGCGCACGGGACGGCCACGCAGCCTGTGTTCCAGGCCTTCTTCCATTTTTTCAATGAGGCTTTTGGACACGTCGTCGTCAAGCGTCAGCTCGGCGTCACGCATAACCTTGAAAGTGTATGCTGAGATGGAAGCGTAGTTGAACATAAAGAAAACATCGTTGAGGCAAAGGCGGATGATGTCGTCTACAAAGATGATGTCGCTGCACCCTGCGGGCGAGGGCATTTCCACAAAACGCGGGCACTCGGCGCTGACCGGAATACGGATGATGGCATAGCGGTTTTTTGTGCCTCTGGCGGGCTGCATTTTGACGGCGTGGTATATATGGCTGTCTTGCAGAAAGGGCAGGTTGGCGCTCTTGTTGAGCATGAGAGGAACCAGCTGCGGGTTTATTACCTGGGCGAAATAGTCGCGGCAGAATTTTTCCTGCCCGGGCGTGAGCTGGGTTTCGTTGCGCACGCGAATGCCCTGCTCCTGCATGGCGGCAAGGATGCTCTCGTAGGTTTCTCGAAAGGCGGTCTGGGCTTTGGCCACCTTGCTGTTGACGCGTTGCAGGGCCTCCTGCGGGCTGAGGCCGCCCATAAGCACGATTTTTTTGGGGTCGCGGCTGCGTGAAAGACGTGCCAGTGAAGCAACACGTACCTTGATGAATTCGTCCTGATTGCTGGAGAAAATTCCAAGAAAACGCAGTCGCTGCACGAGGGGATTGGACGAGTCGCGAGCCTCTTGAAGTATGCGCTCGTTAAAGCACAACCAGCTCAATTCCCTGTTGTTCATCTTGGCACTGTCTTTCATGGTCAAAGCTCCAGGCTCTGCGATATGTTATGGTTGCCTGTGCATGTACTATTTCTATGTGAAGATCATGTGACAAAAGGAACGGAACTTTATTCTGCGCTTTTGCGCGGTGGAATATCTGTGGCGGCAGCGCGGCCTGCGAACTGCAAAAAACCGCATGCGCGGGGCAGCCGTTGCGCAAAAGACCTGTGGGGGGCTGGTTGTGAGATAACCATGCGGGGCGGGCAATAGTGTGTGATGAGCGCATGTTAGCTCTTTCAAAGTTACCGTGCGCTGATCAGGTGTCACTTCAAGGGTACGATTTACAACAAGAAAGCCCGCATTTGCGGGCTTTCTGTCTTGTGCTGATATTTTTCGGCACCATCGGTGGCAGCGCCAGCTGCGGCGCATGTTCAGGGGGCTTAGCGCAGCTTGAACGCGAAGGGCAGCACGACCAGTGTGTTTACTGGCTGTCCCTTGAGCTTGCCGGGGGCAAAACGCATGTTTCTGGCAGCATTGAGGGCCGCCTCTTCAAAATAGCCGTCCGGCGTTGCGCTGATGACCTCGCAGTTTCGGGGCTGGCCAGAGGAATCCACCACAAGGCGCACCTTGACGGAGCCCTGCACATTCATGCGCCGGGCCTTGGTGGGGTATTCAGGCTCAACGCGCCGGGTAATGCTCGGCCGTTGGTCCAGCGTATCGCTCTCATAGGCGCTGAGGCCGCCCACTGTGCGCGGCTGAGGGCCAGCTGGAGCAGATGGCGGCGGGGGCGGCGGAGGTGCTGCCTGCTCCCTGGGCATGGGCTTGTCGCTCTTTTTGGGGCTGATCTTCTTTACGTCCGGCTTTGGTGTTTCCAGCTTTTGGGGCTGAACTTCCGGCTTTTTGGGTTCCGGCGGCGGGGGCGGTGCTGGCGGTTCAACCGCAGCGGGTGGGGGAGGCGTCAGAGCGGGGGCCGGGGCAAACTCGGCAAGAGCCACGCGGTATACTCTTTCCGCGTTGTTTGGAGCTTCCCTGGCAATAAGCACAAAGCCGCCAAGCAGCAGAAAGTGCATGCTCAGGGAAAAGAACAGGGTCATGCCGCGAGCGCCCGCCTTCATTGCAGAGAATCCTTCTTGCTGCCCGGAGCCGCTGTTCCGTTAGCTTCCGCGCCAGAGGCGTCGTCGGGCAAGGATGTAGTCACAAGGCCCACGTCGCTGACTCCCGCACCGCGCACACGATCCATAACGTGCATGACCATGCCGTACGGCACGTCTTTGTCTGCACGCACAAAAAGCTGCCGTCCGGCGTTCTTCACGCGCGTGGTAAGCACTTCGGGCAGGTCGGCCAGCCCGGTTTCATACTCGTCAAGGTACAGCGCCCCATTGGATTTGATAGTGAGGATGATGTGATCATCCTCGGTGGGCAAAACTTCCGACGTCTCCACCTTGGGCAGGGCCACATCAAGCCCTTCGGTCATCATCGGGGCCGTGACCATAAAGATGATCAGCAGCACCAGCATGACGTCCACGAAGGGGGTCACGTTGATGTCGGCAACAAAATCGTCGTCTGTGGATGCGGCCATAATCAGCGCTCCTCGGCAAAGCTGATGCCCTTGCTGTATCCCGGCGCTTCGTGCTGCAGCCGATTGAGCAACTGCCCGGCGTAGTTGATGCACACGCCCTCGATGTACGTCAGCTTTGCCCTGAAGACGTTGTAGCCGCACACGGCGGGTATGGCCACAAACAGGCCGACAGCCGTGGCAATAAGTGCCTCGGCGATACCGGGGGCCACTGTTGCCAGCGAAACGCTTTTCATCTGGGCGATGGCTGTAAAGGAATGCATGATCCCCCATACTGTGCCGAACAGGCCGATGAAGGGAGCCGTATTGGCGGCGGTGGCCAGCAGCGCCAGCGATGATTTGAGCCGCGCCACTTCTTCGGCAATGGCAAAGTGCAGGGCACGGCGTACGTTGTCGTTGAGCAGCCTGTCGGTATCGCCCGTGCGTGTGAGGCGGTTATATTCACGCACCGCGCGGCGGGTGATGCCGTACAGGGGCGACTGCCTGTCAGACTCCATCACGGGCAGGGCCTGGCTCAAATTTGCGGCATCGTCAAAGGCTACCAGCCCCTCTTGGGTCCGGGCCTGGGCTGCGCGCAGCGTAAACCACTTGCCGCACATATAAGCCCAACTGGCCACAGACATAAACAGCAGCAGCACCAATACGCATTTTGAAATAAGTGTAGCCTGCAATACGGCCTCAATCATGGAATTCACTCTTTTCCCCCTTGTTCAAATTTTGAAATAAAAACAGTGCTGCCCGATTAAGCTCAATAACCCGCGGAATTGATTGAGTCCGAACTGTTCATGCTCTCACTTGGAATTTATACATGCCTAATGTTGTTGCTTTTATGTATAAATTGCAGGTGAGAACATAGCTTAACCTGACTATTATGAAATAGAAATTTAATTTCTATTTTAATTTGTTCTTGTCATCACGTCAAGATTATTGGGCAGTGTCAATTCCTGCTTTATTTGCTCTGGGTATTACCGTTATGGGAGCTCGCGGTTCCAGCCCGCAAAAGCACCACAATGACAAAACGGTACGGGCAGGTATTGTCGGAGATTGCACCGGGGGCAGAATTTGAACCTACGAGCTTCGGGTTATGAACGTCTCAACTGCCTGATTTTGCTTTTTTCAACCTGATCCGGTGGTTCTTAATCATATAATTACACTATATTGTAAAATCGATAATCGAGTGTATGATGGCCATTCTTTAACCAAGCATGGCTGATTTTAAGCATCAGGGTAGAAATAGAGAAGGAAGAAGATCGCACTTTCCTCTCTATTCTGATGGGATTTTGAGCCCGAAGGCTGAAAATCAGCAAGTTTCAGGGGGCTGAATGGGCACAAAATATACTCGTGTCAGCGCTGATAGGTGGACAGGCGTTTATTATTACGAAAGCACCAAGAAGATGCATGAGGGGAAATTAGACCAATGTTATGTGGTGAGCTTCAAGGTCAATGGTCGCAAGATATGGGAGAAGGTGGGCTGGAAGAGCAAAGGCATTACCCCCAAGATCGCTGATGAGTATCGCTACCGCCGCATACAGGAAATCTTTCTTGGTGCTCCCGTTTTAACGGCCAAAGACCGTCGCGTTGATGCTGAGAAACGCAACCGCTCTATTGGTGAGTTGGCTACCTTATACTTTGAGGGCAGAGGCAAAGATCTCAAAGGGTATCGCACTGATCTGAACCGCTATCAAAAACATATTGCGCCGATGTTCCAGAAAAGGCGTGTTCCTGACCTCAAGCTACTGGATATGCAAGATCTCAAGAACCGCATGGGTGACTGTGCAGACGCCACAAAGTGGAATGCTCTGGAATTATTACGGCGCATCATCAACTACGGTGTGAAATGCGGATATTGCCCATCATTGGGGTTTACCATCTCGGCTACATCACCATAAAGACCGGGGGCATTGCGGCCGTGAAAAATCGGCAGGCTTCCCTGTCGAATCCTATATCAAAAGCCTTGTGAATCTGCCCAAATACAGGTTGCGCAGGGGGCCGCTATCGGGTGATTTTTACGGTGAATGAAGATGGAGCTGTAAAGGTAATTCTTATTGAAGAGGTGAAAAAACGCGATGAACGTACGTACTGAGCCACAGATTATCCATCATGACGGAAAGCCAATGTACGCTGTTATCCCTTATGATGAGTATACGGCACTTCTCCGTAAGGCTGAAGAAAGTTTTGAGGATCGCCGTCCCGATGAGCAGGTAACCCTTCCTCATGAGGTGGTTAAGCGCTCCACTCTCGGTGATTTGTCTCTGGTACGGGCATGGCGTGAATATTTGGGCTTGTCACAAGCGGAAGTTGCCCGCCGTATGGGCATCAGTCAGCCTTCCTATGCCAAGATGGAGGCTAAGGAAACACGCAACAGAACCGCAACGCTCAAAAAGATTGCTGCGGCTCTGGGGGTTCAGTGGGAACAAGTTGAGGGATAACTATAGACGCTTGTCCTGAACTAAGCGCCTATAGTGCTCGCCAAGAACTGTGAGCTTACAAGTTTTTGACGCCATGGCTGCATGCCACATGTGTGGGGCATCGACTGGCGTAAGCAGGTTAACGCTCCTGTAGTTTTGAAGAATTTTAAATATTGCACAGTGCTGAGGATCTGGTGCTGGTGTGTCTACTGGTTCTTGTCCGCTACGTTCTGGCTCAAATGAAGGATTTAATTGGAAGTGAAATCCTGGGGTAGGGAAGAATTTTACTATCTGTTGTAGTTCGCTTAGAGCTATTGGTGCTTGCACTTTTCGAAGTGAGACAAAGTTTTTTACATTTGTCTTAAACACTGGGCGTTGTTGCCACGCACCAAGACTTTGGTCGATATGTGCGTAGATCCCCCCTGGGCTTACATCTCCTACTAAATTGCCTGCTGCGCCTTCCAATGCATCTACAAGTAGATTTGTGAATACACCAGAGTTATTAACTTCTGCTGCGTATTGGTCTTCAGAAGACGCCGTTAATATTGTTGTCCCATTTGAAATTGAAGCAAAGTCAGGGTTTTCTTCGCTTGTACCCGCTAGGCCAGAAAAACAACTATCCAATATAATGATTTTGTTTCTTGCGCCAGATCGATTCGCCCAGCTCATTACCTCGTTCAGAAGGATCCCATCTCCGGCAGTTTGAAAATCACTGGCTAAAATATATCCATTTCCACTTTCTGTTAGGCCATGTCCTGCAAAATATAATAACGCGATTTCATTGCTTCCTCGGAACAGCTCTTGAATTTTTGCTCTCAAAAAAGCTTTTGGAACATCAGTACTTCCACTGGAAGCGGTTAAATGCTCGACTTCGAAGTTAATCGTGCCATCACTGTTTCTTTCAAGAACTTGTTTGACATTATAAGAATCGTTTACGCATCCAAAAAGTCTTGATTCTTGATATGCATCAATTCCAACAACAAGTGCTTTTCGCATTACCGCGACCTATTTTTCCCTTCACCCATCATCTGAGTGATCGCATTTGCAACGGCGTCCCACTCCCAAGAGATCGTCCTATTTCGAGCTAGGCCCGCAGGAAGTGTTGAGGCACTGTTAGCGCCACCAACATATATGCCAAAATAAGGAACATTTCCTTCTTGTGCAAAACGAATTTCTTTTGCAACTCCAGTTGCACTGGCCATATTTTTCCCAACCAATACTATGACTAAATTACATTTGTTTATTTTTGATTTAATTAACGCTTCCCACTGTGCTTGCGGTAGGGCTTCCTTTGAAGACCAATCCTCAATTGCAAATGGGGTTTTAGAGTTTTTGGCTTGGCCAGCAAAAAGCATTTTTTCATTATTGTTGTGGTCAAAATCGAAACTAATAAAAGCTCTCGGATCTGCCATTTACATGCTCCTTTTTTGAGAAAAGGTGTGGCAGAATATGGGGGAAATCAATCTCGGGTAGGAATAGGGTAGGAAAAACAAAAAAGCCCTTACGGCTCGTCTCCGTAAGGGCTTGAAAAATCTGGTTGCGGGGGCAGGATTTGAACCTACGACCTTCGGGTTATGAGCCCGACGAGCTACCGAGCTGCTCCACCCCGCGACACGGCAACAATTCGTTGTTGCGAAGCAGATAACTAGCCCTTTGCATGCTGGGTGTCAAGCATAATTTTGAAATTATTTTTTTGAATCAAAAATATCATGTGGATAGTAACCCGGTTTGAAGCAGGACTTCTGAAGTCATATGAAGCTTGGAGGTCTTGCCACAAACCGTGCGCAAATGTGGGGCAAGCGTCGTGACGGGCTGTTTGTAGGTAGCGCGCGCGTGTATGTTACGAACAGTATGTTTATGAATTTATCGTTTAAATTATGAGTGTTATGTTGATTAGGAACAATGCTCACGGCGAGTTACGACCACGAACAAGGGAAGCCGTAAAATGGCGCAGATGGTTTGAACGACAGCGTTATCCGGGCAAGACGCTGAATTTGTTTGCGTTGGTAACATTGACCTATGTAAATAAATTTAATTAAATTAACATATTATGCATGTTATGAACAAATTTTACATGCCCTTGGGCCCATTGGCGCACAATAGTGACGGTCAGAGGGGGTGTCTGGATGCTTTGGCAAATAGTGCAAAAAAGAAAAGCAAGCGCGTCCCGCCAGAATGTTCCGGTAGAACGCGCTTGCTTTCAGGTCACTTTACCTTTGAAAAATTTTAAATGCTTTAACGCTGCACTTTCGTGCGGAGCGCCGCAACACGCTCGGATCGTGCCGAAGATTATATTCTCCGGCAGAATGACAACTTTAAAATGTGAAGCCTTTCAAGGGCAGTCTATTTTAGAGCCGTCCAGGCATGAAATGCTCACATAATTTGACTGCAACCTGTTGTCTCTAAGCAAGGGGGCAGGCTCGTCCATCTTTAGTCGCCGATTTTAGGCGGTAATTCTTCTGAAAAGACGTTGCACTGAACCCGTCATGCCCCCGCGCTGGTATCGTGCCGCTAGGCCTTGGCGGGCTTCTTTTTTGCCTCGTACTTGCGCAGTGAGAAGGCGAAGAGCGTGCCCACCAGAGCTGCCAGGGCCAGGCACTGGAAGGTGCGCGGCAGGCCGTGGTTGTCGGCCACCCATCCCAGCACTGGCGCGAACACGCCGCCCAGGCTCGTGGCCAAACCCAAGGTCACGCCCGAGGCAAAGCCGATATTGCGGGCAAGGTATGTCTGCCCCAGCACAACCAGCGAACTGAATGGCACGTAGAGCACAAAGCCCAGCAAGGGCAGCATCGCATAGGCCGCGTAAAGGCTCGGCATGAGGCTGAAGGCCAGCACCACGGGCGTCACCAGTGCGAACCCCAGACGAACTATGGCCCGAAAGCCATATTTGTCGGCCAGAACGCCGCCAAGTATGTTGCTCATGACGCCGAAAGTACTGAAAATTGTCAAAGCTACGGCTCCGGCGGCCTTGCTTTGACCAAAGCCGTTGACCCAATACAGCGGAATAAAGGTGTTGAAGCCAATAAAAAGGATGGAGCGTGTGATGATGGCTCCGGTGAGTTTTGAAAACTCGCGCCAGTTATTTTTCGGAGCGTCGGCATCGCTGTCTTT
Source organism: Desulfovibrio sp. (assembly GCF_047607245.1). Lineage (GTDB taxonomy): Bacteria > Desulfobacterota > Desulfovibrionia > Desulfovibrionales > Desulfovibrionaceae > Desulfovibrio. The sequence goes on from NZ_JASGDK010000088.1 coordinate 50,363, forward strand.
TGCTCCATCCCCCGACACTGCAGCGGGCACATCGGCGGAAGGCGTGCCCGTGGCGACTGGAGTGTTCCCATAGGCGGCCTGCGCGGTTCGCTGGGCTGCCGCCGTGGCCTCGGGTGCAACCATACGCATGATAAGCAGCGTAAGAATCGACGCTGTCACAGTGGCGAGCAGGCCAAAAATGGCCATGCCCGGCATGCCGAACCAGCTCAGAAAAAAAGTGGCCAGCAGCGGCCCGACAACAAAGCCAGCGTTGCCGCCGATGGAAAATATGCTCATGCCCGTGCCCTTGCTCTGGCCGGACACCTTGTTGGCAAAACGAGCGCCTTCGGGATGAAAAAGGGCCGCCCCCACGCCACTGACGCCAATAGCCGCGAAGATAGCCCAATAGCTGGACATGAAGCCCACGGCAGTCAGACCAAGGCCAGCCAGAAGAATGCCCAGTGGTATGAGCCAGGGCTTGGAGAGCCTGTCTGCCATAAGGCCGAAGATCGGCTGAATGATGGATGAAAGGCAGGAATAGGCAAACATGAGCCCGCCTGTAGCCTGATATGTCAGCCCATAATGCGTGCGCAAAAAGGGCAGAACAGCGGGGAGCGCCCCGCCGTTAATGTCACAAGACAAATGCCCCAGCGACACAAGAGAGATCTTTTTTTTGTCCATTGGGGCACGCTACACCAATGCCATTGCAAAACCAAGAGTTGTGCGTCTGATGGATTTTATTCTGTAATATAAGATGATTATCGTTAAGAAGTTGTGCTTTTGCCATCTCTGCTAGCTAAGGTCTGGGGGGCAGGGGCAGCATGAGATTACAAACTCCGGCAAATCCGTTTCGCCAAAAAATTTGCATGGGCGGTTGTGCCCAATAGATTTCGCCATGTCGGTTTCTGCTGATAAATTCTCAGGCCAGCTTCATCTCAATCTCGCTGCGCTGATCTCGCCGAACCAGCCGCGTCTGGCCTGCAAGCTGCGGCTCATGTATAGCTCAGCACGCATAGCATATTGACGCCACGGGCACGGCCAAGGCGTGCGCTGTCTGGTTCAAGCCAAAGCGGCAACTGCAAACACGTATGCGGCTGCCGCTCCACTGTTTCATCCCCCGCGCCGTTGACGCGCCGAGCGGCCTCGCATAAGCATAAAGCAATTGTATGAATATATGTTATGCTAACGCACGGCCTGTTCCAGCCAGCACCCCCGAAGACTACGCCGCCTGCGCAGACATCTGGCTTGAGGCTTCCCTATTGGCCCACGATTTTGTGGATCCATCGTTGTGGAAGGCGCAGCGCGAGGCTATGGAGCGGCACTATTTGCCATCTTCGCAGGTGATTCTGCTCCAGAGCGGCGGGCGTCTTCTTGCCTTTGCCGCGTTGTGCAAACCTGAGGACGAGGATTTGCTGGCCGCGCTTTTTGTGGCCCCGGCCTGTTGGCGCAAGGGGCTTGGCGGTGTGCTTTTGCGGCATGTGATGCAAGGGCGGAATAGTCTGCGGCTTGATGTTTACAGCGCCAACACCGGCGCGATGGCGTTTTACAAAAGCAAGGGTTTTGTGCCTGTGGGTAAAAGTGTTTGCGGGCACACCGGGCAGCCGCAAATTGCCATGCTGTGGACTGCGCCCGCACTGCCGCTACGATAAGATTTTCAGAATCTGTATACACAACACATCATCATATAAAGCCGTAAATGCCGCGCACGACAACCCGCCGTAAAGCGCGGAAAGTCCATTGCGGCGGGAGCCGTCATGAGCCCAACACCACGCCCGGATGCCAATAGTTCAGAATCCGCCGTACTGCCTCAGGTTGCCTTGCTGGGCACGGGCGGCACCATTGCCGGGGTGGCCGATACCCCGCTGGAACAGATAAGCTACCAGGCTGGCGTGTTGTCGGTGGAGTGCATGCTTGAAAGTCTGCCCGGCATTGAGGGCGTGGCGCGTATAGCCAGCCGCCAGTGCGGCAACCTGCCCAGCGAGGACATGCGCCCCTGCCATTGGGCCAAGCTTGGCCGTGACTGCGCTCAGGCTCTGGACGACGAGACCATGTGTGGCGTTGTTCTCACCCACGGCACCGACACGCTTGAAGAATCAGCTTTCTATCTGCATCTGACCATGAACAGCTTCAAGCCTGTGGTGCTCACCGGAGCTATGCGTCCGGCCACCTCTCTCAGCGCAGATGGGCCCATCAATATCAGAGACGCCGTAGCAGTGGCCGCCAGCCCGCAGGCGCGTGGGCGCGGCACGCTTATTGTCATGAACGGGCGCATCATCTCGGCCCGCACGGCGGTGAAGGCAGGAACGCTGGATGTCGAGGCCTTTCGCGCGCTGGAATCCGGCCTGCTTGGCCGCGTCATAAACGGACGCCCCGTGTTCTATCACAGTGGCGAAGACGGCCCTGCCCTGGCCGGAACCTACGCGGTTCATGCCGGAAAGGATAATCTGCCGCGTGTGGATGTGCTCTATGCCTGCGCGGGCATGCCCCTGGACGCGGTGCTTTTTTCTCTGGAACGCTCGTCTGGTCTGGTGGTGGCGGGTATGGGCAACGGGTCTATGCCGTCAGATGTCCGCAAAGCTCTCGATCAGGCGGTCAAGGCGGGCAAGCCCGTGGTGCGCGCCAGCCGTACCGGGGGCGCTCCTGTGACGGATCTGGATGAGTACGCGTCCTTTATAGCTTCGGGCATGCTTTCGACGCCAAAGGCGCGGGTGCTGCTCATGCTGGCTTTGGCCGAGGCCGGGCGACAGGGCGCGCACAGCCCGGAGGCGCTGGTGGCAAGTGTGCGCCGCGCTTTCATGCATTGCCGCGAGATCTAGGGTGTTTTGCCAAAAAAATTGCGCATGGCAGTGAGCAGGTCCCACCTGTTCTTGCCCCTGCTTTTGTTTGGCGTGGATGCCGCGGTACACGGCGTTTGGCGAAATGCGGCCTTTGAGATGCAGGACAATGAAGATTCTCTGCTTTGACAAGCTCAGCGCCACTGTTGCCAACGCGCCGGGCTTGCCTGCGAAACGTAAAAGACGCACAATCGCCCTTTGTTTATGCGTCGGGCCTTCAACCCCGCGCCAATAGCCTGAAGGAGCCGCAGAAGCATGTCCTACCGCTTCATTCCCCAGCTTGAAGATGAAGGTATCCGCCGTCAGCAGGAAGAAGGTTTACGCAGTACCTTCGCCCGCGTCTGGAATTCCCCTCAGTATAGCAGCAAGCTGCGTGCCTGTGGGCTGACCCCCGGCGACCAGCTGGGACTGGACGACCTTGCCCGCCTGCCCACTGTGGACGTGGACGACCTGCGCGAAGGCTATCCGCTGCCGCTGCTCTGTGTTCCGCCCACTGACGTGGTGCGCATCCACGCCTCCAGCGGCACCACCGGAAAACGCAAAATTCTGGCGTATACGGCAGCAGACGTAGAAACATTCAATTTACAGATGGCCCGTTGCTATGAGCTGGCAGGCCTCACGGCAGAAGACCGCATGCAGATCGCCGTGGGTTATGGCCTTTGGACGGCAGGCGTGGGTTTTCAGGGCGGCAGCGAAAAGCTCGGCATGCTCACCGTGCCTGTGGGACCGGGCAACCTTGAAATGCATTTGCAGCTCTTGCAGGATCTTGAGACCACTTGCTTCGGGGCAACGGCCTCAATGGCCCTGCTGCTGGCCGAAGAAGTGGAGCGTGCAGATCTGGGCAAAAAAATCAGGCTGCGTAAGATGATCTGCGGTTCCGAAGCGCGCAGCGAAAAAATGCGCCAGACCATTGAAGCTAAGCTGGGGCTCGAGGGCTGTTACGACATCGCGGGCATGACCGAAATGTACGGTCCCGGCACGGCCATTGACTGCGACGCCCATAATGGTCTGCACTACTGGGCGGATCTTTTCATCATTGAAGTGCTTGATCCCGTGACCCTGCAGCCCGTTCCCGAGGGCGAAGTGGGCGAGATGGTTGTCACCAGCCTGCGCAAGGAGGCCGTGCCCCTGTTGCGCTACCGCACGCACGACCTGTGCCGCCTGCTGCCGGGGCGTTGCGCCTGTGGGCTGAACATGCCCAGGCATGACCGCATTCTTGGGCGCTCCGACGACATGCTCATCTACCGGGGGGTCAATATTTACCCCGGTCAGTATGTGGCCGTCATTGGCGAATTTGCAGAGCTTGGCGGGGAATATCAGGTGGAGCTTACACGTGACGAGCGCGGTCTCGACCACCTGACCCTGACAGTGGAGCGCGCTCAGGGCGCAGGCAACGGCAATGACGCCGCCCTGGCTCAGGCTCTGGAGCATCGGCTGCACAAGGCCATATTGGCCCGTATGCAGGTAGAGGTGGTGGATTATGCCACATTGCCGCGCACGTTCAGCAAATCGCGGCGGGTTGTGGACAAACGCTGACCGGATTGGGCGCTTGCATCTTGGTGCGTGCCGGATATTGCCATATTGATGCCTTCGGAACAAAAGTAGTTTCGAAGGCATCATTTTTTATGGCCGCCGAGATGTTTCGACTTTTCCATAGGGGGTATATGGCAGATTATTTCAGCAATATTGCTTGCCCGGCGGTGTACCCCTGATACCGCCCTGTGGGTGGCGGCGGTGGGTTTTCACGGCGCCTGACAACATTGAGTTCCACCGTATTTTCAGATAAATTTTCTGAATACGGAACAGTAAAAAACACCCGGCGGCAGGGAATGAGACTATGGTGACTGAACATCCCTATCCGTACTTTGCGGCTCTTTGCCGAACGGCCAGGGCGCTTGCGGATGTTGACGCGGTATGGATAGACCTGGATGACCGTTTTTGGCTGGACACCGCCTCTAACTGCGGCGGCACGGCAGAAATGTTCAAGGATTCCGCAGCTCAAATCCGCGAGCTTTCAGCAGAGAATACCCCTCTGCTGCTCGTGCCCGACACGAGGAAAGCTCCGGCCCTTTGTCATCTCCCCTGCGTTGCGGGCAAACCCGGCCTGCGCTTTGTTGCGGCGGTCAGATTTGCCAATGGAGCGGGGCGGCTGGTGCTTTGCGGCATGCAACCCAGTGCTGTTCGAGAGGATTTTTTTGCCAGGCTGCAGGATTTGGCGCAACTGGCAGACCAGTATTACGAACAGGTCCATGCCGCCGAGGAGGCAGCCCGGCGGGCAGCCCTGTTCCGCCTGCTGGCCGAAACTTCCACAGATACCATTATTCACGGCGACCTTGACGGTGTGCGCCGCTATGTGTCGCCTTCTGTGCGGGATCTGCTGGGCTACGAACCGGAAGAACTGCTGGGCAAAAGGGCTGTGGACATTACCCACCCTGACGACCTGCCCCAGTTTGGCGAACTTATGCGGCAGGTACACGAAGGTGCACTGGACGTGGGCGTGCGCGAGCTACGCCAGCGCCACAAGGATGGATCGTGGGTCTGGATGGAGGCCTCGCTGCGCCTTACGCACGAGCCCGCCACAGGCAAGCCCGACGGCTATGTGGTGAGCGTGCGTGGTGTTGGTCGCCGCAAGCGGCTGGAAACCAAACTCAAGCGCCTTGCCAATTACGATGCCCTCACGGGTTTGCCCAACCGCATTTTTTTCGAGCAGCAGCTGCACAAGGCCGTAACCAAAGCGCGTGCCGACGCCAGCGACCTTGCCCTGTTCTATATGGATCTGGACGGCTTCAAAAATGTCAACGACACTCTGGGGCATCAGGCCGGAGACACGGTTCTGCGCGAGGCAGCCCTGCGCTTTCGGCGTGTGATGCGCCCTGCGGATAGCGTGGCGCGGGTAGGCGGGGACGAGTTTACAGCGCTTCTTGAGGTCAGCCCTGATCAGGCCAAGTTGCTGGCCCAGCGCCTCATCGAAGCCGTATCCAAGCCCTTCCCTTGCCAGAAGGGAGATGTCAGCGTGGGCCTCAGCATCGGCATTGCCTGCATGTCCACTGCTCTGCAAACGACCGGTCTTGACGAAGAAGAGTTGCTTTCCCGCGCCGATGCAGCCATGTACGAGGCCAAGGCGGCAGGCAGAAATACCTTCATCCTTTATGTGCCGTCCGGCAAGTAATCCCGAAGCGAAGCAAACCGCGCAATAGGCGGATGCTTGAAGAAAGCGTCTGACGTTTCTCCTGTGGCTCCGTGACGGGCAGCCGCTCAGGAAGCAGCTGAAGAGACCTCAAGGAGCACCCTGCCAACTGCGCAATCTCATGCCGGATGCGATGCCCATTCGGCCATCGGTGAAATCGGTCAGGGTATTGATCAACAGATGGTTTTGCAGGGTTCTGTGATCCGGGGCTGGTGCAGAGTCGTCGTCTGAAGTGGTATGCGGTTGTTTTTTCCTTCCTCAAAAATATTTTTATAAACGCATGTTCAAAAGACGCCGCAGTACACTCTCAACCCTGTTATAGTTGTGTGTAACATGCTGTACGGAAATAGAAATTTCTCAGTACATATTGAGAGGATTGTATCGTTTCACAGATGCCTGCAACGCGCATAGTGCGCATGAAACTTGACAGATGCTATTTTTACGTTATTTTTAAAGTGTGACACTGTCACGCGATCTGCCTCAGAGATTGCTCACCTTGCCTGATCCTGGCCCATCTTAAGGGCCGGCAAATTGCTTCAATAGTTTGCCTTTTCCAAATTTTCCTCAATATCTTTGACTGATCTGGTTGTCCTGCGACGCTGCTACCGCCGTACTGTTTTGGCGAAAGGCATGCTGTATTCGCTGGGCGCCGGGACAGAGCCAGCCTCACGGGCCCCAGTCTGTATACTTGCCAGAAGCTCTGTCCAAATACATCTTGGGAGTTTATTATGGCTGATCTCATTCTTAACCGCCCTCAGAGCGGCCAGCAGGCCGTGGTTGGCAATGTTGCGGAAGGACGTATTGTTCTTGATTTTCCTGCCGCCGACGCAACCCTTGCCCGCGATGGAAATGCGCTGACCTTTACGTTTGAAGGCGGCGCAAAAATCAGTCTTGACGGCTTTTATTCCGACTATACCAGTGCGAACACCCCTGACTTTCTTGTGGACGGGCAGGAGGTTTCCGGCAAGGATTTTTTCAGCGCCCTGGGGCAGGATGATCTTATGCCCGCAGCCGGGCCTAGCTCTGCCGAGCGCAGCTCTCATTATGCTGAGCACGCAGACTCCAGCCTTGATGCAGGCATCGACCATCTTGGCGGCTTGGATTGGGGCATGCAGACTGCAGGCGTTGCTGCCGACACGCTGGCGACGGATGGGCTGCTTGCGCGCGCTGAAAACGGTACCGGTGGGAACGACGGCCTCACTCCGACGCCTCCGGGGCCGCCAACGCCTCCAGCACCCGCTGGCTATCATACCCGCCTTGTGGTGGGCGCTGATGCCAATCAGCCGATGGTATTTCAGGCCATTGACGAGAATGGCAATCTGGTCACAGACCCCAGCCAGTTGAGTCTGACGTTTGCTGGTGGTTCTTCGGCGTATTTTAATGCTCCTGTTGTTGACCCTGTTACCGGGCTCATCACCATTACACTTACGGCGGAAGGTCAGGCAGCTTTGGCTGCGGGCAACAAGTTTGATTCCGTGCTTGAAGTGACCGTAGGCGGCAAGACTTATAATATGGACCTGCTGGGCAATGACAGCTCGTCCTATGACTATGTGCAGCGTGAAGGCGAAACTGACCTTGGTGGTCCTCTCAAGGGCGAATGGTATTCTTCGCACGGCACGGTAGTTAACGAGCAAAAAATAGACCTGGGCGGAGACAGCTATAACAGCGTCCTTGTGGAACACACCAAGGATTCGGGCAATGCCTATGGCATGCGCAATACCGACGTCATCTTTGCGCACGATACTGACGGCAAAATTGACATTTCAGCCAAGGTTGAAAATGGCAATGCCTACGGCAACTATGCGCATGCTTTTACCAAAGACGTGAACGTCACCATTGATGCCGGAACAAAGGGCGACATTAACCTGAGCGCCTCTTCGGACACGGGCGCAGCCATGGCCATGCTCACCGGAAGCGGCAAAGATGCCAGCGGCAATTTTTATGAGGCAACAGCCAACGTGCGCGGGCACGACATAAACTTTAGCGCAGATGCCAATGAACTGACGGCCGTAGGCATATGGGGAGCTGGCAAATCCACCGTGAACGTGGAAGCTGAAGGTGATGTGAATTTTTCCAGCACGTCCACGGGCGGCACTATCGAGTATATGTCTTCGGCGGTTTTTACCAAAGATCAGGCCACTGTGAACATCAGCGGGCAGAACGTCAGCGGCGACGTCAAAGCCTATGCAGGCGGCGGTGCGGATGGCGCGGTTATGAGCAACGTCTTTCGCACCACAGCGGGTACGACCCTGAATATCGACACTGCCGAAGACGGCAAGTTCAGCGCTTCAGCCTATCAGGAAACATCACCCTACAGCAGTCCCTATTCCGGCGTTGCCTGGAGCGGCGGCAGGGCCGCAGGTTTTACCTCAATGGGGCTAACGGCTTCCGGCAACCTGAATCAGGCAGGTCAGGGCGGTAAATCGTACATCAATATCGCCACGGGAGATGTGGATATTTCCGCCACAGTGGATGCCGCGTCGTCCAAGGGCACAGCCACCGGGATCTACGCTGGGTACGGGGGCAACGTCAGTATCAATACGTCGGACGGAGATAATGAGCTGAACATCACGGGTGACGCGCCCAGTTGGGGGGCCAGCATTTTTTCTACCAACTATGGCATAACCAAAATCAACACTGGCGACGGCGACGACGTTATCAACCTCAATGCTTCTGCCCACAATGGAGCGGCGGCCATTGGTCTTGGCGCACAGGCAAGCGGCCAGACCGTCATTGACGGCGGC
>NZ_JASGDK010000089.1:0-18832 GCF_047607245.1 Desulfovibrio sp.
CTCGATCATCAAACGCTGCGTGGAGTCATAGGTGCCCGTGGCAGCCTGTTCGGCCAGTTCCTTCATGCGGACGAGCTTTTCGTCGATAACGCCCAGAGCGCCGTCGGCGGTCTGGATGAGGGAAACGGCGTCGTTGGCGTTACGCACACCCTGCTGCAAAGCAGCGATGTCGGTACGCATCAATTCGCGAATGGCGAGGCCGGCGGCGTCGTCAGCCGCGGAGTTGATGCGCAGACCCGTGGACAGACGCTGCACCGAATTTGACAGATTGCTGTAATGCGATGTCAGCGTGTTGGCCGTTTGAGTGGCCATCTGGTTGTGATTGATATACATGACATTCCTCCCTGAATGTTCTGCATGCCCGACGGTGCTTGCGCACACCCGCTTCCATGCGGGCTACCGTCGCACAATGTTCGTCTTTACGAACGGATGATGGTTTTCAAGCTACTCCGTAATGGCAAAGCCAAGACGGAGCCCCCAAATCACATGGATTTTTGCTGCTCGCGGATTGCGTGGCTGCCGCGAGGCAAAAACTACCCCTAAAACCTGTGTCTGCATTCCAGCAGGAATCATGCCATTATCGGAAGTGTGAAGGCGTCAAATTACTGTCAGCCTTTTTTGTAAGTATGGCTTTCTTCGGGCCTTGCAAAATTTTTTTCACAGGGTGTTGGCGTATATAACGGTATATTTATCTTGTAAATACAAACTTTTCCACAGGATCTATTATACAGTGCGTAATAACCAGCGCCTTATCCTACGCCGTTGGTCCGGGGTCACGGATTTCTGCGCCGCCGCGAAGGAACAGTCCATAAAGCCGATGATACAGGCAACTTTTTAAAGGGTTGTTTTTGGGGGTGCTGACGCCCTGGAACGGTATGCGATGACAATGCCCACACCATCTGAATAAGGACGAGGCCTGCGTTCAGCATGACACGACCAGTGATGAGAATTTCTATGTTCTGAATGTCGAGTTGCCGGGAGTAGCCCCGAGAACGTGGATGTCTCCGTGAAAGAGCATGCGTCAATCATAAGCGGCGAAAGCGGCGTAACCCGCCCAGAGAGGATGGAAACTGCTGTGTGCGGAGCGAGTGTCCGGCTCTTCCCGGAAAGTTTTGGATCTGTCAGGAGATGTGGATATGAACGGATAACCGCCAGTCACAAAAGCGGTGGACTGACCATATTCATGCCACGCTGACCGGGGCTCTGCCTGGAATAAAAAGGATAGAGATTGCCGAAGTCTGATCCGGCAAATCTTTCTGAGCTCAGAGCGTGAAATGGCAGGGCCTTAAGTTCAGCGAGCGAAACCGCTTGCGGGGTGTATAGCTATAAAGCAAAAGCGGGTTCTACGCTTAAAAATGAGTTTGGTGCTCCGGCGTAAAGGGCTTTGCCGTTGTAGCGGGGTCTTTTTATGCAACAATGTCTGCCATCTGGATGGAGGTTGGGCTGTGGCCGAAATTTTTCTCTCTTCCCCTAATGTGTAGCGCGGTATGTCCGATAAGATAGTCAGAGGCGGTAATACGCAAGGACGCGTTGGCATTTCGCGCCGCCTGGGACGTACAGCACATTCATGGAGGAATGTATGTATATCAATCACAACCAGATGGCCACTCAGGTGGCTAACACGCTGACCTCGCACTACGGCAACCTGCAAACTTCAGTACAGCGCCTGTCTACGGGCCTGCGCATCAACTCCGCGGCTGACGACGCCGCCGGCCTCGCCATTCGCGAACTGATGCGTACCGACATCGCTGCCTTGCAGCAGGGTGTGCGTAACGCCAACGACGCCATTTCCCTCATCCAGACCGCCGACGGCGCGCTGGCTGTTATCGACGAAAAGCTCGTCCGTATGAAGGAACTGGCCGAACAGGCTGCCACGGGCACCTATGACTCCACGCAGCGCTTGATGATCGAGTCGGAGTACCAGGCAATGGCTTCGGAAATTACCCGAATCGCCAATGCCACGGACTTCAACGGCCTCAAGCTGCTGGACGGCAGCCTGTCCAGTGACACCCACACGGGCTCTGGCGGCGGCGACAGCAAGCTTGAGTCAACCGGCAAGATGAAGATCCACTTCGGTACCATGAACGACTCGGCGGAAGACTACTACTACATCCAGATCGGCACGAGCACCGCCTCGGCCCTGGGTGTGGGTAACCAGGCCGAAGCCTCTTCAGACGCCTACACGGTTTCCACACAGGAAGCCGCGCAGAAGGCGCTGGTGGGACTTAACAACGCCGTAGTCTCCAAGGACAAGATCCGTGCTCACCTTGGCGCATTGCAGAACAGGCTGGAGAACACCATCTCCAACCTTACCACCCAGTCCGAAAACCTGCAGGCGGCCGAATCCCGCATTTCCGACGTGGACGTGGCCACAGAAATGACGTCGTTCGTTCGCAACCAGATCCTCACTCAGTCGGCTGTGGCCATGCTTTCGCAGGCCAACAGCATGCCCAAGATGGCTATGCAGCTCATTGGTGGCTAGCAGGCCAGCCCTAGGCTGGACATGATTGAGGGCGTGCCTCGGCACGCACACGAAATATCCCCGGAGAGCTTGCTCTCCGGGGATATTTTCATGCGGAACAAACCGCCATTTTTATTCGAAGGCCTAAGCCAGGGCCGTCAGATCATATTCGGTATTTTCAACAATATCGCATTCCACCAAGGCTCCGGGCGTAACGCCCGGCCCGCTTACGTAGGTGATGCCATCCACCTCCGGAGCCTGTAGCCACACGCGGCCACTGTGCAGCCCCGGCCATTCGGGATGTGGCGCATCCACCAGCACCTGCATGCGGGTGCCCACATGGGCCGCAAGCAGGCGTTCGCTTATGTCAGCCTGTATGTCCATAAGGGTATCACGCCGCCACTGCTTCACTTCATCCGGCACCTGATCGGGCAGGGTGGCCGCCACAGTGCCTTCTTCCGCGTAGTAGGCAAAAACTCCCACATGCTGAAAAGAACTTTCTTCAACAAAGCGACACAGACTTTCAAAGTGCTCTTCCGTCTCGCCGGGGTACCCCACAATAAAAGTGGTTCGCAGAGCCGCATGCGGCAAAATTTGCCGTACGGTATCAAGCACTCGCCGTGGATTGCCCGCAAAGGGACGCCCCATACGGGAAAGAACATCGGGATGTGCGTGCTGCAGAGGAATGTCCAGATAGGGCAATAAGGGCGATCCGGTATCGCGGATGAGCTGCAAGAGTTCCGGGGTCACTCCTGTGGGATACAGATAGAGCAGACGCAGCCAGGCCAGCCCGTCCAGGTCTGTCAGTTTTTCCAGCAGAGAGGGGAGGCCGTTTTTGAGCCCCATATCCGCACCCCAGGCAGTGAGATCCTGGGCCACCAGGGCCAGTTCACGCACACCCTGCCCGAGCAGGGCTTTGGCTTCATCCAAAATATGTGCAGCAGAGAGAGACTTGAGCCCGCCCCGGATGGAGGGGATGGTGCAAAAAGCGCAATTATGTCTGCAACCTTCGCCAACCTTGAGCCATGCGTAGGACGGCCCGGTGGAGAGCAAACGCCCGCCGCCGGGTATATGCTCCGGCGGCAACGGCAGGCCCAGCTTTTCCGTTACAAGGGCTGGCCAGCGCGGCAGATCTGCCGTTGGCAGCCACAGATCCACTTCTGGCAGATCCTGGGCCAGCCCCTCTGCGCCATAGCGCCCCACCATACAGCCGCCTACAACCAGCAACGGCTTGTTTTTGCAGCTTCCAAGGCGGTTCCCTGCGTCCAGAACGGCGCGCACAGACTCCCGGACGGCAGGATCAATAAATCCGCAGGTATTAATGAACACAAGGTCGGCGCGGCCCATATGGTCCACGTGGCTCACGGGCACCCCCAAAGAACCCAGCAGACGTTCGCTGTCTACCCTGTTCTTGGGACACCCGAGACTCAATGACCAGACCTTGAGCTTCTTTTTACTGTTTGCGTTTGTCATGAGGCGCATCCTACAGATGAGCCCGTGCCTTGTCACCATGCCCGTCATTTGCAAAACAGCAGGTCAAGTGATAAGATATAACCTTAGTAGCTCTGTCACCCGTAGATCAGGCCACGCAAAGAAAAACGCGTATTATGAAAACTAATTCCCTTCAACGCTTCTCCGATTTAACCGATAACGACGCTGCCATGCAGTGCCTTTCTACCGGAATGGTGGAAGCGCAGTGCTACTCTGGCGTGCTGCGCAACGTCTACGACGAAATATATCTGCTTGATTTTGAAAAAGATGAAGCTCGTGAACTGTACCGGGGCAGCGACATATTCATGCCGCCCTCAGGCACCAGATCGCTGACAAATCTCTTTGCCGAGGCCGAAAAAGATCTCGTGCATCCTGACGACACCGAGGCCATGCTGCGCTTCTGGCACCCTATGGTCCGCCACGAGTTTGAAGAGCATGGCCAGCCCTTTGCCACGCTTGATCTGCGCAGAAAAGGCCGCAATATGCAATACCGATGGGTGCGTATTACGGCTTTTCCCATCCGGCAGCCCGGCATGGACCATAGCGTGTATCTCGTCTGCGTGCAGGATGTGGATGACCTGAAGCGTGCGGCCAGCATTGTACAGGAAAATGATCTGCTCCAGCGGCAAAAGCTGGACAACCTGCGCTACAAGGCAGTGGTGGATCACACCCGAACCCTTGTTTTCGAGTGGCGGGACAACGAGCTCAACTACATCAGCCCCCGCATCGGCGAACTGCTGGCTGGCAACTACGACGGCCGCATTCCCTTTGATGTCTGGCGTGAAGATAATGTGCTCTACACCGGAGACAGCGTAGCTTTTGACACCTGCCTTTCACGCCTGGCCCTGGGCATACGCTCTGGCGAAATGACCATACGCCTGCGCCGCCGCGACGGGCAATTCATCTGGTGCAAGATCACCTATACCTACCTGGCTGACGACGACCCAGGCGACCGGTACATCGGCACCATCAACGACGTGGACGCCGCTACCCGTACAGAACAGGCCCTGCGCCTGCGCGCCGAACTTGACCCCCTTACCGGCGCATACAATACCCAGACGTTTTTTGAAAAGGTCGAAGCCGTCCTGCGCGACCACCCTTCCGACCCCTACGCCATAGTGCGGTTCGACGTTGCAGGCTTCAAAGCTATCAACGAAGCTTTCGGTCTGGAAGAAGGCAACCGTCTGTTGCGGGCCATTGCGCGCCTGGTGCGCCAACGCCTGAACACAGAAAGTGAAGCTTTCGCCCGTCTGAATGCCGATGTGTTCGCCGTGTGCATCACTGGCGACATGGCCAGAATACTGCACTTCATCCACTCGCTTTCACGCAGGCTTGAACACTATTCAGACACCTTTCGGGTCAAGCTTTTCTTCGGCGTCTGCCAGGTGGAAAACCGCCGCACTCCGGCCCATGTGCTTTGCGACTGGGCCTACCTGGCGCAAAAGACCATCAAGGGCAGCGACCTTGCGAACTACGCATTTTATGACGATGCCCTGCGCCAGCGCCTGCACGGCGAAAGCTACATCACCGATCAGATGTACAGCGCGCTGGAACAGAAGCAGTTCAAGCTCTACCTGCAGCCCAAGGTGGAAATGTCAAGCGGACGCATAGTCGGAGCAGAATCCCTTGTGCGCTGGCAGCACCCCCAGGATGGCCTCATCCTGCCAGGCCGCTTTGTGCCGCTTTTTGAACGCAACGGTTTTATCGTGAGAATGGACGAATACGTATGGGATCTCACCTGCCAGAACCTGCGCATGTGGATCGACAAGGGCTACAAGCCCATGCCCGTTTCGGTCAACGTATCCCGCCTGCATTTCAATGATGGCACTCTGACAGAAAAACTGGTGCAGCTCACAGACAAATATCGCCTGCCCCGCCACCTGCTGGAACTGGAACTGACCGAGAGCGCTTTTTTTGATAACGAAAAAGCCCTTATCCAGAACATGTACGGGCTTCAGGCTGAGGGCTTTATCTTCTCAATGGATGACTTCGGCACAGGCTATTCCTCACTGAGTTCCCTGCGCGACCTGCCCTTCAATATCGTCAAGCTCGACCGCACGTTCATCAGCAACGGCACAGACAATACGCGCGGGCAGATTGTGGCCCGCAACACCATTGCCCTCGCCAAAGACCTGAACATGAAAATCGTGGCCGAAGGCGTTGAAACCCTTGACCACGCGCGCTTTCTGCTGTCTTGCGGCTGCAACTGCGCTCAGGGTTTCTACTATTCTCAACCGCTGGACGAGGCCGCCTTTGAAGTCTTGTCCTTTATTCAGGAAAAAGCTTTCTGGGTTGATCCCCAGCTGGAAGAAGACGCCCGCCGCATGAACTTGCCCCTCAGCGATGAAAGTCCGTTTTACGACTTTTAGAGCAGATTGCTTTTGAAATATGATGCATTTTAAAGGTGCGTTTTTGTCGAAAATCTGATTTTCGGCCGAGCCCACGCAGAGTTAGCGGGATTCTGCACTCTCGTGCAGCTCCTGGTGCATTTAAATTTTTCAAAATTAAAATGCTAGAGTTCGCGCATTCTGGGATTGTGCGGGCGACACCCTCATCGCTTATCTTCCGCTTCTGAGCAAACCCGGCTCTCTGCCCGCCCCGGTCCAGAACTGACACCTGAAAACGCAAATAGCGCGTGACGGAACACAGGGCCGTTCCTGCAATGCGCGAGAGGGCCTTGCTATGCGCTGAAGCCCGCGTCATTACCTGCCCGGCAAAGACCTCACGTTTCCAATAAATTAAGCTTGTGGTTACATAGGCAGCCGCAGCAGGCGGATGGTTTCAGGCTGTATGTAAAGCAACTTTTCCCGGTTTACTTCCTGTGCGCGGGTCACAAAGCTGTCTTTACGCACATTAAGGATGGCCTCAGCCTCATGACTGCAGTCAAAGAGGTGCAGCACGTTATCCTTGAGGCTGTCGGCTGTTGTCCAGTGGCGGTTTACTGCCGGGCCATCGGGCGTAATGTGGCGCAAAAATCGGAAAACAAGCGCCCGGTTGCTGCCGCCGTTAAGCCAATTGTCGCAGCAGTCCCACACTTGTGCCGCAGAGGGGTCCTGGTCCGTGCCGAAAGGCTGACGGACATCAAGAGGAAACACACGCCCCTGCGCGCGTAACATGCCGTCTACAAGGGCACAGTAGTCCGTTTCCTGTTCCAGCACGGCCCTGAACATTTCAGGCGAAGCCGCCAGAGCCATCAGGGTTTCGTTGAGAATATCGCGCGCCTTGAGCACCCGAATACTGTGAGTGAGGCGCAGGGCGTTCAGTACGGCATAAATTGCACAAAATGTGTCCAATTTGCCCTGATAAAAAGGTTTCAGCATGAGGCCTCCCGTCCCCCTTATGCCCATTGCCGCCGGGAGGGTCAAGGCCGGAGCCCTGCCAGCCCCGTGAGCGGCCAGCGCAGTACACGCAGCCATGTTGACATGCACAGAGAAGGGACTTTTTCTTTACAAGGCAGCTCAGGGCGTGTATAAATGAATCCTCTTAAACTATATCACAATACCTTGATATGCAGATATTAACAACACCTCAGCAATTAGCGGCCCAGTGCCGCACATGGCACAAGGCCGGGGATGACATCGCCCTCGTCCCCACCATGGGCTACTACCATGCCGGACATGAAGATCTCATGGCTCACGCTCGCACACTGGGCAAACGGCTTGTGGTAAGCCTTTTTGTTAACCCCACACAATTTGGCCCAGATGAAGACCTGGCCGCATACCCGCGTGACTCAGAGCATGACGCGGCCATTGCCGCCAGTCACGGGGCAGACGTGCTCTTCATGCCCGAGCCCGGCTCAATGTATGAACCGGACCACGCCACCTGGGTTGAAGTGCCCGATCTTGCCAAGGGTTTGTGCGGGCAGAGCCGTCCTGTGCATTTTCGCGGCGTGTGCACTGTCGTGCTCAAGCTTTTTATGCTGAGCGCGGCTGATGTTGCCGTTTTCGGCCAGAAAGACTGGCAGCAGCAGGCCATCATCCGGCGTATGGTACGGGACCTGAACCTGCCTGTCCGTATAGAAACGCGCCCCACTGTGCGAGAAGGCGACGGCTTGGCCCTGTCTTCACGCAATGTGTACCTCACCCCCGAAGAGCGCGCTCAGGCTCCTGAAATCAGGCAAGCGCTGCTCCACGCACAAAATATGGTGCAGGAAGGTGAAACAAGTGCGTCCCTGCTGCGCGAGGCAGTGCTGCGCCGATGGGCAGAACGCCTGCCTGTAGGCCGCCTTGACTACCTCAGCATTGTGCATCCCGAATCAATGGTCCCCCTCGACAAGGTGGACGGCCCGGCCCTTATGGCCTGCGCCGTCCGCATGGGCAAAGCCCGCCTTATCGACAACATTGTCTTACGTTAGCAACTCACCGCGCCTGCGGCGCGATCCATAAAGGAGAACAGCATGCAGACCAAGGGCAAATACTTCTTTACCTCCGAATCCGTCACCGAGGGGCATCCCGACAAGGTGGCAGACCAGATTTCTGACGCCGTTCTGGACACCCTGCTTGCTCAGGACGCCGACGCTCACGTGGCCTGCGAAACGCTTGTAACCACAGGCATGGCGGTTATCGCCGGCGAAATCAGCACCTCCGGCTATGCCGACCTGCCCACCGTGGTGCGCAACACCATCAAGAACATCGGCTACAGCAATTCCGACATGGGCTTTGACTGGAAGACCTGCGCTGTCATTTCCACCATCGGGCACCAGTCTCCCGACATCGCTCAGGGCGTGGTGCGCTCGAAGCCCGAAGATCAGGGTGCGGGCGACCAGGGCATGATGTTCGGCTTTGCCTGCGACGAAACCGCCACCCTTATGCCTGCTCCCATTTACTGGGCACATCAGCTTTCGCAGCAGCTCACCAAGGTGCGCAAGGACGGCCTGGTGGACTTTTTCCGCCCGGACGGCAAGACCCAGGTTTCTTTTGAATATCAGGACGGCAGGCCCGTGCGCATCAACAATGTGGTGGTTTCCACCCAGCACGCGGAGAGCGCCAGCCAGGCCGATGTGGCCGAAGCCGTGAAAAAACACGTCATTCGCCCCATTCTTGAGCCTTCCGGCTACTTCACCGAAAAAGATTGCGAAATCTTCATCAATACCACCGGACGCTTTGTTGTAGGCGGCCCCATGGGTGACTGCGGTCTGACTGGCCGCAAGATCATTCAGGACACCTACGGCGGCAGCGGCCACCACGGCGGCGGCGCTTTCTCCGGCAAAGACCCCTCCAAGGTTGACCGTTCCGGCGCATACATGGGCCGCTACATTGCCAAAAACGTCGTGGCGGCTGGCCTTGCCCCGGTGTGCGAAGTGCAGATTGCCTATTGCATCGGCGTGGCCCAGCCCGTCAGCGTGCTTGTGTCCTCGCAGGGCACCAGCGAAGTTCCTGACGAAATCCTGACCAAGGCCGTGCGTGAAGTCTTTGACCTTCGCCCCTACTTCATCAGCAAGCGCCTTGATCTCAAGCGCCCCATCTACCAGAAGACCTCCTGCTACGGCCACTTTGGCCGCGAGCTGCCCGAGTTCACCTGGGAAGCTACCGACGCTGTGGCTGATCTGCGTACTGCCGCCAAAGTGTAGTAACGTTACACTCGTTAGCATCTCTGGAGTGGAGAGGCGTCATGCCTCTCCACTCTTTTCTATTCAGGAAAGTTGGTGCGGTTTTCTGAAGCTCATTCTCCCAGGGTTGATACTGTCAGCGTTCAGCTGCTCTGATTGCCTTTATTGGGGTCGCCTGCGCGGCGGGCGGCCGGGAAAGAAGGACGTTGTTTTTGTCAGGGTAATTCGAGCCATGCGGCACCACGGCTTTTCTTCTCTCTCATTCGGCCGCCTGCGCGGTCGGCGCCCCAAGCAGCAGACACGAAAAGCTTCCGTGCCCGCGGGGCACAACACGTTTCGCTCAAAGAACAAGCCTTGGCTAGTTGCCCCTGAAACGCCTACTGCGGAAGTTACCTCACCCGCCGCGCAGGCAACCCACAGCGCGTCACGCCCCACGGCTTGCCAGCCGCGCCGCCCTTACCTATACTAATTGGATTATGGCTGCTCTGGTGGCCACCCCGAACCATATCTTCTGTCCAGCGCGAGGTGCATGATGGCCGGAAACACCTTTGGGCGCGCCTTGCGCCTGACCACTTTTGGCGAGTCCCACGGCCCCGGCCTTGGCGGCATCATTGACGGCTGCCCCGCCGGGCTGGAGCTTACCGAAGCCCATATCCAGGCTGAACTGGACCGCCGCAAACCCGGTCAGGGGCCTACAGCCACCAAGCGCAAGGAATCTGACACCGTTCGCCTGCTCTCTGGTGTTCACGAAGGACTTACCACGGGCACGTCCATTGCCTTCTTTATTGCCAATGAAGACCAGCGTTCCCACGACTATGGCAACCTTGCGGAAATCTTCCGCCCCGGCCATGCGGACTGGGGTTATTTTCAAAAGTATAATGGACTGCGCGACCACCGCGGCGGCGGCCGCTCGTCCGGACGCGAAACTGCGGCTCGTGTGGCGGGTGGCGTTATAGCCAAAAAAATTCTGGCCCGGCGCGGCGTGAAAATTCTTGGCGGCTGCGTGGAACTGGGCGGCGTTGCCATTCCCCAATGGGGGCTGGACATGGACGGTGCGGCCGTACGCCCGTATTGCGCAGCTGCGCCCTCTGTAGTCAGCCAGTGGGATACCATTGTGGCCGATGCCCGCAAGGCTGGCGAAACCCTTGGGGGCATCGTGCGCATTGAAGCGCGCAACGTGCCCGCAGGACTTGGCGAACCCGTTTTTGACAAGCTGGAGGCCACCCTGGCCCATGCCATCATGAGCGTGGGGGCCGTCAAAGGAATAGAAATCGGTGAAGGCTTTGCTGCAGCGGCCTTGCGCGGTTCGCAGAACAACGATCCCCTGCTTCCTGCTGAAGAGCCCGGCCCCGGCAAGGCCCGCTTTGCCTCAAACCACGCGGGCGGCATCCTTGGCGGTATTTCCAGCGGGCAGGACATCATCCTGCGTGCGGCCATCAAACCCATCGCCTCTATTGCCATCACGCAAAACACCGTGGACAAAGAGGGCAATGCCGCTACAGTACTTATTGGCGGGCGCCACGACCTTGCCGCAATTCCGCGCGTAGTGCCCGTACTGGAAGCCATGACGGCCCTTGCCCTCGCGGACGCCCTGCTTTTGCAGCAACGCATGGGACTTGGCGCATGAAACAGCATCCCCTGTACGGGCTGCGGTCTGTCGGGCCTGCTGCGCTAAAAGATTTTGATCTGCTGGGCGTGACGGACAAGGGCGACCTTGCCAGCCGTGACCCGCAGGAACTGTATGACGCCTTGTGCCGCCTCAAGGGGCAGAAGGTGGACATCTGCTGCCTGGACGTCATGCACTGCGCCGTGGCGCAGGCCCGCGACCCGCATCTGCCCTCTGAACAGCGTGACTGGTTCTGGTGGTCACGCAGCCGTAAGGCATCCCCTGACGGTAAAAGCCAAGCTTCTGGAAACACGCTGTCATGAAGGAAATGTCCCTGCTGCAAGACCCGGACGCCGTCGAACTTACCGGCACCATTGAGCGCGTTGTCTTTCACAACGAGGAAAACGGCTATACCGTTCTGCGGCTAATGCCCGCCAGCGTCAACAGCTCCGGCGGCGACAGCGGCCTTACCCGCCCGCGCGATTCCGTGGGTTGCGTTGGGCATATGGTCAATCCGCAGGCAGGGGTGCAAATGAAGCTTGCTGGCCGCTGGGTCAACAATGCCCGGTTTGGCCGCCAGGTCGAGTTCAGTCACGCTGAAGAAATGATGCCCGCCACCAGTGAGGGCATACGTCTTTATCTTGCCTCAGGCCTTATCAAGGGTGTCGGCGATGAAATGGCCACGCGCATCGTCAAGGCATTTGGCACCGACACCATCCGCGTCCTGGACGAAGAACCGGAACGGTTGCTCAAGGTGCGTGGCGTAGGCCAGAAGAGTCTGGACCGCATCCGCACGTCCTGGGCAGAGCACCGGGGCATACGCGACCTGCTGCTCTTTTTGCAGCCCCACGGCATCACCCCGGCCTACGCTGTACGCATCTACCGCGCCTACGGGGCAGACGCCCTGAACATTGTGCGCGAGAACCCGTACCGCCTTGCAATGGATATTCACGGCATTGGCTTTGTTACGGCTGACGCGGCGGCACGCAAACTGGGCTTTGAGCACGACCACCCCCTGCGCATTCAGGCGGGCACCCTCTATGTGCTGCAAAAAGCCACAGACGACGGCAACGTATATCTGCCGGAAGCTGCCCTCATGCAGGCCGTGTGCGCCCAGTTGGGCGTGGATGAAGGTCTTGTGAGCGATGCCCTGGCTACCCTTGAGTCTGACGAGCGCATCGTGCGCGAAGATATGGATATGCCCGGCGTGGACGGAGACGCTGCAACCTGCCAGCCAGAAACCGGCGTATATTTGAAGCGCTATTTTCACTGCGAATCCAAGACGGCTTTTTACCTGCAACGCTTGCTGAACTCGCCCAAGTCCATACGCTTTGAAAACGCCGACGCCACTGTGGACAAGGTGGTGGCCCAACTGGACATCGGCCTTGCGCCTGAACAGCTTGAAGCCGTGCGCATGGCCGCCCGCAGCAAGGTTATGGTGCTCACGGGCGGGCCGGGCACGGGCAAAACCACCATTATCAACGCCATCATAAAACTGTTCGCCGAAGTGCGCGCGCGTATTCTGCTGGCGGCCCCCACGGGGCGAGCGGCCAAACGTATGGCCGAAACCTCCGGGCGCGAGGCCTGCACCATCCACCGACTGCTGGAATACAGCCCCAAGGAAGACGGCTTCGCCCGCAATGAAGACAGTCCTCTGGCCTGCGGCCTGCTGGTGGTGGACGAAGCATCCATGATGGACACGCTGCTCTTCTATCATCTGCTCAAGGCGGTACCTTTGGGCGCGACCCTTGTGCTGGTGGGCGACGTGCACCAGCTGCCTTCTGTGGGGCCGGGCAACGTGCTGGCCGACGTCATTTCCTCCGGCGTGGTACCTGTGGTGGAGCTGACAGAAATCTTCCGCCAGTCTGCGGAAAGCGAAATCATCTGCAACGCCCACCTTATCAACAAGGGCGAAGTGCCTTCGCTGGAATCCAGCAAGGACCGCCTTTCAGACTTTTATTTTATCCATCAGAACGATGCCGAAAAAGCCGCCGACCTTATGGTGGATCTTGTACGCAACCACATTCCGCGACGTTTTGGCTTTGACGCCGTAAACGACATTCAGGTGCTCACCCCCATGCACAAAGGGGCCGTGGGCGCGGGGCAAATGAACGCCCGCCTTCAGGAAGCCCTGAACCCCAACGGCCTTGAAGTGCGACGCGGAGATCGCGCCTTTCGTCTTCATGACAAGGTCATGCAGATTCGCAACAACTACGATAAGGACGTTTTTAACGGTGATATGGGGCGCATCAGTTTTCTGGATCTTGCGGACCGCACCCTCAGCGTCACCTTTGACGACCGCGTTGTGCCCTACGAATTTGACGAGCTGGACGAGCTGGCCCCGGCCTATGCCATATCCATCCACAAGTCCCAGGGATCGGAATACCCCGCAGTGGTTATTCCCATCATGATGCAGCACTACATGCTGCTCCAGCGCAATCTCATTTACACCGGGGCCACACGCGGCAAAAAACTGGTTATTCTGGTGGGAGAATCCCGCGCTCTGCACATGGCCGTCAAAAACAACAAGACCCGCAAGCGCTATACCCGTCTGGCAGAACGCCTGCGCCCCTGTTAGTAAGTGCCGTCACGAATAAAATTCGATTGAAATACTTCGTGAGGGAGGGACCCTTTTGTAAAAGGGTCCCTCCCTCACGCCCCCACCCTCTAAAATTTCTATTCTTGTTCCGCCTGTTGCAAAAAATCTCCTGACTTCAAACAAAATTTTCTGAGATTGGCCTTCTGGATACTCTGCCAGAATACGTTCTTGTCATCTAAGTATCGTCATAGGCCATTATCAACCCTGCACCACAGATATCCCACAATACCCACACGCTGATGGCATTGCGCAGCGCGCAGGGAGATCACCGAGCGAAGCGAGGAAGCTCCCGAAGCAGAAGATGCGCAGCCCTCGTGCAATAGCGAAATATGGAAAACCCTTGAAGGCTATCCGTGGAAACACAGATATACGACACACCCAATGGGGTCGTCCGGGGGAGTGCAGAGGGGGCCTCGGAGGGGCGCAGCCCCTGACAGGCCCCTTCTGCCGCCCGCCGCGCAGGCAGTGTCGTCACGAGCGCCTTTCCAGCTATTTCTGCGTCGAACTTCACCTTTTATTCCAGTCGAGTACTATCAGAGTACGCTCCCTACATAAAAGGCTCGCTCTCCTTGAAATAACAAGAAAATTCATCTCGTGCCGACACTGCCGAGGCGGCCCAAATAGAGGTAATCAACAAGCTTAAGAGCTAGAATGGCTTGATAAAGCAGATGCAGAAACCGCTAACTATTCATAATTCAAAAATATTACAACAAGCACAAAAAGCGGCCCTTTTCATTCCGGTCGAGTATATAAGGATACTCTTCCTTCATAAAAAGGGCCGCTTGACGCAATAATCGCAAAAAACCGTGATGGGAACAGCTCCTAGGCTGATATTGCCATTTTCTCATCCGCCAGGCTCAACCGCCAGGCCACAAGATCTTCCACGCTGCACAGGGGCATGTTATGGGCCACGGCAAAGGCCGCTACCTGTGGCAGGCGGGCCATGCTGCCATCATCCATAGTCAGCTCGCACAAAACGCCGCAGGGCGCATACCCGGCCAGGCGCATAAGGTCTACGGTAGCTTCCGTATGCCCACGCCGTTCCAATACCCCCCCAGGCCTCGCCCTCAAGGGGAACACGTGGCCGGGACGGCGCAGGTCTGCGGGGCAGGCATTGTCTGCCACTGCCGCCCGAATGGTGGCAACCCGGTCAGCGGCGGAAACCCCTGTGGTAACGCCAGTGGCGGCCTCTATAGTGATGGTGAAGGCAGTCTGCTGGGTGTTGGTGTTTTTGTCTGTCATCATAGGCAAATCAAGACGGCGCGTGTGCTCGTCAGTGAGGCACAGGCATACAATACCGCTGCAATGCCGGATAAGCATAGCCATTTGCGGTTCGGTGATGGTCTGGGCCGGAAAAATAAGGTCTCCCTCATTTTCTCGGTCCTCGTCGTCCACCACAAGAACGCCGCCGCCAGCACGCAAGGACGCCAAGGCCTTACGGACGCGTTCTTCGGCATTACCAAAAGAATTGAGGGAAAGTGTAGACTGATGCATGCCATTCTCCAGTTCCGGTTTCAGTACCGGGAGAGGGTGCATCAGGGCGCGGACGGACTGCGCAGACAGTGCGGTAGCAAAGCCACTGCGCAGGCAACATCAGAAATCATGCGCACGGCGCACGGAATTTCCGCGTGGCTGTAACCGTTCTCTTCCATCCGGACTGTTACCGTCGGCTTCGGATTCTCACCGAATCTGCTGACCCCAACATGGGCGCTCGCGGGCTGGCGGAGCCTAAAAGCTGCCGCATCACCGCCGGTGGGGACTTGCACCCCGCCCTGAGAAACAGGAACACTTTACGCTCAGGCTTGCCTCAAGGCAAGTATCCCATGCGCATACGGTAAGAGCTTCACGCCCCCGCCGCATTCAAGCGTCGGGGACAGATCCTAGAGCATTGAAATTTCGAGAAAGTTTAAGTGCTCTAACGCTGCACAAGAGTGCCGCAACGAGGCGTTGGCTCTAAAAAACCGCCTTTTTGGGCTGATAGCAACTTGAAATGTTATTTATTTTAAAATTAGTTTGCTCAAGATTTCGCCGTGCAACAAGCGCGCAGCATCAGGCATTGAGAGCATATTCGATTTAAAACTGACTACAATTTCAAGGTTGCAGCACCCCAATTTCAAAGCGCATACTCCTGAAATACTTTACAATGAGTCATTCAAAAAGCTATTCTGAGTGAACCTGAACGCCATCACGGCTGGCCGGGGGCATGTCCTTCAAAGCATTCGCATGCGCTATGCAGGAAAAACCAAAGCCTCAAACCAGAACAGACGCGCGCCAGGCTGCTGCCAGCTGCTCTTGGGCAGCCCTGCCTTGAAGCAGAGGTTCTCAAGATAGTCCTCGCGGTTCCAGCCTTGTTCAACAGGAACCTGCGGCAAAAAGACACCGCTTCGATTCTGATATTGGAGCACAAGACCATGCCGTCCCACTTCTACAGCCTCGGGGTCTGGGCACGGCGTCAATTCATCGAGTACAGAGATGGCCAGTTCTACGTTATTACGCCACTCGCCAAGCGTCAGGGGCGGGAATCGTGGATCACTGAACGCGGCAGAGGCGGCCATGCGCCAGATATTCAGATACAGCGGCTCCTGGCCCACAATGCTGCCAATGCAGCCACGCAATGCACCTTCAATTGAAATGGTTACGAAAGCTCCCAAATGCCGCCGCAGTAGGCTTTGCGGCCTGTCTAACGCGTCTGGCGGAGCAGGAACGTCGTCCACTACCTTGCCCAGAAGGCCGGCCTCAATGGACATGCGGGCCAAACGGCTCAGATAGTTCTTTTCTCCATCAGTGAGATTAAAAGAAATTCCCATTCCAGCTCCTGTCGGATTTTTGGGCAGACAGCCGTGGATATTCAGAACATGAGGATCATCGCCTGCCTTGTCAGGACATACGGCAGGCAAGCTGACCAACAATGCCGCCAGCAATTTTTTGCTGATGATGCACTTTCGCGGTAAAATATTTTGGTGATACGCGAGCCGACGCCCGTGAGGTTACCTGCACCCAGCTTCAGCCATATCTGCTGGACTTGCCGGAACCGTCATAGGACAGATCAACTTTGCATTGCTTCACATGTCAGAGTCATTCAGCAGTAACATACAATTTTCAACTGAAGTTATCCCGCGTTGCACGCTTGCCACAGCGGCAAAGCTTTTGAGCTTTTTCAAGAGCAAAAAGCTCAAAGGGCAGGTTAGCATCGCTCGGGTGTTCCAGTGCCTGAAAAGAACGTACCTGCAAGCCATGCTAAAATGCAAGAAATGCCACAACGATTGTTGCGGCATTTCTTGCATGAGGCTTTCACGCAAAGGCTGACGAGCCCTGCGAAGGCCATAATAAGGTCAATCTCTGCGAGTTATTTTCTCAGTCGTGAGCAGGAGGCACAGATTTTTCTTGGCTGACACGGACTAGCCGTCCCAAACCCCGAACAAAAAATCTGATGCGCTATTGCGCCCGGCTAAAAAAACAATCGCTAGTCTTCGCCCTCAGCGTGGGACTGCTTGCCCGCACCCTTGAGGCCGTACATGGTGGTGGAACCGGAAGACCAGAATTCCAGCACTTCTTCGTTGACCAGCTTGGTGAGAACTTTCTTCACGTCGCGGGGGCCTTTGTCGGGGAACAGCTCAGTGAAGTCCTTGAAATAGAACTTTGACTTGGAGCTGGATTTGCTGTTCAGAAAATCAACAACAATGTCTTTGTCGTCAGCCATGATGGTTCTCCTGTCCCGGCGACGCTCAATGCGTCGCCGGGGTTAAGCAAGATAATCCTAGAACTTGAACTGCGTGCTCTGGCGCCAGGTGTAGTAGGCGGGATCACGGAAGTCGTCGATAAGGTGGTGGGTGAACTCAAGGCCGGTCAGCTTGAAGAAGCTTTCCCAACCGATGCGTTCAGCCCAGTCGCCCAGGCGTTCATACTTGTTGGCGTTGGCCGCGTACACTTCAACGATGTGCTTCACGGTCTTGGTCAGCGAAGGCCAGCGGGGCGGTTCGTTGGGGATGTAACCCACAACGACCTTGGAGAACTTGGGCATGCTGATACGGTTGGAAACCTTGCCGCCAACCATGATGGCAACGCCGTCGCCTTCGCCGTCCGAAATGGGCAGCGCAGGACACATGGTGTAGCAGTTACCGCAGTACATGCAGCGGTCTTCCTTGATGGCGATGGAGTTCACCTTCTGCCCGTTGAGTTCCACCTTGGTGGGACGCACGGCGGCAGTGGGGCAAGCAGACACGGCCAGGGGAATTTCGCACAGCTGGTCAGCCCATTCGTGGTCGATCATAGGGGGCTTGCGGTGGATACCCACAAGGCCGATGTCGGAGCAGTGCACGGCACCGCACATGTTGATGCAGCAAGCCAGGGCGATGCGCACAGGAGCGGGCATACGCATGGACTTGAAGTCATCAAACACGGCGTCCATCACAGCCTTGACCGGGCCGGAGGCGTCGGTGGCGGGCGTGTGGCAATGCACCCAACCCTGGGTGTGCACCATGTTGCTGATGCCAGCGCCGGTGCCGCCCACAGGGAACTTGAACGAACCGCCGTCAAACTTGCGGCTGCTCAGGTCGTCGCGCAGGGCTTTCATGCCTTCTTCGCTGTCGACCATAAATTCAATGTTGTTACGGGTGGTCCAGCGAAGGCTGCCTTCGCAGTACTTGTCGGCGATGTCGCACAGTTCACGGATCAGCGTGATGGACATGGTACGAGTACCACCCACGCGGACGGTGTAGCACTTGTCGCCGCTTTCGGCCACGTGCATAAGCACGCCGGGCTCAAGAATTTCATGATAGAGCCACTTGCCGAAGTTCTTTTTAATAACCGAGGGAAAGTATTCATCATACTTGTGGGGGCCGATGTCAGTAATACGGCCTTCCATCGGTTTGGCGGGATTGTACCCGGAAGAAATAAAAGCCATGTTTTTCTCCCCCTTTGACTAGCGTTGATGGCGTTTGCGGTAAGCGGCGAGGTCGCGGTTCCAACCACCGGTGACTTCTTCTTCCTTGAAGAAGATGTACGGATTGGAACGGGGTTCCTTGACGTGGTAAGCGGCAGCAGGAGTGTCGGTGACTTCCAGCAGCTTCTGGAAGGACAGACGCTTCATGGTTTCGCCCACGCGTTCGCGGTTCTTGCCTTCTTCCA
>NZ_JASGDK010000090.1:0-4893 GCF_047607245.1 Desulfovibrio sp.
CCGCAGGTTTCAAAATAATGCAAAACCCGGCCTTCGGCTTCACTAAGAGCGCGTCCCTTTTCGACAATCTGGCGGATACGAAAAAAGATGGCCAGGCACTCAAAGAGGCCAAGGCAATCTTCATCCATGCTGATGTCATTCTGGAGCCGCAAAATGAACTCCTGATAGAAGGGATTGTCTTCACCCACGCAGATATCAAATGACGAGCTGTGTTCCAGCAGATATTTCAGGCCTTGCGAAAAAAGCCTGTGGGTGGGGAGGGGTGATGCTTGCGCCGTGCTGGCTGTATACAATCTTTCCATTGCCTTGTGATGACTGGAAAGTGGCATAGTTGACTCCTCTAGCTAGTGATTCTGAGGGCATTCGAGTAACAGAATATATATAAAATTACAAATTATTCTATAATGGAAAACCAGACACAAGATTTGGACACAAAAAAGAGAAACTCTATAGGGCTGCTGCAACAAGGCAGCAAGGAATCCGGTGTGGTCAGGGCCGTTAGCGTATAGGTCGGCGGGGTTGCAGGTACTGCGGCTGAAAAAACAACCTGTACTGCTTGGCGGGAGAAAGGTGGGCCGGTCTGCTGACTTCGCCCTCAATGGACAGGGGCTTGTCAGACAGGCCAAAGGGCTGCAATTGCCCAGGCGCAACATCCATATGTGACAATCTTTCTCCGGTGACGTTAAAAACGGGCATGGTGCTGTTGGTATTGCCAGCCGCGAGAATACCGGATTTGCCCGCAGGTAATATGGTTTCAGTGGTTCCGTTATGAGCGGTAGCGTTGAGCAGGCTTGGCACGGGCAGGTCCGTGCGTCGCAGAACATCAAGGAAATCATTGCCAGTACGGCCTACAAAGGTCACCAGAGAGGTGCCATCGCCGTAAACCAGCAGACTGACCGGCATGGTGCCGCCGTGAATGCCCATAAAGGCCGGTCGACCCCCAGCGGGCATAACAATCCAGGGCTCCTCTGACAGGGTATTGTTTTCACGGGTGCTCAAGGGCTGTGCGGCCTGGGCCTTGGGCCAGACGCCGACGACAAGCACAAGGCACAGAATGCAAAAAGGCAATAGCTTCATGCCGTTCATACTTCCATTTTTCTGCAAGGATGCGCTTATGCGTGCAGGCCGTATGCACCGTGA
The DNA here is from genome assembly GCF_047607245.1 of Desulfovibrio sp. Lineage (GTDB taxonomy): Bacteria > Desulfobacterota > Desulfovibrionia > Desulfovibrionales > Desulfovibrionaceae > Desulfovibrio. Next base: position 1,141 of record NZ_JASGDK010000090.1, read on the forward strand.
CAAATTTTTCCGGGAGTGAGCTGGTTCAAACCTGATTGGCCCTTTGTGTGGCTCCAGATGCGGTCTCAATTCCGTAAAAAATGAATGCTAGCGCATTCGCACGACTAATGCCAGAACCCGCGCTTTAAAAACCTTGAATCACGCACCAACAGTTTGGATGCACTTTAAAACATTTAGTAAGGGGCGGCATAATTGTCAAGGCGCATGAGCCGCTAGATTACTGAAAACCAACGAAAAAAATGTTGTTATTTTGCCCGGCTGCGTTTTGCTGGCTGCGCGGGGACCGGAGCTGGCTCCGGTTTGGGCGGCAGGGGCGGGCTGAGATCCGGCGGGGCCGGAATTTGCGGAAGGTTTTTACCACTGCCAAGATAGTGCAGAAAAAATTCGCTCAATGCCGCGAACATGTTCTTGTGTATGTTTTTTCTGTCTTCTTCACGCACAGACCGGCAAAGCTCTGGCAATTCCGCCTCCAGTGCAGGCGGGCAGGGAGCCATGAGGGCCCCGGCGTCGGCCTTGTCCAGCACAAGCCAGCGGGCTTTTTTGCCTGTAAACTCGTAGATGCGCCGGGCATGCAATGCCGTATTGTTCAGGCCGTCGTTGGAGGCGGCCATAAGTAGCAGGGGCGGGTAAAACCAACGGAAAGAATCTCGGTTGAAAAGCATGCCAAAGCCAGGGGCCACTGCAGCCACGGCCTTGATGCGCGTGTCTGCCAGGCTTTTGGACAAAGGCAGGCTACGGCAAAGGCCTTCCATGCGATTTTTTGCCCAGACATTGCAGTACATGTCGTGCGTGCCAGCTTGTGCGCAATAATTTTGCCACCCTTCGCAATCGGGCAATGCGCCGCCCAGCAGCAGAGCGGCTGTGCCGCCTGCGCCGAAGCCCAGAACGCCGATGCGGTCAGGGTCAATGGTGGGTTCAGCCTCGGGATCGTTGAGTAACAAGGGGATAAGGCTGGAAAGTTCCCGAACCCTGTTTGACAATTGCTGCCAGGTGAGCAGCAGATCCATATTGTCCATATTGTCACCAGGGTGGGTAGGGGCCGCTACCACAAAACCACTGGCTGCCAGCCATGCGGCTGTGTCATGATACGAAAAGCGTGATCCTGCCGTATCGTGTGAGAGCAGGATAAGAGGAAAGCGCCCTTCCACGGCTTTACCGCCCCGTGCGGCTGAAATTTCCCACGGGCCATACTGAAAGTCACGCGGGGGGCGTACCGAGGGATACCAGAGGTTCACGTCGAGGCGTAGTCCACTTTCGCCGTCCCAGTGTCCGAGGGTGCGAAAACCCACATTGTAGAAGTCGGCTCTGGCGTTCAGGGCCGGAATCAAAAGGAAACAGAGGCACAGTGTGAGGATGGCGGAAATATTCTGTCGCATGCTCGTGTTGTGCCACAAGCGGCCTTGGGGTACAAGAGCGATCGGAGTGTCGAACTGTTCCTGAAAATCGGCCAGGAGAGCGAACTGTATGGATATAATCAGTTATTTCATTGACTTTGTACTACACATTGACGTGCATCTCTTTGAACTGGTGGAGCAGTATGGTCTTTGGATCTACGCCATACTCTTTATCATCGTTTTTTGTGAAACCGGACTTGTGGTGACACCCTTTCTGCCGGGCGACTCCCTTCTCTTTGCCGCAGGCGTTGTGGCCGGAACAGGCCTTATGGGCTATGTGGAAGTGATGGTGGTACTGCTGGCGGCGGGCATTCTTGGCGACGCCGTCAACTATTGCATTGGCCGCCACGTGGGGCCGACTATTTTTTCACGCGACACCCGCTTTATCAAAAAAGAGCATCTGCTCAAGGCCCACCATTTTTATGAACGGCATGGCGGCAAAGCCATTGTGCTGGCCCGCTTTGTGCCCATTGTGCGCACCTTTGCGCCCTTTGTGGCGGGCATTGCTCTTATGTGCCCCCGCACCTTCTTTTTTTTCAATGTTACGGGGTGCGTTTTGTGGGTCGGCTGCCTGGTTTCCGCAGGATTTTTTCTGGGGAATCTGGAGTGGGTGCGCCAGAATTTCAGTCTCATTGTTTATGCCATTGTGGTCGTATCCGTGCTGCCCGTGGCCATTGAAGTGTTGCGCTCCTGGTTTGGCGGCAAGAAGAAAGATAGCGAAGCCGAAGGCGAAAAAAAATAACTTTCGGTTAGAAACAGCACCTTGGAGCCTGCCAGCAGTATCTGAAAATCCCGCCATTGGCGGGATTTTTTTGTGATTTCCGAAAGGGATCGGGAAGAAACCCGTTGGCAAAAAGGGCTCTTTCCACAAAGCAGTTCAAAATGAAAAATTCTAGCGCCGGATGTTTTGGCGGATCTGTTCCGCAGCTTCATCCGCCGTACTACTGGCCGTGTCGATAACGAGCCGTGTTCTGTGCCAGGGGGCGTAGTTTCGGTCTATAACCTTCTGCCACGTGGGAAGCGTCATACCGGAAATATCAGCCTTTCTGCTCTCCACCCTCTGGCGGTGTGTCGGCATATGGCTGCAGATTATTTCCACTTCAAGGCAGAATGCCTCACTGCGTACGGCTACTTGCCGCCATGCGGCGCGGGTAAGCTCAATGGGATTGACTGAATCCGCAATGACATCACTGCCCAAAGTCAGATTTTCTTGTGCTGTGCTGTATGCCACCTCATAGCCTTCACAGGTAACTGGGTGGTCGGGCATCTGACGGCGCAGCGTCTGCTCAATGGTGTCTATGCGCAAATAGCAGGCCCGGATTTTGCGGCAAAGAATCTTGGCAATGGTCGTCTTGCCAACGCCGGGCAAGCCGGAAAAAACAACCAGCGCAGGCTGCCGGAAATGGGCCATCTCAGACAACGTCGTCACGCGAGAGTGTCCTTGTCAGATCAAGAAGAATGAATTTTTTATGCAGGAGTATACTCTTCTGGTACTCTTCCGGAATAAAAAGAGAAGGTTGACAATGAAATAATTGGAAAGGCGCTCGTGACAATATTGTCTAAACCATCACGCGCAGCCGCCCGTCTTCCATTTGAGCCTCGCGGTTGATGCAAAGAGGAGCGTCCTCGCCGTGGTGGGACACAAAGACCATATGCAACCCCTTGGCGGCCAGCTGGTCCAGAAGGTTGAGGTAGTGGGCGCGGCTGGGGGCGTCCAGACCGGAGCATGGTTCGTCCAGCAACAGGATGTCCGGTTCACCCACCAGCGCGCGCGCCAGAAAAAGGCGCCGCAGTTGCCCCGTGGAAAGATGGCGGATGGATTGGCGGCCAAGGGCTTCTACATCCTCAGCGCTTTCTTCGGGAAACATTTCCTGCATGCGGCGGAGAGCTTCGTTCTTTTCTGTCGGGCTGAACTTGCGGTATACGCCAATACTGTTGTCAAAGCCGGTACACACCATCTCGTGCGCCGTGAGGGAGTAGCCGTAGAGCGCCTGCGAAAGATCAGATACCAGCCGGATGCCCTTGCGGACTTCGGCCAGGGTATCTACTGCGCCGCCCTGATGTGGCAGCCAGCGTTCCAGTGTGCCGCCAGCAGCCGTGAACTCGTCCCCGGCCAGAAGGCGCAGCAGGGTGGATTTGCCTGATCCGTTGGCCCCGCTGATGCGCCAGTGTTCGCCCTGATGCACGTTCCAGGTAATGTCGTTCAGTACCTTTTTCCTGTCGATGAAGACCGTCACATTTTCAAGATCCAGCAGGGGGGGCAGGCTTTCGGTTTCGCATACGTCTCTGGCCGCTTTTTGCAGATCTGGCATGGGCTGTCCACCTCCATCGGCCTGTTCGGGCTGTGTTGCGTACAAAC
>NZ_JASGDK010000091.1:0-35600 GCF_047607245.1 Desulfovibrio sp.
CTTGCATCCCCCCCGAAGCACCCCCAGCTCTACCCCGACCAAAATGTATTTTTTCGGGGCGGCTGCGCACGAACCTCGCCGACGTGTCGGCTTCGGTTCTTTATGACGCCGCCCCCGGCAATGGCTTGCTCCCTGGCTGAGAAACCGCAAGGGACAAGAATCATTCTTCACACGTCAAACATTCTGAAATTACGGATGGTTGTACGTTTAACTGCACACAATCAAAGCAATAAAAACTGAAAGCCTGCGTACCCGCAGGGCACAACACACGAATCTCAGAGGCCAAACTCCAAATTTTCAGGGCAATCACCCTCAAATCTTGGTTTGATCGCCTAAAAAATAGCAAACGCAGTTCTTCGATCAGCCATCCTCAAATCAAAACTCTATTCCGGTGCAATTCGGTACTTGGCCGTGCAGCTCACCCCTCTGCCTGCGATTCCTCACTCCAAGCCAAGCAAACGCACCCCAAACTTTCAGTCACCGCAAGAGCATACGCTGGCATTGCGCGGCGCGAAGGGAGATCACCCGACCAGAGGGAGGGAAGCTCCCGAAGCAAAAGCCGCGCAGCCCTCGTGGAATGGTGGTATCTGGAAATCCCTTGAAGGTTAACACGTGGGAATGCAGGTATACGACATGCCCAGCGGGGTCGTCCGGGGGGAGTGCAGAGGGGGCCTCGGAGGGGCGGCAGCCCCTAACAGGCCCCCTCTGCCGCTCGCCGCGCAGGCGGCCAAGACAACAGAAGCGAGAAAGTCTCCGTGCCCGCAGGGCACTGATAACCCACGTAAAAAATCCGCATTCTTTCCTTGCCGTCCACTGCGCAACCTCCTAAATCCACCTCTCAAACGCAACTTTTCTCTTTTTCATCCGCCCATCACCCAAGCTCAGACCCACAGGGCACAACACTCCTCACTCAAAGCCTACCCCCCAAACCTTCACAGCAACAAGGCCCCAAGTAAAAAGAAAAAGGCTCCCCGCCACGTGGGGAGCCTTTTTGCCCTTACGGGCCGGGAGTGTCATGTTGAGAGAAAAACTAACTCTTTGTGGTGCAGCGCAAACCGCTTATTTCCACAAGCTGCTGTACTTGGTGGCAATGCCGTCGGTGCGCTCAACCAGCTTGTCCACCAGACCGTCCACGTCTTCATAGTTGATGGTGCCGAGGTCCCGGGCCAGAAGATAGCCAAGATATCCTTTGCCCTGCTTGAAAACCCAACACACAGAATATACAGATCCCACGCCGGGACGGCTGGGAAATTCCGGTTTGGTCTCAATCATGACGTAGAGTTTGGCCACGTCTTTTTCTTCATCGTCATTCAGGGTGAACAGGCTGCTTTTGTTGAAGCGGTCCTTCAGGGTCGTGCCCAAACGTGCTCCAATGCTGTCCGTGCCTTCAAGAGTCACGCTCACAACAGTCACACGGTCTACGCTTTTCTCGGGCTTGTCCTGTACGGGCTTGCCCGCCTGCGGGGTGGCGGCCACTGCTGTTCCTGCCATAATCAACGCGCAGAACAGGGCCAGAATGCCAAAAATTTTATTCATGCCTTTTCACCTCAAAATACGGAGTATGCGGCAGATCCGGCAATGCTGCCAATCCGCGGCTGGCGCGGCTTCTAGATCTGTCGTCCCCACTCTATATAAAGTTTAGAAAAAAGAAAAGCGCTCCAGCCCTGCTAATTGTTTATTGCTTCTTTTTACGCATAATCACTACCAGCCGCCAACAGGCGAGCACAGCTTGCAACACTTTGTTACAATTTGACATGTTGAGCACACAGTCAGGTTCTCGAACTTTGTTATGTGTGAAAGCATGCATAACGAAAACGCTTTTCCACATATACGGCCCCACACGCCGCCATCGTTGTCACTGGATTTCTTCCGCAGAGGCCTTGATTATCTGCGAGACAGATGGCCCCTGGGGCATTCCCTTCCTGTACCAGACAGTTTTTTGCAAACCGCTGCCGATCAGAGCAAAGCGCCTTCGTGGCATATGGAAGCCATTGCCCGCAGGATATGGCGACGGCATGTGTGCATCCCCTGCGGTTGGATTGCCCGCTATTTGCCGCGCCATTCCGCAATTTTTGAACCGGGTTGCGGCAGTGGGGCCAACCTGTTGTGGCTGGCTTCCCGGGGATTCACACGACTGAACGGCAGCGATATAGACGAAGCCGTGCTTGCTTTCTCCAAAGCACTGCAGACACATCTGGGGCACAGCCTGAACACCTGGCAGGACAACGCTCTTGCGCCTTCACACCTGCCGGAAAATCAGGGGGCCATCCTGTCGGTCAACTGGCTGTACCACCTGCCCGGCGCTTCGCTGGACGCTTTTTTTGATATATACAAGGGGTGCCTGAGCCCCAAGGGCGTCTTTGTTTTCGACGCCGTCAGCCACAAATACAATGCCGTTTCCAACAACCAGTACCATACTGACGACTGGCGCAAACCCGCAGAGCAACGGCGGCCTTCAGAATATACCTTCCGCCTGTCGCCGCAGGAGGTGGCAAAACTGGCCCGCAGACACGGCTTCAGGGTGCTGCGTCAGACCATAACGTACAGCCGCCCGCAACGCAGTGTCTACATGCTTGGCAGGAAAAGGCAGGATTGAACCGGGGCAACGGTTTTTCCGCCAGTTCCAGATGATTGTGAAATACGGAGGTCTGCCTGTGGCTACACGCCAACGCGTTTGTTCATCAGGGCAGGCCGCCCTTCCACAAGCGGCAGTTCCAACCGCGCCCTGAGCCCACCTTGCGGCAGATTGCTCAAACTTAGCGTGGCCTTATGCATGCCAGCCATGCCCTGGGCGATTGACAGGCCGAGGCCGTGGCCGCCAGTATGCCTGTTACGCGACCCTTCCACACGAAAAAAAGGTTCAAAAACTTTCTCAAGCAGGGCCGGGTCTATGCCTGGTCCCTTGTCATCGATGTCTACCCGCAACAACAGTTTTTCTCTGGATATTTGCACTACACAGGCAGTAAGCACGGCCTCCTGCCCATAACGCAGGGCATTGTCCAGCAGGTTATCCAGGCAGCGCCGCAAGGCCACAGGAAAAATCAAGGCAGACAAAGCCGTATCCGGCCCCGCCACCATGAGCACATTCTGGCCCATTTCGCCCCGGTCTTCCACAATGGCTTCAAGAAAGGCCTGCATGTCCGTGCGGGTAAGGTCTTCCACATGCCTTTCGCACTGGGTCATGGCCGTTCCCATTTCAACAATAGAGTGCAGACTGTGCACATCTTCAAGCATTTTTCGTCTGAATTCTCCACCGGGCGCGTTTTCAAGACGCAGACGCATACGGGTGAGGGGCGTGCGCAGGTCATGCGACAAGGCAGCGAAAAGACGCTCCCGCTCTTCCATAACACTACGGATGCGCTTCTGCATGGCGTTGAATGCCTGAGCCGCATGGCGCACTTCACTGGGCCCTTCGTCAGGCACCATATAGGGCAAACTCTGGTTCAGACCAAAGCTTTCGGCAGCTTTGGCAAGACTGCGTAAAGGACGCACCAGCCTGTAGACAATAAGAACCAGCAGAGCCGCGAAGACAAAAAATTCCAGGGCCAGCACAAGATAGGGCATGTCTTCAAGGTGCGCCCGATGACCCGGCCCGGCATAGGTAATGTTCAGCCATGTGCCGTTGGCAAGCTGTACGGTCAGATGCGCCACAAACGAACCGGAGACATCCCATAGCGAGAAAATTTTTTCAAAAAAAGAAGCCCATTCCCCGGATTCCTTGCCCAGCACAATTACCTGCACCTGCGCCTGCAATGCCCGCTGTTTCTGGCCCGGTGCAGACATGTCATCCAACGCTTCTTTAATGTGGTCGAGAAAGAAACGCGAAAGCTTGTCCTGCCCTTGCGGCATGTCTGGTTTTTTATCCAGAATTGTAATGGAGACTTCTGAAATTTTGGCCAGGCTGGCCACAAGCGCAGGCCTGTCCTGTGCGGGTTCGGCTTCAAGCATACGCACGCACAGGGCGATGGAGGCGCTGTGGTTGGCCAGCATGTTCTGCACCAGATGCCGCTCGAAAAAATCGGCTACCGTCAGAATTGTAAGGGTGTGGAGTACTAAAAAAGCACTGAGCAAGAGCAGGGTCAGGCGGGAAAACAGACTTTTGGGCAGGTGACGCGCGGTATTCATGCGCCGTCCTGCCGTACGTCGGCGGTCCATATATAACCATCGCCGCGCACGGTTTTTATCAGCCCGGCTTCTTCGCCGTTTTCGTCTCGCAGGCGCGTGCGTAAACGGCTCACCTGCACGTCAATGCTTCTGTCAAAAGCATCCATGCTGCGGCCCTGCGTCAACTCCATAAGGGCGTCACGGCTGAGCACTGTTTGCGGATTGCGCAAAAATGCCATGAGCAGGCGGTATTCGGCCCCGCTCAGGTTCACCATAACCCCGCAAGGAGAATGCAGGCAGCGCACAGCCCTGTCCAGACGCCAGCCAGCAAAAGACAGGCAGCCCTTTTCGCGAAAGCGCCCCGGCGCAGGAGCGCCGCCCTTGCGCCGCAACACGCTGCGGATGCGGGCCAGAAGCTCACGCGGCTCAAAAGGTTTGACCATGTAATCGTCAGCCCCAAGTTCAAGCCCCACAACGCGATCCATACTTTCACTCAGGGCGCTCAGGAATATTATGGGTATCTGCCACTGCTTGCGCACTTCACGGCAAACCACAAACCCGTCCTGGCCGGGCATCATGACATCCAGCACGATGAGGTCAGGCTGGCTGTCGCGCAACAGGTCCATCAGCACCGCGCCGCTTTCGGCGCAGCTTACCACAAAGCCGTGCTGTTTCAGGTAATCCGATAAAAGACCGAGAATTTCCTGATCGTCGTCCACAAGACATATTGCTTGTCGGCGCTCCATATTCACCTGCCTGCATGAACCCTGTTTTCGCCTGCGCCCGGGTGTGGCCGAAAGGCGGATTTACATTCTTTTTTCACACTAAGCCGCCGCACATGAACTTTCAATGCGCGGCAAACAGACTACAAACCCGGCCATGCGGTCGCAGCAGCCTGCTCAAGCAAGCTGGCAATGCCGCTCAAACAGCTGCCGCAGCTTCTCCACACCTTCTTCAAGCTGCTGTTCGCTAAATCCGCCAAAGCCCAGTATGAGACCCGGCCTGCCAGTTCCCTTCCCGTACAAGGGTGAAACAGGCCGCGCGGCCAGCCCCTCCCGAGCTGCCGCAAGGGCCAGAGCCATATCATCCACGTGCGGGGCCAGCCAAAAAATCAGGTGCATACCCTGCTCGCCGGGTTGGGGGCTGCCCCAGCCTGCAAGGCGCGTTTGCAGCAGATCCAGCATTACCTGTCTTCTGTAGGCATACAGTTTTCGGATGCGGCGCACGTGAGCCTCAAAGTAGCCTTCTCTCATATACGCGGCCAGTACATGCTGCTCCGCCGTGGGCGACTGCTTGTCCATGAGGGTACGTGCCCCGGCAAAAGCTTTCACAAGTCTTTGTGGCACAATGGCGTAGCCGATACGCAATGAGGGAAAGAGCACCTTGCTCATGGTTCCGAGATAAATGACACGTTGTGGATCAAGCCCTTGCAAAGAAGGAAAGGGCTGACCTGAAAAACGCAGTTCACTGTCGTAGTCGTCTTCTACAATCCAGGCTCCGCAGGTACGCGCCCAGGCCAGAAGCTCCATACGGCGGGGCATGCTCATGACCATACCCAGAGGAAACTGGTGCGAAGGCGTCACGAATGCCGCGCGCGCGTCAGGGCATTGGGCTGCCCCGGCAGAAACGTCCACGCCCTGCCCGTCCACGGGAATACGAAACACCCGCGCCTGCACGTCTTCGAGCACGGTCATGAGGCCGGGATACGCCGGGTTTTCTGCCCAAGCAGGTTCGCCTGGGCCAAGCAGAATGCGCCCTGTAATGTACAGGCCCTGTTGCGCGCCGTTAGTGATAACCACATTTTCCGCTTCGCAGATGACCGCTCTGGACTTGCGGACGTATGCGGCAATGGCTTCACGCAGTTCCTTGAGTCCACAGGGATCTTCATAACCCGTGGGGGCGGCCTCCATACTGGCGCGTACCCGGTTGCCCAGCCGCCGCCAGTTCTGGTCGGGGGCAATGCCCGCAAGGGGCACTGCGACAGAAAAAGGCTGCAAGGGTTGCGGCGCGAACCGCCCGGCAAAGGCCGCGAAGCGCACTGCATTGGGCGGCATATCGGCCTGCGCTGTTTCCAGCTGTTTGGGAAAGGAAAAAGGAGGCTGAGCTTGCGGCCAGTGTGGCAAAACATCGTCAGCGCCACGTTGCACCAGACGTTGCGGGCCTGCCGCTATGGGCAGCCGGCCAAGATCACGGGCCACATAGGTTCCTGCACCAACTCGGGATTCAAGATACCCCTCGGCCACAAGCTGGCTGAACACATCCGCCACAGTCCCGCGCGCAAGTTCCAGTTTTTGCGCCAAAATACGGCTGGCTGGCAGTCTGTCGCCCGGGCGAAGCTGGCCACTTTCTATGGCTTCACGCAGCCGGGCAGCAAGTTGCCGCCCTATGCTCCCTGACCTGAGCCGCAGGCCGCCCAGGGCAGCCAGATCATTTGTTATGCTTTGTTTCCCCATAATGGACCAATCATTTTTTTATTAATGGCTCTGTACCATAGTCCAATTAACCCATAATGCAAAGACGTGTTCCGGGTCATAAACCCGTATTTCGCAAGCATCACGCTGGAGACATCATGAAAAATATTCTTCTTCTTTTGGCCATAACCGCTGGCGGGTGCCTTCCCATACAGGCAGGCATCAACGGCATCTTGCGGCGTTATCTGGGTGACCCGATGCAGGCCGCTCTGGTTTCTTTTGCCGTTGGCACACTGGGCTTGTGGGTTTACAGCCTCGCGGCGCGCCACAGTTGGCCCGGTATAACCGATCTTGCCGCCGTGCCCTGGTGGCTGTGGACAGGCGGGTTGCTCGGCGCAATATTTGTCACCTGCACCATACTGCTCGGCCCCAAGCTGGGAGCCGCCACAATGACGGCCTATATGTTGCTGGGGCAACTTGCCGTGTCTGTTGTTCTTGACCACTTTGCCCTGGTGGGATTTCCCGAACACCCGGTGTCCCTGCTGCGTTTGCTGGGAGTTGCCATGCTGTTCGGCGGAGCCATTCTTGTGCGGATTTTCTAACCCCAAACACCTCTTCGCAGGTCGCTGCACGCATACCCTCTTGAGCCTGCTCCCCGGAAGCGCTACAATCCCTTAAACTATTTTCCAGCGAGGAGCCCCGCCATGCAGCGAACCCTGATTATTGACGCTCTCAATGCCGAAGAGGCACAGCCATCCATAGTCCTGTGCGGCTGGATTCGTACGCGCCGTGACGCCAAGGATTTCAGCTTTGTGGAAATCAACGACGGCTCCTGCCTTGCCAATATGCAGTGCATTGTGGATGCAGACACCACCGCCCACCTCGGCCTCTCTGAGGCGGCTACGGGTGCGGCAGTGCGTATCACCGGGGAGCTTGTGGCTTCACCCGGCAAGGGGCAAAAATGGGAAGTGCGGGCCCAGAAAGTTCAGGTTTACGGGCTGGCCGACCCAGAGACCTTTCCCTTGCAAAAAAAACGGCATTCTGACGAATTTTTGCGCACCATCGCCCACCTGCGCCCGCGCACCAACAAATACGGGGCCATGTTCCGCATCCGTTCCGAAGCGGCCTTTGCTGTGCATGACTTCTTTCGCAGCCACCATTTCTCTCTGGTTCACACACCTGTGCTCACCGGGGCCGACTGTGAAGGCGCTGGCGAAATGTTTCGCGTTACCACTCTTGAGCCCGGCGTAAAGGATTTGGGCGAAGATTTTTTCAGCCGTCAGTGCAACCTCACGGTTTCCGGCCAGCTTGAGGCCGAAGCCCTGGCCACAGGGCTGGGACGTGTTTACAGCTTTGGCCCCACATTCAGGGCCGAGAACTCCAACACCCCGCGCCATGCCGCAGAGTTCTGGATGATCGAGCCGGAAATGGCCTTTGCTGATCTGGACGACCTTATGGAGCTGGGTGAAGGCCTGACCCGTCATGTGGTGGACCATGTGCTCACGCGTTGCGAAAGCGACGTGGATCTTTTTGACAATTTTGTGGACAAGGGACTTCGTGAACGCCTCCAGCATATGCTGGCTGCGCCCTTTGCCAGAGTTTCCTATACCGAGGCCGTGGAAATTCTGCAAAAAAGCGGTAAACATTTTACCTTCCCTGTAGCATTTGGCACAGACCTGCAAACCGAGCACGAGCGCTATCTGGCCGAAGAGCATTTTAAGAAGCCTGTGATCGTTTATGACTATCCCAAGGATATCAAAGCGTTCTACATGAAGCAAAATGACGACAACAGAACCGTGGCAGCTATGGATATGCTGGTGCCCCGTATTGGCGAGCTCATCGGCGGTTCCCAGCGCGAAGAACGCCTCAGCAGAATTGAAGCCCGCATCCGCGAAATGGGCCAGAACCCCGAAGATTACTGGTGGTATCTGGATCTGCGCCGCTTTGGCACCGTGCCTCACGCAGGCTTTGGTCTTGGTTTCGAACGCCTGCTCATGATGCTCACGGGCATCACCAATATCCGCGACGTTATTCCCTTCCCGCGCACGCCGGGCAATCTGGAATTTTAGAGTTTTTCGCCTTGAAATGCCTTGTGTGGAGGAGGCCCTTTTGCAAAAGGGCCTCCTCCACACTCCCTCCCCCTAAGGCTTTTATTCTTGTTCAATCTGCTGCGGGGAGCCTCCTGCCCTGAAACGGGGTTCCCAAAGCCCGCGACTTTGGGGCACCGCATAGCCTCAATCCGGGCACGCCATAATCATTGGCGACTTGTCATATCAGCAAAACAAGTGATCTGCTTCAAGCAAACTGCTCAAGCCATTTCCCCACACATCGCCCACAGAAAGCTCCTCTGCTGGCGGCACTGCAACGCCCTGTTTATTTCAGACTTTAAAATACGTCATTTTTTTGGTGACTTATCGCCCTTCACTTTTGCCAGGATGGAGGCTATACTGCCGCCTCACTGCGCGCATACGCCGCGCCCTTTTTATCGGCGGCTCCGTAAGGCCGTCGGGCATCGCCCCAAGGAGAGCGAAAGACCATGAGCAAGAAGCTGACTGTTGCCGTTGTGGGCGCCACTGGCGCCGTAGGCCGTGAGATGCTCAAGACCCTTCACGAGCGCGAATTTCCTGCCACGGAAGTACGTGCATTTGCTTCCGCCCGTTCAGCTGGCATTAAAGTGCCCTTTGGCGAGCGTGAACTTACTGTTGAAGAGTTAAAAGAAGACGTCTTTGAAGGCATTGACCTGGCCATTTTCTCCGCAGGCGGCGCCGCTTCGCAAAAATTTTCCCCTCACGCTGCCCACGCGGGTTGCGTGGTGGTGGACAATTCCGCCGCATGGCGCATGGACGAGCGCTGCCCCCTGGTGGTGCCTGAAGTAAATGCCGACGCGCTGAACACGCACAATGGCATTATCGCCAACCCCAACTGCTCCACCATCCAGATGGTCGTGGCGCTTAAGCCCCTGCACGACGCGGCCAAAATCAAGCGCGTTGTGGTCTCCACCTATCAGGCGGTTTCCGGCACGGGCCAGAAGGGTATTGAAGAGCTGGAACGGCAGGTGCGCGACCTTTTCAATGGCCGTGACCCCGAAAATAACACCTACCCTTACCGCATCGCCTTCAACTGCCTGCCGCACATCGACGTCTTTCTTGAAAACGACTACACCAAGGAAGAAATGAAGATGGTTCACGAGACCGTAAAGATCTTCAACGATCCTTCGGTCAAGGTTACGGCCACCTGTGTGCGCGTGCCCGTGTTTTACTGCCATGCGGAATCCGTCAACATTGAGACGGAAAAGAAAATGTCCGCCCGCGATGCCCGCGTCATGCTGTCGCAAGCACCCGGCGTGCGCGTGTTCGACAACCCCCGCGAACTTATGTACCCCATGCCCGGCTACTGCGTGGGCGACGACTTCACCTATGTGGGACGCATCCGCGAGGATGAAACCATTGAAAATGGCCTTAATATGTGGATTGTAGCCGACAACGTGCGCAAAGGCGCGGCCCTCAACGCCGTGCAGATTGCCGAAGAACTCGTGCAGCGCGAGCTTGTTCGCGTGACGGACAAAGACATCTTCATGTCATAACGCAGAGCGGCGCCGGGAATACGCGTTCCCGGCGTGCAAGCCACGCCCGTTCAAAGGCTTGACGTGCAGACTGCAACGTTAGCGCCTGCAAGACGAGCGTAAGCTCACGCAACTGCCAGAGCCGCTTCAATTGAAAAAGCTCTGGAACTTATGCCTTCAAGGCGCGCGGGGCGGCTTTACGCCCCGCGCGGCCATTGAGGAGACCCCCCTTGAAAGCAGTGGATGCCCAGACTTATCTAACGGCCCTGCTGGCCGCCCCCCGGCCCGGATCAGAAAACGTGCTGGCTTTTTATGATCACAGGGTGGGCCATATCTGCACCGACGCCAGTCTTTTGCTTCTGCCGCTCGACGACCATATCTGTCACAGGGGCGACGGCCTTTTTGAGAGCATCAGCTACCGCCAGGGCAAGCTGTTCAGTTTTGACCAGCATCTGGCCCGCCTCAAGGACGGGGCCGCCGCGCTGAAAATCACGCCCCCCTGCTCGTGGGACAATCTGCGCCATATCATTCTGGATGTTGCCCGCGCAGCGGGAGCCGACCACGGCGATATGCGCGTTTTCCTGAGCCGTGGGCCCGGCGGCTTCGGCATCAGCCCGGCAGAATGCCCCCAGGCGGGACTGTACATTGTGGCCCTGCGCAAAAAATTTGCAGGTGAAGCCTTTTATGAAAAGGGCCTTACCGCCTTCACGAGCGACATTCCGCCCAAGCAGGAATACCTGGCCCGCATAAAGAATACCAATTATCTGCCCAATGTATTCATGGCTATGGAAGCCACCCAAAAAGGCATGGACGTTGCCGTGACCTTTGACGAGTACGGCTTTATGGGCGAGGCCGCCACGGCCAACGTAGGTCTGGTGGACGACAGCGGCCGCCTGCTTTGCCCGGAACTCAAGCGCATACTGCCCGGCACCACCATGCTGGCTGGCCTTGAACTGGCAGCCCAACGCACCCCCGCGCCCCTGACTGTGCAAGAAAGGCCCATCCACAGGGACGAAATCGCCACGGCGCGTGAAGTGCTGCTTTTCACCAGTTCTACGCTTTGTGTGGGCGTTACACATTTTGACGGCATTGCCGTCGGTCAGGGCGAGCAGCGCGGCAGACCCGGCCCGGTGGCCCGCTGGCTCAAAACTGCCCTGCTCGATCACCTGCTGGAACAAGGCACCCCCTTCTGATGCGTGTACTGCTGATTGCCCTGCAAAATACCCCCCCTGGCCCCGCCACGCTGGACGAACAACACCGCTGGGCCGAGCTTGGCTCGCCCATGCGCACAGCCCGTATGGAAGAGGAGCATGTGCTTGCGCTGGCCCGCAGCATGCGCGACGGAGGCCGTCTGGCCCCCATGCTGGCCTGCCTTGAAAATTCCAGCCTGTATGCGCGGGCGGTTCAGCTCAACCTGCCCGTTATACCCGTCAGCAGCGCCAGTGCCCGCAACCCTTTCAACCATTGGCGGCTGTGGCGCTGGCAACGCAGACATTCACGCCTTCTGGTGCAGACCGTGGGGCAGGACGCCATGCCCCTTGGACGCAGCGTACTGCGCATGCGGAAACCGGGCGGAACTCTTTTGGCTCACGCCTTCCTGCTGCGCGCGCCCCTTCCTCAGAGTCTGACGGGCAAACCTTTTATGTCCGCCCACAAAATCCTGTGCGGTTCCCGGCATGTTCAGGAGCGCCTGAGCACAACTGAAGCGCCAAAACCGCACGTTTCAGCAGCGGGCAAAGGTGACCAGACTGGCGAAAACACAACAGTGGCATTTCCTGAATATGGTGAAAAGGGCCGTACCTTGCGCCTGGACGGAGATTTTCTCACGCCGGTAGCGCCGGGCATGAACCTTGACGACTTTGCCCCTTCTTCGCCCTGGGGGCAGGCAGAAACCCGCACTGCGAACCACTGCGCAGAGGCGGAGCACCCCTGCCGCCAGCGCTTTATTTTTGGTTTGGCCGATGCCCTGACGCCGCGCTCCGGCGCGCAACTGGTGACGCGGGCGATGGCTGCCATATGGCAGCGTGACGACCTGCCCCCGTGGGAAGTACGGGCGCTTGGCGGCGGCCCCCGCTATGCCGAACTGCTGGAAGAAGCTGAAAACCTTGGTGTCAGTTCACGATTGTGCCTGCTGAATGAACAGGCCTTGCCGGATGTTCTGCAACATTGTCATGCCTGGATATCGCCGGGGTCTTCTCCCGAAGAGCTGCCCGAAGGTCTCTGGGCGGGCATGGCAGCCTGCCTGCCCACTGTGTGCAGTAAAAGCTCTCTGCACCGCGAACGTCTGAAACTGGACGGGCATACCCCGCCGGACGCCGCCCTGCTTGTGGAGGAAAACGACCCGCAAGCTTTGGCCAAGGCCATGATCGACATCATGCAGGATGCCCACCTGCGCCGCAGACTTACAGAAGGCGGCCAGCCCGTGCGGCCCCACATCGGGCTTGAATCCTTTGCAGCCCGGGCGTGCAGCCTGTACCAGCAATGGTGCCGCCAGCTCGGCTGGCTGGAACCTCCGCAATCTTCTGAAGACAGCCCACAGGCTTGAACAGTTTTCCATACTGAAATACTATGTCTGACCATCTCTACATACAGCCCAGGAACAATGATGAAGTGTAAGATTTGCAAAGCCGAGGCCGTTGTTGCCCTGCGCAGCCACAATGCCGCTTTCTGCCCCCAGTGCTACAAGGACTTTTTCTCCCGTCAGGTGGCCAGAGGCATTGAAAGCCAGAAACTTTTCACCCGTGATGAACGGGTGCTTGTGGCGCTTTCTGGCGGCAAGGATTCCCTGGCCCTCATGCTGGAGCTTTCGCTTCAGGGATACAATGTCACGGGCCTGCACATCGACCTTGCCATTCCCGTGTCTTCCGCCGCCGCGCGTGGCGTGGTGGAACGCTTTTGCGCCAAGCACGGCCTCAAATTGATGGTAAAAGAAATGGCCGCCGAAGGCCTGCCCATTCCGGCGGTCAAGGATCGCCTGAACAGGCCAGTCTGTTCTGCCTGCGGCAAGATCAAACGCCATTTCTTCAACAAGGTCGCCTTGGACGAGGGTTTTGACGCTCTGGCCACAGGCCATAATCTGGACGACGAGGTTGCCCGCCTTTTCAGCAATACCCTGCGATGGGACACGGCCTACCTGTCCGACCAGGGGCCGGGTCTGGACAGCGAGCACGGTTTTTCACGCAAGGTCAAACCCCTCTGGCGGCTTACGGAATTTGAAACCGCCAACTATGCCTTTCTTATGGGCATTGAAAACCACTACGCGCCCTGCCCTTACAGCCCCGGTGCCAGCTTCACCGTGCTCAAAGGTCTGATGCAGAACCTTGAAGCTGCCATGCCCGGCCGCAAACTGGATTTTTATCAGGGTTTTCTTGCACGTGGGCGGCCCGTCTTCGCGCGGCGTGAAGCTGAGGAAGGCGTGCAACTGGCCCCCTGTACCCTTTGCGGCTACCCGACGTCGTCGGGCGATACCTGCGGAGTGTGCCGCATTCGCGCTGCCTTGCTGAACGAAGGCTAAAGGACTGTTTCTAAATAATTCTTTTGTCCAACTGTCTGCGTCAAAAGGCCGTTTTTACTCCAGTCATGTACCGTGAGAGTACACTTCTTCCGTAAAAAAAGCCTTTTTCCTTGCCTTTGGCGCAAATTATTTATTTAAAAATCGCCCTTAGAGCATTTTACTTTGGGATTTGGTGGTAAAGGGGCTCCTCCCCACCCACACCCCTCCCCCTAGAACTCTTGGTTGTATTCCTGCCTGTAACAGGAAGTCCCTTGATCTGAAGCGGGGCTTACAAAGGCAGCGCGCTCCTGCATTGCCAGGCTTTGACTAGCCGATGTTTAATATTTTCGATGTTGTCAGCATAAAAAAGCGCAGCCATCTGGCTGCGCTTTTTTATGTAATATTGCTGAAAAAGGTGTGTCTTAGAATAGCCGCTAACCCTCGAACTTCCTGAACACCAGCGAGGCATTATGCCCGCCGAATCCAAAAGCGTTGGAGAGCGCCAGCGTCGTGTCGGACTTGACGGCAGTGTTGCATATGTGGTTCAGGGCGCATTCCTCATCCGGGTTGTCCAGATTGATGGTGGGCGGCAACAGACCATGCTGCAATGCCAGCAAGGAAATGATGCCTTCAATGCCCCCGGCTGCGCCGAAAAGATGTCCGGTCATTGACTTGGTGGCGCTGACCCGCACTGTGTCCAGACAATCGCGGAAAACTTCCCTGATGGCCTTGGCCTCGGATTTATCGCCTTCCTTGGTTCCGGTGGCGTGAGCGTTGACATAGCCGATTTCGCACGGGGCTATTCCGGCCTGTTTGATGGCAATATTCATAGCCCGGGCCGCGCCCTGAAAATCAGGCGACGTGATGTGAGCGGCGTCGCAGGTAGCGCCGTAGCCCGCCACTTCGCCCAGAATTTTGGCCCCACGCTTTTGGGCGTGTTCAATATCTTCAAGCAGAAGAACAGCAGCGCCTTCACCCATAACGAATCCGTCGCGGTCACGGTCAAAGGGCCGGCTGGCCTGAGTAGGATGGTCGTTATTGGTGGACAGGGCCTTCATGCTTGAAAAGCCTGCGAACAGAAAAGGATGAATGCCCGCGTCAGCCCCACCAGCCAGCATCATGTCGGCGTAGCCGTGCCTGATGCTCAAAAAAGCTTCGCCAATGGCGGTATTGGCAGTGGCACAAGCCGAAACCGGGGCATAGTTTGCGCCTTTAAAACCTGTTTTGATGGCAATGACGCCCGCAGCCATATTGCTGATCATCATCGGCACCATAAAAGGCGACACACGGCGAGAGCCCTTGGTGAGAAACGCCTCATGGTTGCGCATGATGGTTTCAATACCGCCAACACCGGAGCCCACATACACGCCAGCCCTTTCTGCATCCCAGCCCTCACCGGAAAGATTGGCCATATCAATGGCCTGCTTTGCAGCAGCGTAGGCATACTGGATGTAAAGGTCGTATTTTCTGGCATCCTTGGCGCCCATATAAGCTTCAGCGGGGAAGTTTTCTACCTTGCCCCCAATCTGCACAGCCCCTTCCGCAAAGGCAGGGTCTTCAAGCTTTTTTACACCGGACGTACCAGTTGAAACATTTTTCCAAAGTGTTTCGGTGTCATTTCCAGAGGGTGAAATGATGCCGTATCCAGTTACAACCACCTTACGCATATGCGCTCCTGAACTTTTATTTTCATATCAAGGTTATAATCAAATGCATCCGGCTGCACATGGCGACTATGCACCCGGCGGCAAACCCGGCTTCTGCCCGGTCCCAAGGCACGCTCCGGGTGGTACGGCCATGCAAAAATTCATGTCCTGTCCCCAAAGTGCATCTGCCCTGCAGGATTATATCTTCTGGTTGCCGCTGTAAAACACGGCATCTGCCAGTGCAGACGGCAAAATACGCCTGCGCTCACGAATATCAACCAGAACATCCTGAAAATTGCCGCGCCTTAACAAGGCCATCCCGCCCCAAAGGCGGTCCTCAGCAGCATTCATGCCCCATATGACACGGCACCCCTACGTGCAGCATCAGGCAGTAACACTATAGAGAAATTATTTTTCAAAGTTAGCAGGCACTAAAATTAAGAACCTACTCCTGCGCCAGATCGCTTACCTTGGCCAGCAGGCGCAGAAGCTGCTGCGCCTCTTCTTCTCCCAGTCCGTCCAGTATACGCTGCTGCGCCTCGGCCCTGTAGGGCTCTGCAGCATCAAGGCAGGCTTTACCGTGCGCAGACAGGCGCACCATCTTCTTGCGCGTGTCGTTGGGGTTCGGCCCGGTCTCAACAAGCCCGGCCTTTTCAAGCTTTTCCACATTCCGGGTAACTGTGGTCTGATCCATGCCCAATGCCCGCCCGATGTCGGTAATAAAGGGTTCGGGCATGGCGGCGATGGCTCTGAGCAGACCGTACTGTGTGCTCCGCATGCCGCTTTTCACAAGATAGCGGCCATACATCTGCGAAAGCTGGCGGTCTGTCTTGCGAATTTGCAGGAGGATGCAGGGAAAAGGCATTGTCTCTCCAGAGTACTTTTCATGTATATACATACGTTACAGGATCAACCGGAAAAGTCAATGCAGCGAATCTTGTCCTCCATATATAAGGTCTGCGAATATTTTCTCTCACCCCTGCCCGAATGCTTGACTAACCCGATTTTTGAAAATAGATTTCAAATCCGAAACAACCCCACCTTGCTTCTCCGCCCAGCGATTTCCGCAAATCGGATATCCTGAGGAAATACGGGAGCGCCATAATGCCGGAATCCTACACCGCTGATGCCGCGCTGTTCTCATCTGACAGCGCACGAGCCAATATTGGCGGCCTTACGTACTCCCTGCGATTTGCCATTGCTGGCAACCCCAACTGTGGCAAAACCACAGTTTTCAACGCCCTTACCGGGGCACACCAGCATGTAGGCAACTACAGCGGCGTTACCGTTGAAAAAAAGGAAGGCTTCATCCGCCATCAAGGGCAAGAGATTGTACTGGTGGACCTGCCTGGCACCTATTCCCTCTCCGCCTATTCGCAGGAAGAAGTGGTGGCCCGCAACGTACTTCTGAGCGGCACGATACAAGCCGTCATCAATGTGGTGGATGCGGGCATTCTTGAGCGCGGCCTGCTGCTTACGGCCCAGCTGCGTGAAATGGGCCTGCCCGTGGTGCTGGCCTGCAACATGATGGACGAAGCCAGAACCGCAGGCATTGATATTGATTTTGAAAAACTTTCTGCCCTTATGGGCGTACGCGCCCTGCCCACGGTAGGCACAAACGGCAAGGGATTGCGTGAAGCGCTTGACGCCGCCCGCCAGTGCGCCCAGATCGACGCCAGCCCCGCCGTGCAACCCGGCATGGATACCGCACACGCTGCCCACCAGGCTCTCCACATCAGCTACGGCCCCTTGCTTGATCCGGCGCTGTCCCAAATGGAAGAACTCATTGCGGGCAGCAACAGCATGGGCGCATCGCCCTACGCCCACTGCGCGCCGCGCTGGCTTGCCCTGAATCTTGTTCAGGACGATCCGGAATCTCTTCAGGCCGTGCGCGCCGCAGACCCTCTGCTGGCTGACTGGCTTGAAACCATTTGCCGCGATCTGCACCAGACCCTGCACGCGCAAAATCTGGATGCCGAAGGTCTTGTGGCGGACGGACACAGTGCCTTTGTACGCCAGGTCGCTTCAGCCTGCATCAGCAAGACCGGGAACCGCCAACGGCTTGGCATGACTGACAAGCTGGACAGATTCCTGGCCCATGCCTTCTGGGGCGCCTTGATCATGCTGGGCGTGCTCTACGCAATGTTTCAGATCACCATTGTAGCGGGCTCCTACCCGCAGGCATGGCTGGAATCCGGCTTTTCCCTGTTAAGTGAACTGGTCAGTTCTGCCCTGCCCGAAGGGCTGCTGGCCTCTCTCATTGTGGACGGCCTTATTGCTGGCGTTGGCGGTGTGCTCAGTTTCGTGCCTCTGGTGCTCATCATGTTCGCTCTCATCGCCTTTGTGGAAGACAGCGGCTATATGGCGCGTATGGCCTATATTGCAGACAGGGTCTTTCAGATGTTCGGCCTGCACGGGGCCTCGGTTATGCCCTACATCATTTCCGGCGGCATTGCGGGAGGCTGCGCCATCCCCGGCGTTATGGCCACGCGCACCATGCGCAGCCCCAAGGAAAAGCTGGCCACCATGCTGACCCTTCCCTATATGGCCTGCGGCGCCAAGCTGCCCGTCTATCTTTTACTGGTGAGCACGTTCTTTCCTGAAAATGCCGCCAACATGATGTTCGCCATCATTCTTCTGTCGTGGACCTTCGCCTTTCTTGTGGCCCTTTTTTTGCGCAAAACAGTGCTGCGTGGGGATGCCACGCCTCTTGTTATGGAAATGCCCCCGTATCGCCTGCCCACGCTGCGCGGCATATGCATCCATTGCTGGGAACGCACCTGGATGTACCTGAAAAAAGCGGGCACGGTGCTTGTTCCTCTGGCCATGCTCATATGGGCTGGCATGACCTTTCCCGCGCTGGACCCGCAACTGGCCCTGCCCTTTGAAAACAATATCGCCCGCCTGTCTGCGGCGCTGGAAGCCCCGGAACTTGCCGAAGAAGCGCACACCGATCTTGAAGACAAGCTGACAAAGGCCGAGGAAGCCCTCAGCGCCGAAAGGCTGCGCAATTCCTTTGCCGGACGCTTGGGCACATGGCTTGAAGACGTGACGCGCCACGCGGGTTTCAGCTGGCGCACCGACGTGGCCCTCATAGGCGGCATTGCCGCCAAGGAAGCTATCATTTCCACACTCGGCACAGCCTACGCCCTTGGTCAGCAAGACCCGGACGACGCCGTTTCTCTGGCGGAACTGTTGCGCAAAGACCCCAGCTGGAATCAGGGTTCGGCCCTGGCCCTGTTGATCTTTGTCATGCTGTACGCGCCCTGCTTTGTGACTCTGGTGGTCATCCGGCAGGAATCCGGCAGCTGGAAATGGGTGTTCTTCAGCATTATTTTCAACACCCTGCTGGCCTTTGCGATGGCCGTGGGCATTTACCAGACCTATTGCGTCTGGATGGGAATCTGACATGGCCCCAGACGGAAAAAAAGATGCCAGCATGGGCATCAACGCCTTTTTGAGCACCGGCATCGTTGTGCTGGCCCTCATATTTTCGGCCAGCTTTTTCTACTATATGAATATGGCCCGCGAAATCAGCGTGGCCAGCACAAAAATTTATGGCGCGTACCTGCCCCTTACCGAAGCCCTCGACAAGGTGGACGAGCAGAAAGAGCACCTCTGGCGGCTGTTGGGCGAAACCGTGCTTGCGGCCTCAGGAGCGCAGAGCAGCCAGGATATGCAGAAATCCTTTGCCCGGCTGCGCCAGACGCCGCCACCCGGCACAACAGCACAGCGCCAACGCTGGGAAGATGCAGTATCCTCCCTTGAACGCATAGCCGTCCTGCTGGCGCAGGCACATGATCTGGAGATGGAAATATCCTCCCCGGTTCTGGAATCCCAAAAACCGCCACTGCCCGGCGGCCAGTCCGCAGCTGAAAGAACGGCGTATGTTGCGGGGCGTCTTGCTTCTGTGAGGCAGGCCCTGAACTCGGCCCTGGCCGACTTTACCACGGCCCTTGCCGGATTTGGCACTCGCAATCCCCTGGCTGATGAAATGCACGGGCAGTTGCGGCGTACCGCCACTCTGGCGCACGATTTTGAAAACAAACTGCTGCTGGGTTTTCTTTTTCTTGGTGCGGGCATGATGATGCTTTATGGAATTTTGCGTCTGCAGGTGGCCCGCCCGCTGCGCGGCATTATGGCCTATCTTGACCAGCTGGGCACTGGTGTAAAAAAACTGCTCTTGCCCAGCAGCCGCATTGTCGAAATACGCAATATCGCGTCTGCTCTGGACAATTTGAGCACCTACCTGAGCAAGGCCACCCTCCAGTCCAAAATTCTGGTTTCAGAGCACGACCGCTTTCAGAAGATGTCTCTTGTGGACGGCCTCACCGGAGTTCGCAACCGCCGCTCATTTGACGACAGCCTGCGCGGCCTGTGGCGCTCCGCCCGGGAAAGCCAGACACCCCTGGCCCTCATCATGCTGGATGTGGACAAGTTCAAAATTTACAATGACAGCTACGGGCACCAGGCTGGCGACGAATGCCTCAAGCACGTGGCGGCAGCCATGACGCGGGCCGCCCGTTCCACCGACATATGCGCCCGCTATGGCGGAGAAGAGTTTGCCCTGCTTTTGCCGGGAGCCGATGCGCATACGGCCCGCGCTGTGGCCCACCGCGTGCATCATGAAATCGAGCGTGAGCAGTTGCCCCACCCGTCTTCCCCGGTAAACGGGTTTGTTACCGTAAGCCTGGGCGTAGCCAGCCTCATGCCCGGCAAGGATATGGGCAATGACGGCAAGCTGCTGGTGCGCAATGCCGACGCCGCCCTGTACGACGCCAAATCCGCAGGACGCAACCGTACGCATGTTTACGGAGAAGAAATGGCCTGCACCCCGGCGGCTGTGCCCGCCTGACGCCACAGGCCAATAATGCAGTCACCCGCATACGCAAGCTCCTGACTGCTTTGCGCCATCCCCTGTGGGTATTTCAGCTCGCGCCCTGTAGCGGGGATTCCCTGCAAAGCAGTGATCCCGGCATGCGGTAACAGCCGCATGCCGGGATCACATTGTATTTGCGGGATCAAACGCCGCAACGAGCGTGTCTTAAACTTTGAGAATGCACATTTTCAAAGTTCTTTTACTCTAGACCGTACCGTCTCTTTTCATGCTTTCAATAAGATCGCGCAGCACCTGCGACTGACGGGCAAGTTCGGCCACGGATGCCGTTGAAAGCCGCATGGCTTCGGAGGTTTCAGCAGAAATGCGGTTGACGTCCTCCACCGAACGGTTGATCTCTTCGCTGGTGGCAGACTGTTGTTCCGCCGCTGTGGCGATGGAACGCACCTGATTTGACGTTTCTTCCACCAGAGCCACAATTTCCTGCAGCGCTTCCCCGGAGGCCCCGGCCAAAGCCGTGGCAGCGTCGATTCTGTTTACCACCTGCTCCACGTGACCCACATTTTTGCGGGTTCCGTTTTGTATTTCCGTGATGGCTTCTCCCACTTCGCGGGTGGCGCTCATAGTTTTTTCGGCCAGCTTGCGCACTTCGTCAGCTACAACAGCAAAGCCGCGCCCGGCTTCGCCCGCGCGTGCAGCCTCAATGGCCGCGTTGAGAGCCAACAGGTTGGTCTGGTCTGCAATATCCGAAATAACGCCAAGTATCTGGCCCGTACTTTCGGCCTGTTTGCCCAGGGCAGTCATATCCGCCTTGAGTTCCGTGGCCTGCCCCTGAGCCTGCCCAATACCGCTGACAGCCTGCGAAACCACATCTGCGCCTTCCGTGGCCCGGTTTCTGGCGTGGTCTGCTGAAGAAGCGGCCTCAGCGGCGTTGCGGGCAACCTCGGTCACGGTGGAGTTCATTTCTTCCATCGCAGTGGCGGTTTCGCTGGCGCGAACACTTTGCTGCTCCGCGCCTCTGCTGGACTGGTCGACCTGTACCGAAAGCGCTTCAGAAGCGTCGGTAATGGCCCTTACCACTCCCTCAAGACGCGAGGCGGCGTGCAGCATGCCTTCAGCTTTGGCCCTTTCGGCAACGGTTCGGGCTTCCTGCGCCTCTGCCGTGGCCAAGGCTGCGCGGTCGGACTCCTGCTTGGCCAGACGGGTTTTTTCGTCAGCCTGGGCGATCATGTCCTTGAGGCTTGCCACCATTGTACGCAGATTTTCTGCCAGCTTGCCGATTTCATTGCGTGACCGCAGAACCAGCACATGGTCCAGCCTGCCTTCGGCCACCTGTCCAGCATAGCCTTGTAACTGGCGCAATGGCCGCACGGCAATTCTGTCCAGAGCGATCAGGGTTATGATAATGAGCGCCGCCACGGCAATACCGCCGATGAGCAGCATGATGTTGCGCTGTTCCATAGCCGGAGCTTCAATTTCAGCCATGGTCATAGTTATGCCCACAACCCAGTTCCAGTGGGGCACCTGAGCCCAGGCCAGCATGCTTTCCTGCCCATTGCTGCCCTTGTAAGTGACACCCTCGCCAGAGGAGTTTTTGAGCATGTCGGCTATGCCGGGTTCGGTGGCAAGATTCTTGAGGATAAGCTCGCTGTTGGGATGCCCGATCATGACGCCCTCGGGCGAAATGATAAAGGGATGCCCCGTGCTGCCCAGCTTGATGCTCTGGATGTAGTTCTTCATGAGGCCGTCAATGTCGTAGGACATGCCCACGCCGCCGATGACCTTTCCGCTGTCGTCACGCACAGGCGCTGTTACGCTGACAATGAGCTTGCCTGTGGCGTAACTCTTGATGGGTGAAGAGCTGAAACCCTCTTTCCCGGCCAGTGCAGCCTGCACATATTCGCGGTTGGCAAGATCGTTAAGCTTGCCTTCCTTGCCCTGAGCACGCGTGATCACCTGCTTGCCCTGACGGTCAAACAGATAGAGCGTGTTTACGTCCGACGACGCCTGGGACATGACGGAAAGAAAGGTGGCAGCCCCATCCTCGCCAGTGCCAGAGAGTAAAAACTCCTTCAATCTTGGGGCCTTTGCCACACCACGAACCAGCATTACCTGCTGCTGGCCGAAATCGGACAAAGACTTTGAAATGGTTTGGGCCATGAGTTGCATTTCGTGCGTGCGGGCTTCAAGGCTGGAATCATAGCTGAGCTTGACCACAACCCCGATAAGTGCCGACTGAATGGCGATAACAACCCCACCCACAAGCAACAGCATTGCTGTCCTGATACTTGAAAACATCCTTTCCTCTCTTTGCAGAAGTTGGCAGCGCTGCTATCCGGGCATTGTCTGCCAAAGAAAGCAACCTGCTTACGTACCGGTTTATGACTGAACTTCCGGGTCTGCCGAACCGGAGCACAGGCAAAAAGAGATGCGGCGGCGCAACTACTGTTACCCCACCGCATTTTATCGAACAAGCGTTAATATGCTTATTTTTTTTGCAAGTTGAGCCTGCGTACTACCGCATCCGCCCCCATACTGGCAAATTCCGCCACTTCGCGGCCATCACGGGCACTTTGAGGCAAAAGAAGTTCCGGCATATTGGCAAGACTTTTGTCGGGTGTAACGCCGTATTCCGCAGGGAAGGCGTCACTGAAATACATATCCTGAAAGCCTGCAAACTTCAGGGCGTGGGCCGTGGCGTCCAGCACGGCATGCTCATTGTCGCCCACAAGACCAAGAGCGCGGGCATTGCGCAGGCCAGCCAGGCATTCGCCGCCCTGGGTGCAGGCTATGTGGCCGTGGCGGTTGCCGACGATCATTGCGTCCATAATCTGCTGTTCGGTAACGCGCACCACCTGGAAGGCGCGCTCGCCGCCAGCTTCAATAAAGCGCTCGGCCAGCATGCGTACGCGCGGGAAGGACACGGGGTTGCCGATCATAGCCGCCTGGGCCACGCTGGGCTGCACGGTCACGGGCTGCCAGTGGCGTGAGCCCTTGGGGGCGTCATAGTAGCGCCACACGGGGTCCGCATGTTCAGACTGTACGCCGAAGATGCGCGGCAGGCTGGTGATAATGCCCAGATCAAGCATTTTCAGCAGACCGCACATAATGGCCGTGATGTTGCCTGCATTGCCGATGGGCACAAAGAGGCACTGATCAGTCATGTCCCAACCATACCACTGCGCCACTTCGTAGGCATAGGATTCCTGCCCGAGAATGCGCCAGCTGTTCTTGGAGTTGAGCAGAGCCACGCGATAATTTTCTGCCAGCAGTTCAACAACCTTCATGCAGTCGTCAAACACGCCCGGCAGTTCCAGCACCGTAGCGCCGCTGCCAAGGGGTTGCGCGAGTTGCTGCGGCGTCACCTTGCCGTGGGGCAGCAGCACCACGGATTTGAGGGGGGCGCCCACATAGGAAGCGTACAGGGCCGCAGCGGCCGACGTGTCGCCCGTTGAAGCGCAGACCGTAAGAACTTCGTCCCACTTGTTGCGGCGGCAAAGCCACTTCAAGTAGCTGAACGCGCAGGCCATGCCCCTGTCCTTGAAGGAGGCGCTGGGGTTCTGACCGTCATTCTTGTAGGCAAAGGGCACACCCACCTGATCGCGCAGGGCCGGGGCCGCCTCCACAATAGGCGTGATGCCGTCGCCCAGATAGACGATATCGTCTTCTTCCAGCAGCGGAGCCAGCAATTCGTAATAGCGAAAAATGCCTTTGAGGGCCGTCACGCGGGTGGCGCTGCGGTCATCAAAAACCTGCCGCCATTCCTGTCCGCTGCGCTCCTTGAGTTTGGCAAAATCAAGGTTTTCCAGCAGAAATACACCGCCGCACTGGGGGCAGGTGTACAGCAGGTCGTCGCCGGGGTAGCGCGCGCCGCAGTCAAGGCAGACATACTCCATGCGGCCGCGATAGGCCGGAAAATCCGCGTGGGACATAAGACGAACTCCTTCTTGGCAAGCCAGGGGGAAGGGAGAATTACCGTAAAAAACCTTTCTTCCCCCACCCCGGCCTGCAAATTTATGCTGGCCGGGCCGCTTCAAAGGCTTTTTACCCGCCCGACGCAAAGGGCGTCAGGCAATCCAAAATATGCAGCAACAAGGCCTGCTGACGGCCAGAGCCACGGGCAGGACGGCTAGTTTCCGCCCTTACCTTCACCTTGCTGATCGCAGTGCGCCTGACACTGGCCCTTGCTTTTCTGCCAGCTTTTTTCGGTTCCGGCGCGCAGGCGAACAATGTTCTCCTTGTGCTTCCAGACCACCACGGTCCATATGCCAAGGCTCAACGGCAGCCAGGTCCACTGCCCGCTGACGGCCAGAGCTACTGGCAGAGCCGTAACCAGGGTCAGCGATCCCAGCGACACAAAACCACTGCGCCAGATAACCAGCAGACACAGAATCGAGGCCGCAAGAAGCTGCCAGATGGCAAGGGGCAAAAAAACGCCGATGCTCGTAGCCACGGCCTTGCCGCCCTTGAGCTTCATGAAACAGGAAAAAACATGGCCCAGCACGCAGGCCAGGGCCACAATACTCACAAAAGCGGGAGAAGGATTGATCCTGAAGGCCAGCCACACGGGCACAGCCCCCTTGAGCACGTCGCACAAAAGTGTGGCGACGCCCCATTTAAAACCACACAGCCGGGCCACATTGGTGGCTCCGGTGTTACGGCTTCCGTTCTCACGCGGGTCAATACCGCAAAAGGTCCGGGCGATAACCAATCCCCACGGCGCGGAGCCGAGTATATAGGCCAGGGCTATCCATAAAACTTCCAGCATGGTTTTCTCCGCAGAGTGCTGTTGAGGCCGTGGGCCTTTTGGTGTGCCGCGCGAGAGAACGGCGGGCAGCACCAGCCAAGACAATTTTTATGGGCCGGGCGCGTTGGCTCCGGCTTCATCCGCACGCCGCTTTGCGGCGGCAACCGCCAGAAGCAGGCTGCCCTGAGAGGCTTTTTGCATGCCTTTGGCGGGCACACAAAAGGCCTTGGCTTCTTGCGCTACCCGGTCGTGGCGGCTTCGAGAATCATGATCTCGTTATACAATGGGTGCACCTTGCCGATGCGCACATCCACCTGCAAACCGGGGTGCGCCCTGTCGTCAAAGAGCTTTCGCCTGCCGCGCACAAACATGCCCTGATCCGGCAGGCTCACGCTGACAAAGGCGTCATTTTCTTCAGTAATCACGCCGGGCCACCACACTTTGTCTCCCTGTTGGCGGAAGAACAGCAGTTTCCAGTAGCGCGGGCGGAAGCGCTGCACCTGCCCTGCCCCGTCCAGCGCGGGCGAAAGGGCCTGCAACAGGCGCACAAGCATGTCTTCGCTCCAGCGGGGCTGGCCCGTACACAAGAAATGCACCACCTGCGCCTCGTTGACAAGGTCAGGATACCTGCGCAAAGGCGAAGTCATAGGTGTGTAGCGGTCAAGCCCCAAAGCCGCGTGGGGCCGGGCCTGCACCTCAAGCCCCGAAGGCGTCAGCGCGCGCATTATGCGCGTCATGTCCTGCGGGGTATTCCATATGCCCGCATACTCGCGGGGCAAAACAACGTCCTGCACCCGGTGCAGCATGGACATGCCGCGCTCCAAGGCCCAATGGGCCACAGCGGCACTGGCGAGAATCATCATCTCCGCCACCAGCATCTGCGCATCGGGGGCGCTGTAGTCCGGCCCCACATGCACGCGCACGTCGGCCCCTTCGCCTTCCAGCGAAACGGCAGGGTCGGGCCTGTCCATAACCACAGCGCCGTCTTCAATGCGTGCGCCTTGCCTTTTTCGGGCCAGATCAAGGCCGGAACGCAACTGCCCGGCATGGGCGGCAGCGGGATTTTCAGGCAATGGAGCGTCAGCACTTTCGGCCTGCGCATCCAGCACGGCCTGACTGTCACGGTAGGTCAGGTTGGCAGCCAGACGCACGCGGGCAAGGTATGCCCGGCAGGAGCCGTAGCGGCCATTGGCGTCAACCGGAACCTCCACGCACAGCGCGGGGCGGGATTCGTTGGCAATCAGGGAGTAAGCCGCCGTGCCCAGAACTTCCGGCAGCATGTGGCAGTCGCCTTCAGGCAGATAAATGCTCGTACCCCGGTGCAGCACAGCCTTGTCCAAGGGGCTGCCAAAAGGCCAGTACAGCGCGGGGCAGGCCAGGGCCAGGGTAAGCAGGTAGCCGTCTTCCGCTGGCTGCACATGAAAGGCATCGTCCACGTCACGGGTGCTGGCACTGTCGATGCTTATGAAGGGCAACGGGCTTTCAGGCAGCGGACCTGGTTCAAAAAGCAGAGAAGGCGACGAGGCAGGGGCTTCTGCAGCTACAGCAGAGAAATCTTCGTCGCACATGCAGCCCGCAGGCGCGTCAGAAGTAAAAAGCGCTGCATCGGGCATTTCGCCGCTTTGCGAGGCGCGAACCAGCGCGTCCACCTGTTCGCTGTGCGGCGTCCACCAGCTGTCGCCAGAAGCGTAGCCTGCGCGGTCCAACCAGAAATTGTAGTGCGGCGGCACTTTACCCCAGGCTACCAGCAGTTGCAGGGGCAGGTGCGGCACATCCGGCAGGCCTTTGCCAAGGGTGCGCCACAGGGCGTCATATTCCTGCCCTTCCGGGTCGATCATGCGGGCTCGCAGCACTTCTTCAAGACTTTCGGCCACATCATCTGGCGGCCATTCTCCGCTGCTGGCTCCTTCCGCCGGAGGTGGCGGCAGCTCGCGCTTGCGGCAGGCCACATCCCACAACATGCGCAAAAAGGCCGCGCCACCTGCAATAAGGGCTTCGCGTTCAAGGCGGGTTTTTTCTTCCACCAGGCGTTTTTCAACCATACCAGCGGGAAAAACCTGAAAATCCGGGGGCTGGAAGCGAAAATGGCTCTTACAGGCCAGCAGGGCGCGGCCATAGGCAGACACCTGATCCACGGAAGGATCAGAGGTGAAAAGTTCGGCAAACCACGTGGCCGGAGCCACGCTTACCTCGCCCTGAGCCAGCTCCCACACGTCCATAACAGGCACATCGGCAGCCAGATCTTCACGGCTTTTTTTATGCTGCTCAAGCAGGCGCACTGCGTCTTCGCGGCCAAGATCCGCCCCATGCATGGGCCCAAGCCAGGGCAGCAGGCGCGACGCATTGAGCCGCGTTTCACGGCGGTTGGGCAAAAGAAGGCGCAAGCGCCCCCCGACCTCTTCAGTAATAAGGGCAATCTGAACAGCGTTGCCCTCCATATATTCCACCACGCAGCCCGGCGCTGGGTAGCGCACACAATCCGACATGCCTGCTCCTTCAGAAGGCGCGCCAGACAAGCATTGCCGCCATGCGCCTTCGACAGGGACAATCATTCATTTTTGTTTTTCTGGCAAGTGCCCGATTTCCGCCAGCGCCACAGGACAGTCGCTCTGGAACATTTTAACTTTTAAAAAATTAAAAAACTCCAGCACGCACAAAAGTGCAACGGGCCACAGCCCGGCGCGGATTCTGCTAAAAGTTGCATCCTTCGGCAGGATGACAATTTAAAATGTTAATTATTTCAAAGCCAAACTGGGCTGAGACGCTTCATGCCGGAAAAGCTGTCAGGCACCCTTTCCCAATTCCTTGCCGCGCAACAGGCGTCAACGGGCCTTGCGCCGTCAAACGGGCACTTCAAGTGCCAAGGGTTTCAGACTGATGCGCCCTTGCGCGCACTGGACGGGAAAACGCGAAGCCGCTATAAAAGCGTTCCACGGACAACTTTTTTCCGCGCGGTCAGCGCGAGTCGGCGGGAGCATATGAGCAATATCATCCACCAAAGCGGAGGCAGCCGTACCCTGGTTATGCAGGAGCCTGAAAAACCCCAGCTCTACCGCGAACTTTTTCCCTACACCAGCGTCTGCCGCACGTCTTTTGACGAAGTGCTGCTGGCTCCGCGCCCTGCGGAGCAAATGCGCATTACCGACACGACCTTTCGTGACGGCCAGCAGGCCCGCCCGCCCTATACCGTCAAGCAAGTGGCCAAGATGTTCGATTTTCTGCACCGCCTGGGTGGAAAAACCGGACTGATCACTGCTTCGGAATTTTTTCTTTACTCCGCCAAGGACCGCAAGTGCATCGACGTGTGCCGCGCCCGTGGCTACCGCTTTCCCCGGGTAACTGCATGGATCCGCGCCACCAAGGATGACCTCAAGCTGGCCCGCGATATGGAATTTGACGAAACCGGCATGCTCACCAGCGTGTCGGACTACCATATTTTTCTCAAACTGGGCAAAACCCGCCAGCAGGCTATGGACATGTATGTGGGCATGGCCGAGCAGGCTCTGGAATGGGGCATCATTCCCCGTTGCCACTTTGAGGACATCACCAGAGCCGACATTTACGGTTTCTGCCTGCCCCTCGCCCAGCGCCTGATGGAACTGGCGCGCCAGAGCGGCATGCCTGTCAAAATTCGCATGTGCGACACAATGGGTTACGGCGTGCCCTACCCCGGCGCGGCGCTGCCCCGCTCGGTACAGCGCATCGTGCGGGCCTTCACCGACGAGGCTGGCGTTCCCGGCCAGTGGCTTGAATGGCACGGGCACAACGACTTCCACAAGGTGCTTGTCAACGGCGTTACCGCATGGCTGTATGGCTGCGGCGCGGTCAACAGCACGCTCTTCGGTTTTGGCGAGCGCACGGGCAACACCCCTCTTGAAGCCCTGCTGGTGGAGTACATATCCCTCACGGGCGACGATGCCGCCGCCGACACCACCATTCTGAATGAAGTGGCCCAGTTCTTTGAAAAAGAGCTGCACTACCGCATTCCCCACAACTACCCCTTTGTGGGCCGCGACTTCAACGCCACCAGCGCGGGCGTGCATGCGGACGGCCTGGCCAAGAACGAAGAAATTTACAATATCTTCGACACCAACCATCTGCTTGGCCGTCCGGTGCCCATCATCATCACCGACAAGACGGGCCGTGCGGGCGTTGCCTACTGGATCAATACCAATCTCAACCTGGATAAAGACCGGCAGGTTTCCAAAAAGCACCCGGCCGTGGGCAACATCTACGACGCCATCATGGCCGTCTACGAAGAAACCGGGCGCACCACGCACTTCTCGCACGAAGAAATGGAAGCCCTTGTGCAAAAGTTCATGCCCGAGCTCTTTGCTTCCGAATTCGACCACATGAAGCAGCTGGCTGGCGAACTTTCTGCCAACCTTATTGTGCGGCTTGTGCACAACAAGGATTTGCTGGACTTTGGCAAAAAAGCCTGCGGCAGACTGGACGAATTTGTTCGCGAGTACCCCTTTATTCAGTACTGCTACCTCACGGACGCCCAGGGCCGCCTCAAGTGTTCGGCCATCACCGACCCCGTGTACAAAGAAACTTACGAAGCCCTGCCCATTGGCTACGATTTTTCGGACCGCCAGTGGTTCAAGATGCCCATGCAGAGCGGCGACCTGCACATTATGGATGTGTACCAGTCGCACTTCACGGGCAAGCTCATTATCACCGTGTCCTGCGCTGTTACGGATGAAAAGGACAATATCGTCGGCGTCATCGGCGTTGACATCCAGCTTGAGCAACTGCTCAAGCGCGCGCGTTCTCTCCAGCACGAAGAAGACGACAGCGACGACAACGACTAGCAGTTTCAGGTGGGCCGGGCTCGGGATGGCCCGGCCCCGTTTTGGGGAAACGCTGATTTATTCCGCTTGGCGGCGTTGCTTCACTTTTTTTGGAACAGTCGAGGGCGGAAGAGCCCACTCCTGCTTCAAAAAAAGGTCGCGCCTTGCCAAACGAAAGAACTGCGCGTTTCCAGAAGGTTTTTAATCAGTGCTTCCTTGGATACTGGTTAATTTTGAAGTGCTTCGCGTTTCAAAATTGTCATTCTGCCGCGGATGCACTTTCCGGCAGAATCCACGCCGCGTTACTGCGCGCTGCACTCTCGTGCAGCGTTAGAGTATGTAACCTTTTTTAAAGTTTACATGCTCTATATTCACCGACAGTTAAAAGGACAGGGGAACATGCGCAAGACTGTGTACTGGATTGAAGGCGATGGCATCGGCCCGGAAATCTGGCAGGCCGCCCGCCCGGTTATTGAAGGAGCCATCAGCGCTGCCGGAGCCGACCTCACCCTGGACTGGGTGGAACTGCTGGCTGGCGACAAGGCCGTGAAAGAAACGGGCCACCCCCTGCCCGACGCCACTCTTGAAGCCCTGCGCCATGCCGAACTTGCCATGAAGGGACCTCTGGGAACCCCGGTAGGCACGGGCATACGCAGCCTCAACGTGGCCCTGCGCCAAACTCTGGACCTCTATGCCTGCATCCGCCCCGTATGCCATTTTGAAGGGCTGGAAACCCCGGTCAAGCATCCTGAACGGGTCAACATGGTCATCTTTCGCGAAAATACCGAAGACGTGTACGCGGGCGTGGAATTTGCCGCCAACACCCCAGAGGCCCGCAAGCTCATCGCCTTTCTGCGCGACGAACTGGGCGTGACCAAGGTGGGCGACGCTGCCGCCGTGGGCATCAAGCCTATGACCGAAGCTGGCTCCAAACGCCTTGTGCGCCGCGCCCTGCGCTTTGCCCTGGACCAGAAGCAGGAAAGCCTCACCCTTGTGCACAAGGGCAATATCATGAAGTTCACCGAAGGCGCTTTTCGCCAGTGGGGCTACGATGTGGCCGCGCAGGAGTTCGGCGACCTCACCTGCTCCGAAAAGGAGCCCGTGGCCGGACGCCTTGTGGTCAAAGACCGCATAGCCGATGCGATGTTCCAGGAAGCCCTGCTGCGGCCTGAACAGTATCAGGTGCTGGCCACGCCCAACCTCAACGGCGACTACATCTCCGACGCGCTTGCCGCGCAGGTGGGCGGCCTTGGGCTGGCCCCCGGCGTCAACATGTCGGACACGCTGGCCTTTTACGAAGCCACCCACGGCACTGCCCCCACCATTGCAGGCAAGGACAAAGCCAACCCCGGCAGTGTCATCCTGTGCGGCGCGCTTATGCTGGAACATCTGGGCCAGCACGACGCAGCGAACCGCATCCGCAAGGCTGTGGGCAAGGCCATCACGGGCAAGGCCGTCACCGAAGATCTGGCCGCTCAGGTTACTGGCTCCCGCGTGGTGGGCTGCAAGGAGTTCGGCGACATCATCGGCTCGTATCTGTAAAAATCCTTTTCAGGAGGAGGGATACCTCGGCACGGCAACGCGCAAAGGATGCATCCCTTCTCCTGACGCCTACACGGGCTTTCTTCTGCAAGGCGATTCGCAGGGGCCCAGAAAATACAGGAACAGCCCATAGTCTGAAGCTCGTCCCTTTCCATCAACAAGGTTATTGTCATGATTTCACTGGAAACCCTGCTGCTCTTCTTGCCTATGGCTGCCATACTGGTGATCCTGCCGGGGCCGGACTTCGCCCTTATTGCCAAAATTTCGCTGCTCAATGGCCGCCCGCAAGGGCAAGCGGCGGCGTGCGGCGTTGCCCTTGGCATCTGCGTGCACACCACTGCCGCCATGCTGGGCATATCTGCCATTATTGCCCAGTCCATGCTGTGGTTCAGCATTCTGAAATACGCTGGCGCGGCCTATCTTATCTGGCTCGGCATTCAGGCCCTGCGCAACAGTGGGGCCGTAAGCGCCGCCGTGGTAAAAACAGCGCCTCGTGACGGTGTGGCCGCGCATGAAGCCGCTGCCCCTCCCGTTGCGGAACAGCGCCTTTCGGTTCGCCAGTGGTGGTCTTTTTTCTGGCAAGGGTTTTTGACCAATGCCCTGAATCCCAAGGCCGTCATTATCTTTTTGACATTTCTGCCGCAATTCACAGACCCGCACGCTCCCCTGGCTCCGCAATTTCTGGAGCTTGGCGGCATCATGTCGGCCCTGTGTCTGCTCTGGTACGTCCCCCTGGCCTACATGCTTGGCCGCGTACGTCATGTTTTTGAGAACAGCCGCTTTCAGCTCTGGCTGCAACGCTTTACAGGTTTCGTCTTCATTGCCTTCGGCCTCAAACTGGCCGCGGCGCAGTCCCGCTAACCAGCGTCGCGCCAGCGACTCCCAAACCCAGCAGGAAGGTCTGCCAACATGATTGAGCTCATAAGCAATGCCGTTGTCATTGAAGGAAACACCATCCGCAGCGCCGAAGAGGCCCGCGCCAAGGGTGTGGATTTGGAAGCCGCGCGCAAAAACAGCCTGTCTGCCCGCATTCTTGCCGCGCATAACACCGCCCCTGAAGGCGAAGATGTGCTGCGTGTCCGTTTTGACGCTCTGGCCTCCCACGACATTACCTATGTGGGCATCATCCAGACGGCCCGCGCCAGCGGCCTCACCGAATTTCCCGTGCCGTACGCCCTCACCAACTGCCACAACAGCCTCTGCGCCGTGGGCGGCACCATCAACGAAGACGACCACCTTTTCGGTCTTGCGGCTGCGCAGAAGTACGGCGGCATTTTCGTGCCCCCGCACCTGGCGGTCATACATCAGTATGTGCGCGAAATGATGACCAAATGCGGCGGCATGATTCTGGGGTCAGACAGCCATACCCGCTACGGCGCTCTTGGCGTCATGGCCATCGGCGAAGGCGGCCCGGAGCTGGTCAAACAGATTCTTGGCAAGACCTACGATGTGACCAATCCTCAAAAAATCGCCGTCTGGCTTGAAGGCGCGCCCCGCCCCGGCGTTGGCCCGCAGGACGTTGCGCTTACGCTTATTGCCGCCGTGTTCAAGAACGGCTTTGTGAAAAACAAGGTTCTGGAATTTATGGGCCCCGGCGTGGAAGGCCTTTCAGTGGAATACCGTTGCGGCATCGACGTCATGACCACGGAAACCACCTGTCTTTCTTCCATATGGACCACGGACGGCAAGGTGCGCCAGTACCTTGAAAAGCACGGCCGCCCCGGCGACTACGCCGAACTGCGCCTTGAAGGCCCGGCCTGTTATGACGGGCTCATCCGCATTAATCTCGACAAGATCGTGCCGATGATCGCCCTGCCCTTCCATCCCAGCAATGCCTACCCCGTGGCCGAAGTGGCAAAGCATGCCTCCGAACTGCTGGCCCAGGTGGAGGACGAAGCCCGCAAGCAGTTTGGCGACGCCGCCAAGGGGCTGAATCTTTGTGGTAAAATCCGCGACGGCGGCCTGTGGGTGGATCAGGGCATCATTGCTGGCTGCGCTGGCGGCAGCTTTGAAAACATCACGCTGGCCGCCGCCATTCTGGACGGCAAAAGCACCGGCAATCTGGCCTTCAGCCTGTCGGTTTACCCCGCCAGCGAACCGCAAGGGCTTGCACTGGTCAACAACGGTTCCACGGCCAAACTTATGGCTGCTGGCGCTGTGCTCAAAAACGCTTTCTGCGGCCCCTGTTTCGGTGCGGGCGATACTCCTGCGCACGGCGCACTGTCCATCCGCCACACCACGCGCAACTTCCCCAACCGCGAAGGCTCCAAGCCTGCCAACGGCCAGCTTTCTGCTGTTGCCCTTATGGACGCCCGTTCCATCGCGGCCACGGCTGCCAATGGCGGCCGCCTGACGCCCGCCACGGATCTTGACTGGTCAGCGCCCGGCCTTGCCGACGTTAACCTCGACTACCGCTTCGAGCCGCTTATTTACCACCGCCGTGTGTACAACGGTTTTGGCAATCCCAAGCCGGAAGTGCCACTTGTCTTTGGCCCCAATATTGCCGACTGGCCAGCCATGAGCGCCCTGCCGGACCACTTGCTGTTGCAGGTCGTCAGCGTCATCACCGACCCTGTGACCACAACGGACGAGCTTATTCCTTCGGGCGAAACGTCATCCCTGCGCTCCAACCCCCTCAAGCTGGCGGAATACACCCTGTCGCGCAAAGATCCCGGCTATGTGGAGCGCGCCAAGGCTGTTGACCTGATGGAAAAGGCACGTCTGGTCAATGCGGCTGACCCTGAACTGGTGGCCCGCGCCCGCGCTCTTTTCGCCCTTTGCGGCCTGGATATCCTGCAGGGAGCCGCCGACCTCAAGAACGTGGGCCTCGGCTCTACCATCTTTGCGGTCAAGCCCGGCGACGGTTCTGCCCGCGAGCAAGCGGCATCCTGCCAGAAAGTGCTGGGCGGCTGGGCCAACCTTGCGGTCGAATACGCCACAAAGCGCTACCGCTCCAACCTCATCAACTGGGGCATGCTGCCCTTTATTGGTGACGCGGATCTGGCTGAAACGCTTCAGGTGGGCGACTGGCTGGCCGTGCCCAACGTACGCAAGGCCGTGAAAGACGCGGAGCCGACCATTCTGGCCTATGTCGTGCGCGAAAGCGGCAAGGCCGAGCAGATAGGCCTGACCCTCAAGGACCTGACCGACGACGAGCGCCAGATTATCCTCGACGGCTGCCTGATCAATTTTTATAATTCCACGCGCAAGCAGTAAACGCGCATCCCCCAAAACATACGACGCTGGCCGCCGCTTCCGGTAGATGAAACATACCGGGAGCGGCGGCCAGCGGCTTCAAGGACGAAATTTATGAATCCGATTGAAGAAATGAGA
Organism: Desulfovibrio sp.; assembly: GCF_047607245.1. Lineage (GTDB taxonomy): Bacteria > Desulfobacterota > Desulfovibrionia > Desulfovibrionales > Desulfovibrionaceae > Desulfovibrio. Next base: position 34,469 of record NZ_JASGDK010000091.1, read on the forward strand.
CAATCCTACCGGGATATGATCCCACTGGCAGGCGTTGGCGATCAGGTCGAGAGCGTCAAAGACATAAGCATTCCGGCGGACAGTCCGGCGCGAAAAATCACCCTCAGAATTTACACTCCCAAACAGGATACCCCGCAAGCAAGCCTACCCCTTTTTCTGTTCATGCATGGCGGTGGTTTTATTTCTGGCGACCTTGACACACACGACGTTTTGCTTCGGGGCATTTGCGACGGCGCAAAGTGTGTTGTTGTTTCGGTTGATTACCGCCTGGCCCCGGAACATCCGTTTCCTGCCGGGCTGGAAGACGTGTATGCTGCCCTGCTCTGGACCAGCGGCCACGCGGCTGAACTGGGTGGCGACAGAACAAGAATTGTGATCGGTGGCGACAGTGCTGGCGGCAATCTGGCAGCCTCGCTGGCCCTGCTTGCCCGCGACAGAAAAGGGCCGGAGGTTCAGGGTCAGTGGCTGATGTACCCCACCGTCAGCAACAGAATGAACACGGAATCCTGGGTAAAACTTGGCGACGAGCATTTTCCCACCCGTGAACTGAACAGCGTACTGATCTCATCCTACATTGCCGACGGTACAAGTATCGATGACCCGCTGGCCGCTCCGCTCTGGGCCGACCTGAACAATCTTCCGCCCGCTCTTGTTCAGGTGGGCGGTCTTGATCCTCTCAGCGACGAATGCAGGCAGTACGCGCAAAAACTTGAAAAAAGCGGTAACGAAACCAGTTTTCTTTTTTACCCCGGGCACGAGCACGGCTTCATACAGTTCTATAAAGACGAAGAAAACTTTCCCGGCGCAAAACCTTCTTTTGAGCAGGGGCTGAGCTGGCTGCGGGAAGTATTTTCGCGCAGGGCACGTTAGAGGCGATTAGCTTTTTTGAAGAGCTTGGTGGGGGCGTCCCGGCTTCAAAACGACTTTGCTCTGGAGTTGATATTCGCGGGACATTACGCTCTCGCATGATGCCAGAACCTGCCCGTTGATGGCATTGCGCGGCGCGCAGGGAGATCACCCGACCAAAGGAAGGGAAGCTCCCGCAGCAAAAGCCGCGCAGCCCTCGCGCAACTACGGAAGATAGAAAGCCCTTGAAGGCTAACCCGTGGGAGTGGAGAGGTACGAAAACTCA
>NZ_JASGDK010000092.1:0-18603 GCF_047607245.1 Desulfovibrio sp.
AAAACACTTTGATTGTTGGCCGGGAACCCGTAGGTTGTTTCGCAATCGCGCCCGGTAATGACGCCAAGCTCAACGTCAAGGCGGTCCAGATCAGCCACAATATCTTCCAGAGGCTGCGGCTTGCGCTTGTCAAAACCGATAGCCTTGCAAGCCGCCTTGAACATGGCGCTGTTTTTGATGCCGTTGATGATTTCCGGTGTGTTGGGACGGAAGCGAAAGTCTATGACCTTCATGCTCAGATCTCCTGGACTGTCTGAAGTGTTGAAGGGCGTGCTTTCCGGCCCGAGCGTCCACGTGATCCGGTTTGCCCGTGGGGCATTCCGGACGCACCTGCCATAGGTGTGGAATGTGATGTTTTTCTCATCGTCTCCTCTCTGCCTGAACGGTTACAAAAAAGCGGGGCAGTATGCACGGACCTGTCCTGCTTTGTGATTTTTTTCGTTTTGCACGATGCGTGCCAGAGGATATTGGAAGACTGTGTGGATTTTTGAATTAAATTTCAAATATAATCAGCATATTGTTCTAAAATAGTAGCTTGTTTTACGGCTGTTGAGAAGGCGCTGTCGCAAATTTGCAGCTAGTAGGAAATGTTGTCTTTGGGCTATTTTGCACCGCTTGTGAAAAGAGAATCATGCTAAGTATGCAATAGCTTGGGCCGGAACTGCAAAGCTGAAAAAAACGGCATGATGCAAATTTGCGTCGCATAAATGGGCGCTTTTATCAAAAATCCTTACTGAGTGATGCAAATTTGCGGCTATTGTGAAAACTGGCGCAGAGGCTTTTGGTCTAAACCGAAATATTTTTTTAAAAACTTAATTATTAAAGCGTGTTAAAAATTATGGCATGCCCCATGCAAATAAGGGGCAAGCGATGAGGATTGCCCCTTTTACAAGGCATTCTCCGCGCGGCAGCTTACAGGCATCCCGCGCGCCTTATATTCATATTATCTCAGGAGTAACGTGATGAGCATGACCACTTGCGAATGCCGGTCCCCTCAGGAACAGCGTCTGTATGACAAGATTGAGGGCAGGGAAGACAAGTTCCGCAAGACCCATCCCCGCGTTTTCAGTCTGCTTGAGCGGTTTGAAGGGCAGAAGCCTCGTATTGATATTGAGCGTGCCCTGTATTTCACCCAGTCAATGGAAAAGACCGAAGGGCAGCCTCTTGTGCTGCGCTGGGCCAAAGCACTCATGCATATCGCCCAGAACATGACTGTCTATGTGCAGGAAGGCCAGCTGCTGCTGGGCCGCGCTGGCTGCGATGGCCGCTACGGCATTCTTTATCCTGAGCTTGACGGCGACTTTCTGGACATCGCGGTGCGCGACCTGCCCACCCGTAAAACGTCCCCGGCCACCATTACTCCTGAAGACGCCAAGCGTGTGGTGGAAGAAATCGCTCCTTACTGGAAGGGCAAGACCTATCATGAAGCCCTGAACGCGGCTCTGCCCGCCGAAGTGCACAAGCTGACCTATGATGATCCTGAAGGTCTGATTTCGCGCTTCATCGTCAACGAAACCTCTTCATTCCGTTCGTCCATCCAGTGGGTGCACGACTTTGAAAAGATTCTCAAGCGCGGCTTCAACAGCATCAAGAAGGAAGCCGAAGACAAGCTGGCCGCTCTTGATCCTATGAGCCCCAAGGAAGACCGCGAAAAGCGTCCTTTCCTTGAAGCCGTGGTCATCGTGTGCGACGCCATTGTGCTTTGGGCCAAGCGCCACGCCGTGCTCGCCCGCGAAATGGCTGAAAAAGAAACCGACCCCACGCGCAAGGCCGAACTGCTGCGCATGGCTGAAAACGCCGAACACGTGCCCGGCGAGCCCGCCCGTGACTTCTGGGAAGCCTGCCAGAGCCAGTGGTTCACCCAGATGTTCTCGCGCATTGAGCAGAAGACCGGCACCACCATTTCCAATGGCCGTATGGACCAGTACTTCTACCCCTACTACAAGCAGGACCGCGCCGCAGGCAAGATCACCGAAGCCCAGGCTCTGGAACTGCTGGAATGCATGTGGGTTGGCATGGCCGAGTTCATCGACATGTACATCTCGCCCACTGGCGGCGCTTTCAACGAAGGCTACGCCCACTGGGAAGCTGTTACCGTTGGCGGTCAGACCCCGGACGGCCGTGACGCCAGTAATGACCTCACCTACCTGATCCTCAAGTCCAAGCGCGAATTTCCTCTGCACTATCCCGACCTGGCCGCCCGTATCCACTCGCGCGCGCCCGAACGCTACCTGTGGGACGTGGCTGAAACCATCAAGTACGGTTCCGGTTTCCCCAAGCTTATCAACGACGAAGAAATCGTGCCCCTGTACGTTTCCAAGGGCGCGACCTTTGAAGAGGCCCTGGACTACGCCGTTTCCGGCTGCACCGAGGCCCGCATGCCCAACCGCGATACCTATACCTCCGGTGGTGCGTACATCAACTTCGCCGCAGCTGTTGAAATGGTGCTCCGCAATGGCCGCATGAAGAAATACGGCGACCAGCAGCTGGGTGTTGAAACTGGCGATCCCCGCAACTTCAAGACCTGGGACGAATTCTGGAACGCCTATGTGGAACAGCATATGCTTTTCCTCAAAACCGCTTTCACCCAGCAGTACATCATCAACAAGCTGCGTGCGCATCATTTTGCCCAGCCGATGGGCTCGGCCATGCACGACCTGTGCATGAAGCACTGCATCGACCTGCATCAGGAACAGATCCCCGAAGGCATCAACCTGGGCTACTTTGAATATATGGGCCTGGGCACCGTGGTGGACTCACTGGCAGCCGTGAAAAAGCTGGTTTTTGAAGAGAAGAAGCTGAGCATGGACAAGCTCATCGCTGCCATCGACGCCAACTTCGAAGGCTACGACGACGTGCGCGCTCTGCTGCGCTCGGCTCCCTGCTACGGCAACAACGACGAATACGCCGACTCCATTGGCCGCGAAATCGACAAGATTTCCGTGGAATACGGCAACAAGTATTCAATGAAGGATCTTGGCATCCACAACGACGTGCGCTACGTGCCCTTCACGTCGCACGTGCCCTTCGGCAAGGTGGTTTCCGCCACGCCCAATGGCCGTACCGACAGCTTCCCTCTGTCCGACGGTTCCTCGGCTTCGCACGGCGCGGACGTCAACGGCCCCACGGCGGTTCTGCTTTCCAACTGCACCACGAAGAATATGGGCATGCGCGACCGCGCCGCCCGTATGCTGAACATCAAGTTCACGCCCAAGTGCGTTGAAGGCGAGCAGGGCACGGAAAAGCTGGTGTCCTTCATCCGCACCTTCTGCGACCTCAAGCTCTGGCACGTGCAGTTCAACGTGGTCAACAAGGGCACCCTTGTGGCCGCCCAGAAAGACCCGCAGAAATACCGTAACCTTATCGTGCGCATCGCTGGCTACAGCGCCTACTTTGTAGACCTGTCGCCCGATCTGCAAAATGACCTCATCGCCCGTACCGAACACGACGTGATGTAGTTACTACAGCCTTACAGCGGGGAAGGGCCACGGCCCTTCCCCGCATTACTGTATTAAGGGCTGCACTCTAGACAGCAAGGCTCTTTCCCATTGATATGACTGGAAAATAATCTCGTGACGACACTGCCTGGAGGCCATTTGCGCTTCAGGTTGAGAAAAGTTTTATGCTAGGCAAGGGCATGGCCGTGGTGCTGTTATTCCTGCCCACGCTGCGGTTGTCCGTGTGCTGCCCGCTGCCGGCAGATACATTGGGCTGTTTGTAATTATTGCAGATAAATATTGTTACGTGGAAGACTGCCGCGCTGGAAAAGAAGACGTCTTTTTTCCCGGGCAGACCTTAAACCGCTACAGATCAAAAGATTTCGCAAAGGAAGGGAATATGTGCCTGGATGACAGCCAGCAGCAAGGCATGGTGTTTAATATTCAAAAGTACTCCGTACACGATGGGCCGGGCATTCGGACCATTGTTTTTTTGAAGGGCTGTTCCCTTTCGTGCAAATGGTGCAGCAACCCGGAATCACAGAAGTCCTATCCCGAGCTGGCCTGCAATCACGGCCGTTGCATTGATGTTTCCAAATGCGGGCACTGCATTCCAGCCTGTCCGCACGGTTCCATTACCTGTGGCGATGACGACAAGCCTGTCATTGACCGCAGCCATTGCGCAGGCTGTGACATGCCCTGTGCCGAAATTTGTCCTGCCCAGGGTTTGCTGGTATATGGAAAGAAGCGCACTGTGGACGATGTGCTGCGCGTTGTAGAGCAGGACATGGCCTTTTACGCACGCTCCGGCGGCGGCCTGACCCTTTCCGGTGGCGAACCCCTGTTGCAGGGAACCTTTGCCGTAGCGCTGCTGCGTGAAGCCCGCGTGCGGCGCATCAAAACCGCTGTGGAAACCTGCGGTATGGTGCCCGCTGAAACTGTACGTGAGGCTGCGCCCTATCTGAACTACGTGCTCTATGACATCAAGCATATGGACAGCGCGGTGCACGAAGCGCACACGGGCTTGCCCAATGCGCGTATTCTTGAGAACTTTCGTATCCTGGCTGAGGAATTTCCCGATCTGCCCATATTGGCCCGCACTCCTGTCATCCCCGGGTTCAACGACACCGAGGAAGCCATCGCGGCCATAGCCGAATTCCTCAAGCCCTATACGCATGTCAAATACGAAATGCTGGCTTACCACCGTCTGGGCACCCAGAAGTATCATTTTCTTGCCAGAGAAGTTCCTATGGGCGAGGTGAGCCTGGATAAAGCCCTGATGAGCAGGCTGCAAAAGACGGCTCTGGACATTTTGGGCGAGCGAGTGCAGATTTCAGACTGATTACTTAGCATCTTACCGGGTTGAAATATGGCTGACCGTTCTCAGGAACTGCTTTCCAAACATGTGGAGCGTATACTTGACGCCCTGCCTGAAGGCGTTTTTATCAGCGACGCCTCGGGCATAAGCCTGCGCGTTAACCGCATGTATGAGCAGCTGACGGGCCTTACGCAGGCGCAGTTACAGGGCAAGAACGTGCGTTGTCTGGTGGAAGAAGGGGTTTTTGACCACATTCTGAACCCGGAAATCGTACGCACTGGCAGGCCCACTACGCACGTGCAGCAGCTCAAGGACGGCAAAAAACTGGTCCTGACGGGTTTTCCCGTTTTTGATTCACGGGGCGAACTTTGCCTTGTGGTCACCTTTGCGCGTGACATTACCCTGCTGGCCCAGTTGCAGGATCAGGTGACCGGGCAGTGTAAGCTCATTGACCAGATCAACGATCAGCTGGCGTATATCAGCAATGAGGGCAACAAGGTACGCGAGCCAGTGTACGTCAGCCCGTCCATGCGAGAAGTGGTTTCACTTTTGCGCCGTTTTGCAGCTACAGACGCCACTGTGCTCATCCTTGGAGAAACCGGGGCTGGCAAAGACGTTTTCGCCCGTTTTACCCACGGGCTTTCTGAGCGCCGGGACAAGATTCTGCTCAAGGTCGACTGTGGCGGTATTTCCGAAACCCTTACGGAATCGGAACTGTTCGGCTACATGCCCGGCGCGTTTACAGGAGCCTCCAACAAGGGCAAGGCCGGGTATTTTGAAATTGCTGACGGCAGCACCATCTTTCTGGACGAAGTGGGCGAGCTGCCCCTGTCCATGCAGACACGTCTGTTACGGGTGCTTCAGGACGGCGAAATCATGCGGGTGGGCGCGTCAAGCCCACGCAAGGTGGACGTGCGCATCATCGCGGCCACCAACCGCAATCTGGCAGAAAGCGTAGAGGCAGGCACCTTCCGGCGTGACCTCTACTACCGTCTCAACGTGGCTACCGTGCGCATTCCTCCCCTCAGGGAGCGCAGGGAAGACGTGCGCATGCTGGCCGAGCATTTTCTTGAACATTATATGGCCAAGTACCATAAGGTCATGGCCTTTATGGACGTGACGCTGGACATGATGGCGGCCTATGCTTGGCCCGGCAACGTGCGCGAATTGCAGAACCTCGTGCACAGTCTTGTCATTACGCTCACGGGACCGCTTATTTCTCCGCGTGACCTGCCCACACAGATTTCTGGCGTCAGCAACGATGCCTCGCGCTATTCGGAAGACGTGCTCAGCGCCCGCCGCCCCTTGCGTGAGATTATGGCGGAAATGGAGCGCGATTTTCTGCTTAAAGCCATTGAGGTTCACGGCTCTGTACAGCGTGTGGCCGAACTGTTTCAGGTCAACCGCAGTACCATTTTTCGCAAGCTGCAAGGCACAAGGTTTTCACCGTGACCCCCGGCGGCAGCCAGAAAAACAGCATCCCTCAAGGCGGCATAGCCGTCACGGCACTTCTCACGCTCATCTGCATGATTTTTTTTGCGGCCAACTCGCTGTTGTGCCGTATGGCGCTCTTTGGTGCGGGCATGGACCCTGTGAGCTATACCGTTTTGCGCTCTGTATCGGCTGCTGCGGTACTGTGGGTGCTCGCAGCGCTGCGTGGCCAGCGCGCATTGCAGTCTGGCAGCTGGAGTGCAGCTCTGGCCCTTTTTGCCTATATGGCCTGCTTTTCCTGGGCCTATGTCAATCTGCCCGCCGCAGCCGGGGCGCTTATCATAGCCGTGGCCGTGCAGGTCAGCATGGTGGGAGCGGGAATGGCCCTGGGCCAGCGCCCCAGCCGCGCTCAGGCTTTGGGCATCGGGCTGGCCATGTCGGGCCTTGTGTACCTTTTGCTGCCGGGGCTGGACGCGCCGCCGTTATGGCCGTCAGCCATTATTTTTCTTTCCGGCGCGTCATGGGCTGCCTACACCCTGCTGGGTCGCCGCAACAGTGCGCCAGTGGCCGCCACTGCGGGCAATTTTGTGCGCTGTCTGCCCTTGGCCCTGCTTCTTTTGCCCCTGGCCTGGATGGATTTTTCCGGAAGCGGCGTGAGGGCAGGTGCGCCTATGTTGCCTTTTACGGGAATAGTGTGCGCTCTCGTCGCCGGAGGCATTGCCTCGGCATTGGGCTATGTGTTGTGGTATTCCGTTTTGCCCAAACTCAGCGTGCCCACGGCCGCTGTTGTGCAGTTGAGCGTGCCGCTTATTACAGCCTTTGGCGGCGCACTGTTTATGGGAGAGGCCATCACTCTGCGCCTCGGCATAAGCGCGGCGGCCATTCTTGGCGGCATCTTTTGCGCCACAGCCCTGACCCCATTGTGCAGGCGGTAAACCGCAAGGCCTTGCATGTAGTCTCGCGCTTCATTCTGCGTACAGTCCAAAGCTTTTCCCCAAGGTTGCGCTGCTGCTGCCGGAACTGAAAGCGCTTCAACGTATTCTGCCTCACTCAGCCCAAGATTTTGCATTTCTGGTGCAACCCTGCAAGCCAGCTTGCACCCCGGTGGGTTTTTCCGTAGTCTTGAATCATGGCGAAAACACGTGAAATATATATATGCTCCTCCTGCGGAGCACAGACCATGCAGTGGCGCGGGCAGTGCCCCGGCTGTCATGAATGGAATACACTGGAAGCGTCGGTACAGTCCCGTTCAGCGAGCAAGGCGCGTACGCCTCTGAGCGGTGAAAATTCTGCCGGACGCCCCATATCCCTGCGTGATGTTGAGGATTCAGGCCACGAACCCTATGGCAGCGGCTTGCAGGCGCTGGACAGGGTGCTGGGCAATGGTCTTGTGCCCGGAGCCGCCATTCTTGTGGGCGGTGAACCCGGCATAGGTAAATCCACTCTTTTGTTGCAGGTGGCAGGGCTTGTGGCAGGGCAGATGGCCGCCAGAGGCCGTCCTGTTCTCTACGCCAGCGGTGAAGAATCGCTGCCGCAGATCAAGGGCAGGGCAGAGCGTCTTGGCATGCTTGACGCCAATTTGCTGGCCCTCGCCACTTCCCGCGTGGAAGACGTGGTAGAAGCCGCCAATGCGCAAAATCCGGCCCTGCTTGTGGTGGACTCCGTACAGACCCTCACCAGTCTTGAAGCCGAGGGGTTGCCGGGCAACGTCAGCCAGGTGCGGGCCGTGGCCACATCCTTGCTGGAAGTCTGCCGCCGTCTGGGCTGCACACTCATTCTTGTGGGCCATGTGACCAAGGACGGCGTGCTTGCCGGGCCGCGTCTGCTTGAACATATGGTGGACACGGTTATTTCGCTTGAAGGCGACCGCCGTCAGATGTTTCGCCTGCTGCGCGTGTTCAAAAACCGTTTTGGCCCCAACGAGGAACTGCTTGTTTTTCGCATGGGGCAGCAGGGCATGCAGGTGGTCGACGACCCTTCTACCTTTTTTCTGGGCCAGCGAGACGCCTCGCTTTCCGGTACAGCAGTGGTCATGGCCGTGGACGGGCAGCGCCCTCTTGCTGTTGAGGTGCAGGCGCTTGTGTCGCGTACCTTTTTGAGCATTCCGCGCCGCGCGGCTCTTGGTTTTGATGTGGGGCGGCTGCATCTTTTGCTGGCTGTTCTTGAAAAACGGCTCAAGCTGAATTTTGGCCAGGTGGACATCTATGCTAAGGTAGGCGGAGGTATGAAGCTGAACGAGCCGGGGCTGGACCTTGCGCTGGTGGCCGCCGTGCTTTCGTCCTATTATGATGTTCCTCTGCCAGAGAAATGCGTGCTCTGGGGCGAGGTGGACCTCAACGGCCAGATACGGCCTGTGGCCGCCCAGGATCTGCGCCTGACCCAGGCACGGCGGCTGGGTTTTGATCCCATTGTGCATCCCGGTGAGGAAAAAGGCGGTATTGCCACCATTGCGGCCTTGCAGCAGCGCCTTTTTCACCGTCGGCAGAAGCCGGAGGAATAGCAATGGCTCTGGAAGTGGAACGTAAATTTCCGGGCGTTGATCTGAACGATCTGCGTGCCCGGTTGCAGGAACAGGGCGCACAGTGCCTTGGTGTGCATTTTGAGAGCAACACTGTTTTTGAAACGCCGGATGGCGTCCTTACCTCAAGCGGGCGGTTGTTGCGGCTGCGCAGCCAGGAATGGCCGGACAAAGTCCGTTATGTGCTGACCTTGAAACTGCCTGCTCAAGCTCCTGCCGGGGCAGAGCAGTGCAAGGTGCGCGAAGAGCGCGAGATTGAAGTTGCTGACGCCAACGGCATGCTCCAGATACTTGAAGGGTTGGGGTACAGCCCGGCGGCGCGTTATGAGAAAGTGCGTGAACCCTGGCGTCTGAACGGCGTCGAGGTAGAGCTGGACATTCTGCCCTTTATGCAGGGGGCGGAACTGGAAGGCCCTGCAGAGGCCATTGAAGCCGTGCAGCGCTGTCTGGCCCTTGACAATGTGGCAATCAGTACCAAGAATTATCATCAGCTGCATCAGGATTGGCTGCAACGTAATAACCTGCCCCTTCAGCGTTCATTTGTGTTTGACGAAACGCAAAGACGCACCTGGAGACGCCAGTTGGGGCTGCTGGAAGAAGACGGTTTCATTTTCCCTGAACAGCGCTGAATATTTGTCTGCGGAGTAGTGCATGCCCGTTTTTAACGAGAGCCAGAATGACGGCGAAAGCCAGGTCATTGTGGAAAAAAAATTGAAGGAGCCCGACCGCTATCGGGTGCTCCTGCACAACGACGATTACACCAGTATGGATTTTGTGGTGGCTGTTCTATGCGGCATCTTCCACAAAACCACGGAAGAGGCCACCGCCATCATGCTGAACATACATCAGCAGGGCGTGGGACAGTGCGGTGTATACACCCATGAAGTAGCAGAGACCAAGGTGAAAAGGGTTCATCAGGCGGCCAAGGCTGCGGGATTTCCCCTCAAATGCACCATGGAAAAAATTTACTGAGATGCCTATGTTGAGCAAGAGTGTTCAAAGCGTCATACGTGACGCACTTATGGAAGCCCACCGGCGTCGTCACGACCTGCTGACCGTGGAGCACGTTCTTTTTGCTCTCACCAACAGCATGCGCGGGCGTATTCTGCTTGAGGGCAGCGGTGCCAGTGTGGCCGTGTTGCGCGAGCAGCTTGAAGAATTTTTCAACCGTGAAATGGAAGCCGTTCCTCTGGCGGGCAATCACGAAGTGGCCCAGACCGAAGGCGTGCAGCGCGTTCTTGAACGCGCTCTGAGCCATATTCGTTCTGCCGGGCGTGATACCGTTGAGTTGGGCGACCTGCTCATCTCCATCATGGACGAAGAGGAAAGCTACGCCAACTACTACCTGCGCAAGCAGGGCGTGGAGCGTCTTGATGTCTTGACCTTCGTGTCGCACGGCATGGATGAGGGCGGTGGCTCCAAAGGGGCTGGTCAGGGCGGCGAAATTGAGGAAAAGGAAGGCAAAGCCGATCCTTTGGCCCAGTATGCCGTGGACCTTACAGCCCGTGCCCGCGAGGGCAAGATCGATCCTCTGGTGGGCCGCGTGACCGAGCTTGACCGCGCGGTTGAAGTACTGTGCCGCCGCCGTAAAAACAATCCGCTTTTTGTGGGCGACCCTGGCGTGGGCAAAACTGCTCTGGCCGAGGGCCTGGCCCTGCGTATTGTGGAAGGCAAGGTGCCCGAAATGTTCGCCAAGGCCCAGTTGTTCGCTCTGGACATGGGGCTGTTGCTGGCGGGTACCCGCTACAGGGGCGATTTTGAAAGCCGCCTCAAGGCTGTTGTGCAGCGCTTGCAGGAACTTCCCGAAGCGATTTTGTTTATTGACGAAATTCATACCATTGTTGGGGCAGGTTCTACCTCGGGCGGCTCTATGGACGCCTCCAACCTGCTCAAACCAGTGCTGGCCAACGGCGAGTTGCGGTGCATCGGCTCCACGACCTATGAGGAGTTTCGCAACCACTTTGAAAAAGACCGTGCCCTGGCCCGCCGGTTTCAGCGCATTGACCTTACGGAACCGACGCCTGACGAATGCCTTGCCATTATTCAGGGGCTTGAGAATCGTTATGCCGACTTCCACAAGGTTCGTTACAGTCCCGCAGCCATCAAGGCTATGGTGGATCTGACGGCCCGGCATGTGCGCGACCGCCTGCTGCCCGACAAGGCAATCGACGTGCTGGACGAATCCGGCGCAGCCGTGCGTCTGGGCCGCGGTGTGCAGACTGGCTCAAGCAAGCAGCCTGCCGTGCGTTCGGCCAGCAAAGCCGTTAAGGGCGGCAAGGCTTCGCGTCCTCTGGTGGGCGTGGGCGATGTGGAACGCATTGTGGCGCGTATGGCGGGTATCCCCGTGCGTACCGTATCCGGCACAGAACGCAACCGTCTGGCCACGCTTGAAAAAGACCTGAAAGGACATGTGTTCGGTCAGGATGCTGCTATTGAGCTCACTGTGCGCGCCATCTTGCGCGCCCGTGCGGGGCTTGGGCAGGAGCAGCGTCCGGCTGGCGCGTTTTTGTTCTACGGCCCCACGGGTGTGGGCAAGACGGAAGTGGCCCGCAGCCTTGCCAAGCTTATGGGCGTGGAATTTCTGCGCTATGACATGAGCGAATATATGGAAAAGCACTCCGTATCGCGTCTCATCGGGGCGCCTCCCGGCTATGTGGGCTTTGATCAGGGCGGGCTGCTTACCGAAGCCGTGCGCAAGGCTCCCTATTCCGTAGTGCTGCTGGATGAGGTGGAAAAGGCCCATCCCGACATCTTCAACGTGCTGCTTCAGGTTATGGACTATGCCACGTTGACGGACAATACGGGCAGGAAAACAGACTTTTCGCACGTCATTCTTATTATGACCTCCAACGCTGGCGCTTTCGACATGTCGCGTCAGGCTATGGGCTTTGGTGGAGCTTCCCGGCAGGATGCGGCCCACAAGGGGCTCAAGGCTGTGGAAAATACCTTCAGCCCCGAATTCCGCAACAGGCTGGACGCTCTTGTGCCCTTTGGCAGCCTGACAGAAGACATGATGCTGCGCATTGTGGACAAGTTTGTGGGCGAAATCGTGCATAGCCTTGAGCAACGCCATGTGGACCTTGAACTGAGCCTGACAGCCCGTCAGTGGCTGGCCCGCAAGGGGTTTGATCCTGCTATGGGCGCACGGCCGCTGCGGCGTTTGCTGCGTACAGAGCTGGAAGACAAGCTGGCCCACGAACTGCTGTTCGGCTCGCTTGCCAAGGGCGGCAGCGTAAGGCTTGATGTGGTGGAAGACGCGCTTGTGCTCGAGTCTGTAAAGTCTGCAAAAGTGCCTGCCAAGGTTGATGCGGCAAAAAAGGCCACAACTGCCAAGTCTGCTTCTGCCGGCAAGCCTGCAAAGGCCGCCAGTACTCCCGCCAAACCGGGAGCCTCAGGCAAGGGAGCAGCCGTAGCCAGGTCTGGCGCTAAAGCTACATCCGGCACTTCGGCCAAGACGGCTTCTGCCCGGGAAAAAACAGGGGCGGCAGAACCCAAAAAGGCGGCCAAAAAACCGCCCAAAAGCAAAGCTTAAGCAGCGGGGCGGTCAGCTGTGGAGACAATCTTCGCGGTTCTGGCCGCCCAGTTTCCTCCGCTTGAAGCGGCGCGGGAAGACGGCCTTCTTTGTGCCGGTGGTGACTTGCGGGTGGAGCGGCTGCTGGCGGCTTACAGCCGGGGAATTTTTCCCTGGTACGAGGCCGGGCTGCCCATACTCTGGTGGGCACCGGACCCCCGTTGCATCTTGCCGCTGGAGAACTTTCACCTTCCGGCCCGCAGTGCCCGTGCTTTGCGGCAAAAACCCTTTGAACTGACTTTTAACGCGGCCTTCGGCAGGGTCATACGGGCATGCGCCCAGTCGCGTACGCCCAATGGCGGCACGTGGCTCACGCCCGAAATGATAGAGGCCTATGAGCGCCTTCATAGCATGGGGTTTGCCCACAGTGTGGAAGCCTGGCGTGAGGGTGAACTGGCTGGCGGGTTGTATGGCGTTGGGTTTGCGCGGGTGTTTTTTGGCGAATCAATGTTTCATTTTGTGTCTGAAGCGTCACGCGCCGCCCTGGCAGGCTTGGTGAGCCTGCTGCGCATGCGTGGCGTTACCCTGCTGGACTGTCAACAGGAAACCCCGCACATCATGAAGATGGGCGGGGGTCTTCTGCCTCGTGAGGACTTTGCGCAAAAACTGCGGGAAGCTCTTGTTCCCCCTGTGGTTCCGGCATCCGGCGACAGACTGCCCAGCACGGACCACGTCTTTTGCGGAGGTGAAATTCACGAAGTGCCAGACGAAGAGGTCTGGCAACCCTGGCGTGAACGCTATGACTATTCGTTGTCCAGCGGGGCGTGGGCTTCCAGATCGTAAAAGCCGTGAGCCGGGAAAGACAGGGGGTAGTCGCGCACGGTTTCAAAACGGATGAACCCTGTGCTTTTGCCCTCGGTAATGCCTGCCAGTGGGGCAACACCCATCGGAACAGGTATGTCCATAGGGCAGACAGTGATTTTTTCAATGTGTTCGGCGTAGCGCTGCTCAAGGTAGTCTGCCAGAGCGCGGCTTTCTTCAGCGGTAAACGCTTCGAGAATACAGCGCAGAGCGGCGTCTTCCGTGGCTCCCTGAAGTACTTCGGGCGGAACGGAAGGGTCGGCGGGGGCTACCAGACCAAGACCCCGCAGGGGTTCCAGCTCGTCATCTCCGGCGTTGGGCCGAAAAATCTGCACGTCAACATGGCGGCGTCCCTTGAAGGTATTAAGCGTAACAGCCACAATGTAGAATCTGTCCAGCGGCAGGTCGTACTGCGTGGGCACAATGATTTTTTCCATAGCACATCCCGTGGTTAGTGTATTATTTCACACCCTCTTACCCCAAAACAGAACATGATGGAAGACAAGTCCGCTATCCCTTTCAGCCTGGAAACGGCCTACACGCCCACAGGCGATCAGCCTACAGCCATTGACGAACTGGTGAGCAATATTCAGGCGGGAGTGCCCGCCCAGGTGCTTCTGGGCGTTACGGGCTCCGGCAAAACGTTCACTATGGCCAATGTCATTGCCCGCTGCAATCGTCCGGCTCTGGTGCTTGCGCCCAACAAAACTCTGGCGGCTCAGCTGTATGGTGAATTCCGCGCACTTTTTCCGCGCAATGCTGTGGAATATTTTGTCAGCTATTACGACTACTACCAGCCAGAAGCCTATGTGCCCGCCTCGGACACCTATATTGAAAAAGACTCTTCCATCAATGATAACATAGACAAGCTGCGCCACGCCGCCACCCACGCCCTGCTCACACGGCGCGACGTGATAATCGTGGCGTCGGTTTCGTGCATCTACGGGTTGGGTTCGCCGGAATACTACGCCAAGATGGTCATTCCCGTTGAGGTGGGCCAGCACTTTCCGATGGACAAGCTCATCACGCGTCTGGTGGAAGTGCACTACGAGCGCAACGACTACGACTTCCACCGCGGCACGTTCCGCGTGCGCGGCGATGCCCTTGAAATCATTCCGGCCTATCACCACGAGCGCGCTCTACGCCTGGAATTTTTTGGGGACGATATAGACGCCCTGCGCGAAATTGATCCCCTCACGGGCGAGGTGCTGGCAGATGTGTCCAAAACCGTGCTATATCCGGCCAGTCATTTCGTGTCCGCGCAGGATAACCTCAAGCGCGCTGCCAGTGATATTCGTGACGAGCTGGCAGAGCGTCTGACGCTGTTTAAAGATCAGGGCAAGCTTGTGGAGGCCCAGCGCCTTGAGCAGCGTACCCAGCTTGATCTTGAGATGATTGAAGAGCTTGGTTACTGCAACGGCATCGAAAACTATACCCGTCATATGGATGGCCGCGTGGCAGGCGAGCCGCCATCATGCCTGCTGAACTACTTTCCCAAGGACTTTCTGCTGTTCGTGGACGAGTCGCATATTACCATTCCCCAGGTGGGGGGCATGTACAAAGGCGACCGCTCGCGCAAGACCACACTGGTGGACTACGGCTTTCGCCTGCCGTCTGCCCTGGACAACAGGCCGCTGCAATTCAATGAATTTACCACCTTGCTTAACCAGGTTGTCTATGTATCGGCCACGCCAGCCAAGTATGAACGGGATCAGGCGCAGGGCATTGTGGCCGAGCAGATTATCCGGCCCACAGGTCTGGTGGACCCGGAGGTGGAGGTTCGCCCCACCAAGGGACAGATGGAAAATCTGCTGGGCGAGTGCCGTGGTTGTGTCAGCCGGGGCGAAAGGGTACTTGTGACCACCCTGACCAAGCGCATGGCCGAAGACCTGACAGAATACTGTTGCAGCATGGGGGTTCGCGCGCGCTACCTTCACTCAGATATTGACACCCTTGAGCGCATGCAGATCATCCGTGCGCTGCGTATGGGCGAGTTTGACGTGCTGGTGGGCATCAACCTGCTGCGCGAAGGTCTTGATATTCCCGAAGTCTCTCTTGTGTGCATCCTTGATGCCGACAAGGAAGGTTTTTTGCGTTCAGTGGGGTCGCTTATCCAGACCTTTGGGCGTGCTGCCCGAAATGCGCAGGGCCGGGTCATACTGTATGCCGACAAAATGACGGATTCGATGAAGGCGGCTATGGACGAAACTGCCCGCCGCCGGGCCAGGCAGACCGCCCATAACGAAGAGCACGGCATTACGCCGACCAGCACACGAAAAAGCCTTGAGTCTCCGCTGGATAGTTTGTATGTGGAAGATGGCTCGTCACGCGGGCGTGGCAAAGGCCGCGGCAAAGGCAAGGGACAGGAACCAGACGCCATTCCGCTTACCGCTGAAGATACAGCCTTGCTGGTAGCGAAGCTCGAAAAAGAAATGCGTCAGGCTGCCCGCGATCTGGAGTTCGAGCAGGCCGCCCAGTTGCGCGACCGCATACGGGTGTTGCGGGCACGGCTCATCGCCCTGCCTGAATAGCTGCGGTGCTGCCGCCGTGGCTTGCCGGGCCTTGCTTCTCGGTCGTGCAGCCATTTGGGGAACGCGGCAGTGCAGCTGTGCTTGCATGGCGCGATTGCTTCGCTTCCAGGCAAGCATGGTAAAGTTAAGATGCCCTGACGGCACTGGCAAAAGTTTTTCTCGCAAAATGGGCTTGCCTACAGCCTCATAAGGTTTTTCATGTCACAGCAAAATAAAAATCAGGGCGGGCAGGCCCAGTTCAGCCTTTTTTCCGCTGGTCCCTCCGGCCCCTCAGCCGAAGATCGCCAGCGTGTTGAGCAGCTCACGGCAGCGCTTGAGCACCATAATTATCTCTATCATACCCTGGACAAGCCCGAGATCAGCGACGACCAGTTTGACGCCCTGTTCCACGAACTGCAGGCTTTGGAAGACCGTTGGCCGGAGCTGCGCTCGCCCCATTCTCCCACGCTGCGTGTGGGCGGCAAGCTGATCGACGGACTGGCCAAAAAAGCCCACAGCCTTCAGATGTATGGCCTGGACAACGTGTTTTCGGCAGAACAGTGGCAGGATTTTGCAGACCGTATGCGCCGTGCCTGGGATGCGGACCTTAACGGCCCCTTGCCGGAAGGCTTCTGGTGTGATCCCAAGCTGGACGGTCTTGCTCTGGAAATCGTCTATGTTGACGGCACAATGCAGGAAGCCCTTACCCGGGGCGACGGCGAAGTTGGTGAAGTTGTCACCGAGGCTGTGCGTACCATCCGCACCGTGCCCTTGCGTCTTGCAGGGCCTGGGCCTTTTCCCGCACGGCTGGAGGTGCGCGGTGAGGTTGTCATGTTCAAAAAGGACTTTGCCGCCCTTAATGAAAAACAGGAAGCGCTGGGGTTGAAAACCTTTGCCAACCCACGCAATGCCGCAGCCGGAACCTTGCGGCAGCTAGATATTTCGATTACCGCATCACGTCCTCTGCGCTTTCTGGCCTACAGCCTTGGCGAGGCGCAATGGCCGCCAGCCCCCGTCTGCAAGTTGCAATCAGAGGTTATGGCACAGCTGAAGGAATACGGCTTTCTTACACCGCCTGACGGCAAGCTGTGCAACAGCGTTCAGGCAGTGGAAGAATACGCCCAGTGGGTCAGGGAGCATCGGCCCCAGTTTCGTATGGAAATTGACGGGGCGGTAGCCAAGCTGGACAATCTTGAAGCCCAGCTGGCGCTTGGTTTCACGGCGCGTGCCCCGCGCTTTGCCGTGGCCTTCAAGTTTCCTGCCGAGCAGGCGCAAACCCTGTTGAAGGATATTGAAATCCAGGTGGGACGCACAGGCGTGCTGACCCCTGTGGCAGTGCTTGAGCCCATAGCCGTGGGTGGCGTTATGGTCTCCCGGGCGACGCTGCACAATGAAGACGAGATTCGCAGCCGTGATGTGCGCGTGGGCGATACCGTCATGGTGCGCCGTGCTGGCGATGTGATCCCGGAAGTGGTGGGGCCTGTGCTGGACAGGCGTCCGGCGGATGCCGAGGAATACGTTTTTCCGCATAGTTGTCCGGTCTGCCATCAGCCCGCCTACCGCGAAGAAGGTGAAGCTGCATGGCGCTGTGAAAATATGGCCTGTCCCGCCATCCGGTTGCGGGCCATCAGCCATTTTGTCTCCAAGGCCGGGCTTGATATTTCCGGTGTGGGCCAGAAGTGGATAGAGCAACTGGTCAACAGCGGGCGCGTGCAGTCTCCGGTAGATCTTTTTACTCTGACGGTTGAAGAATTGCTGGGTTTCGAGCGCATGGGCGAAGTGCTGGCGCAAAAATTTGTGGACGCGCTTGACGGGGCCAGACATACCGCCACCTTGCCGCGCCTGATCAGTGCGCTGGGTATTCGTCATGTGGGTGAACAGACCGCACGTACGCTTGCCGCGCATTTTCAGAACCTGGATGAACTTGAAAAAGCCGATGGCGAAACGCTGCAAAGCCTGTCTGATGTGGGGCCGGAGGTAGCGTCATCCATACGCAATTTCTTTGACAGCCCTGCCAACAAGGAGCAGCTTGAGCGCTTCAAGGGGCTTGGCCTGTGGCCACAAGGCGGTAAGGGGGCTTCGGGTAAAACGGATGGAGAAGCCGCACAGGGCGAAGGCGCTGTTCCATCAGGCCCGCTGTCTGGCAAAACCATTCTTTTTACCGGAACCCTGAGCATGCCGCGCGGTCAGGCCGAAAAACTGGCCGAGGCTGCCGGGGCCACGCCCCTTGGCAGTGTGAGCAAAAAACTCCACTACCTTGTGGCGGGCGAAAAAGCGGGCAGCAAGCTTGAAAAAGCGCAAAAACTGGGCGTAGCCGTGCTCGATGAAACAGAATTTATGAGCATGTTGCGCGAGGCCGGAGTGGTCTCGGAATAATTTGAATGCAAAGCGAGTGAACATGAGTACAGCCATTGTCGTAGTAGGCGCTAACGGACGCATGGGCAGGACCATCAGCAATCTGGCCGAAACAGAATCAGCTTTCAGCCTTGCAGGACTTGTGGACAGCAAGGAGCATGTGGAAAAATTGGCCGGATCGGCATGCATAGTTGGCGACAGTCTGGCGGCTGTGCTGGCCAAGGCTCCCGGCGCGGTCACCATCGATTTCACTGCCCCGGCTGTGAGCTTGCAATCAGCCCGAACTGTGGCTGAAAGCGGGCACGCCCTTGTTATCGGCACCACAGGTTTTACTGATGCCGAAAAAGACGAGCTGCGCGAACTGGCGAAGCGGGCTCCTATTTTTTGGGCGTCCAACATGAGCATTGGCGTCAATGTGCTGTGCAAGATTTTGCCGGAACTTACGCGCGCCTTGGGCGACTCCTACGACATTGAAATGGTTGAACTGCACCACAGCCGTAAAAAAGACAGTCCCAGCGGCACGGCCCTGACCCTGGGCGAATGCCTGGCTGGCGCGCGTGGCTGGGAACTCAACGACGTACGTTGTTCCGCACGCGACGGCATTATTGGGGAAAGACCCAAGGTGCAAATAGGCATTCAGGCCATACGCGGCGGGGATGTGG
>NZ_JASGDK010000093.1:0-40945 GCF_047607245.1 Desulfovibrio sp.
ACGCTGCCCAGGCTATGCCCGAACAATGCGTAGCGGACGTGTGAATGCGGCTCTATGGCGGCAGCAATGGATGCCGCCGCTTCAGGTATGGATTTGATAAAGGGTTCGCCAAAGCGCGAACCCCTGCCCGGCAGTTCCACCGGGCATACGCGGCAAGACTGCTGCAAGGGGCGCTGCCATTGACGGTACAGTTCGCCTGTACCTCCTGCATAGGAAAAGCAGAAAAGCAGCGGCAGGCTATTTTGCTGTTGCTCATAGCCGGGCAGCCAAGGGGACGGGCCGACGGAACCTGACAGAGCTCTGGCGGGGGTGCTGGCAGTATCTACAAAGGTTTTTTGGTAGTGCATGTCCATAAGGGGTCACCGTATGGTTTCTTCGTTGAGGTCGGCTAGTTCACTGATGCGATCGAGCGTTTCGCCGGAATTTTCGGCCAGGGTGATCAGTGTGCGCCGGATAAGTTCGGAAAATTTAATGATGGTCTCGTGCGTGAAGAAATCTTTGCAATAGATGAAGGCCACACGCAGGGCCGGGCCCGGGAAAACCATCATGGAGAGAGGAAAGCTGAGGTTGGAATTCATATAGGCCGCCCGGATAGAGAAATCCGCCTTCGTATCACCGCCTTCGCCCGTGGCCATGTTTTCAAAGATGAGATAGGAATTGTACGGAATCATGTCCGAATTCTGGCAGGGGCGCAGCCATGTATCCACAGGTACGTGGCGATGCTCCAGACTTTCCAGTTGCAGCCCGCGCAGCCCTTCAAGCCAGGTTGAAGCCGTCTGATTACCAGCGCAGTCGACATTGTAAGGTACGCCGTCAATCAACAGGCCAAAAACCTGTTCAATGCCGGATACTTCAACAGGCCGTGAGGCCGCAACGGTCAACATGAGAGCCCGTCTTTGCGGTGAAAGGCGTGAAAGTATCAGAGCCCAGGCACCCTGATACAGAACATTGAGGGTGACCCCCAGTTTGCGAGCCGCCGCATCAAGGGAAGCTGTCTCTTCTTCGCTGAACACCATATGGTATATCTGGTCGGCTTCCACAGGGCGCGATTCTTCTGGCAGGCGCATGAAGGGGAGCGGTTGCATCTGTGCAGTGGCCAGTTTTTCACGCCACCATGCAAGATCTTCACTCTGATCGCGCTTTTTAAACCACGAAACATAGTCTCTCATGGAAGGCAGCGGCGTCACATCTGGCGCAAACCCTTGCGCAAGTTCGTCGTAGGCTTGAGCAAAGTGACGAAAGGCCACGCCCAGTGACCATCCATCAAAAATGAGATGGCTCAGGGTGAGTGTAAGAACAAAGAGGTCGTCCCGCATTTTGTGCAGACATAACCGCATCAGGGGTGGCCTGCTGATGTCAAAGGGCGTTCTGGCATCTTCACTCAGAAAGGTCAGTACGCGTCCATTGCGCTCGTCCTCATCCAGCAGGCTGACATCGCGAAGTTCAAAAAACATAGTGGGTTCGGCATGCACAACCTGAAAGGCCTGGCTGGTGTCTTTGTGATGGATGGAAGTGCGCATGGCGGGGTGTCTGGTGATCACCACTTCCCAGGCTTTACGGCACAGCTCAGGGTCAACCTTTCCTTCAAGGTAGTAGGAATACTGTTGCTGAAAGGCCAGGCCGCTGGGCGTATGCTCTGAGCAGTCCAGCATGAACCGCTGCACAGGTGTGAGAGAGAATATTTCCTGAAGTTCTTTTTGGCTGGCTGACATACGCTATCCATTGATTTGGCTGAGGATGACATCAAGGTCGGACTCGGAAAGATCCGAATCGGCGAAATCGGCAACAACGTAGCGTGCGGCATGACTGTCACCCATGCCGGATTCGGCTACTGTTTCTACCGCTGTCATGAAAACCCGCAGAAAGGCGTTCCCCTGTTCTTCCGCCGGGGCGGGATATGCGACGCGCGCGTGCAGTTTGCCTTTTTCTGCCCAGCAGATGAGCTCGATTGCGCTGTCGCGTGTGGAGGAAGGCGGCCGCCAGGATCCGGCCCGCAACAGGGCAGGTCCGGTGTCTGGTTCGGCATGTCCGAGAGCCTGGTTCCCCATCCAGAAGAATGTGACATCCGCGGGGTACTGATTCTGCACATCCAGCCAAGGTGCGGATCCTCTTTGGGTAATAGCCCGCAGAATTTCCTTGAAATGAGGGATGGCCTCACTGGCTCCCATGCCCGAAGTTACGGGCACGGCATGCCGCAGGGCAAAGGAGCCGACTATGTTCACTGGGTTAGCCGAGTCGGTGATGAGGTGGCGGCCATCGCTCATAAAATGTGCAACGGGGCAGGTGAGTTCGTCGCTGCCAAGGCACAGACCCAAGGCCGCCGCCAGTAGTTCTTCTACCGAAGAGCGGCAGGTTGCCGCCGCTTTTTCAAGACGGAGATATGTTCCGTCAAGAGAGGTGGCGTCGATATGGTTGCGGTCGCATTCCTGCCCCGGGTCCCCAAAGATGCGGCGACCCGGTTTGGCCGCATCCTTGTTGGCAGAGGTATGCTCTGCTGATTTTTTGCTGTCCGGTGCTTCGGCGGCAGGCAGGTCTTCCAGCCAGAGTTTCCACGACCCGCAAGTCTGGGGCGGCAAAGAGCCGTCGCGCATAAATTGGAGGACATCCTGCTCCAGCAGGCTCAGAGAGGGCATATCGGCTATGGCCGCACGAATCAGCAGAAGTAGACGGGGTGCTCCGCCATTTTCGCCAGGCAGCAGAGTCAGGCTCCAGGCTTTCAGGCGTTCTGGTTGAAGCCGCGTGGCGGGCGCTGCGCAATCGCCGCGCATGATATCATTGGGCAAGTCGGGAGCTTCGGCCGCCACGGCACGGAGGTCGTCAACGTTGTTCAGAGCCCAGTCAACTTCTTTTGTTCCGGCCAGTCTGAGGTTGCCGTTCGCCCAACTCATACGCAAGGCGTCGTGACGTGCGGCGAGCGCCTGCGCCAGCTCTCCTGCTTGTGTGAGATTAAAATTGTCCGGGCAGATGAAAAGGCGGTAGTGGCAGGCCTGATCCTTCCCGTCAGCAAGCAGGGACGCAAGATAGGCGGGAGTGGGCACAGGCCCGGGCGTGGCTTCCCGAAGGATTTTTCCAGTATGCGCACGCTTTGCCAGTTCCTGAATGTTTCCTGCTTCAAAAACATCCTTGGAGGTAAAGTTGAGTCCCATTCCGGCAGCCTGACGAACCATCTGCATAACCTGGATGGAGTTGCCGCCCAGTTCGAGAAAGTCGTCCCTGATGCCGATATGATCTACGAACAATAATTCCTGCCAGAGTTTTACCAGGGTGCGTTCAACTTCTGTATCGGGGGGGATGCAGGCGTCGCGGCATGAGCGGGCGTATTTGTCCATTTCGCCCGTCTCACTTGCTCCCGGTACATCGCTTCCGCCGGGGTTGATCCAGTATCTGCGGGGGGTAAAGGAAGTCTCGGGCAGTGGGACACGATGCACATCCATTGGGGCGTAATACGCCTGCCAGTCAACGTCTCCGCCAAGCAGCCACACATCTGCGCCAATGTCTGCAAGCGTTCTTTCAGGCAGATCTGTGGGCGTAACTCCAGTTGCGGAGACTCCCAGTGGGTCCAGCCCGGGAATTATTTTCAGCTTGCCCCCGAGTTGTTGCGAGGCCAAAGAGCGCAGAACGTTGCCCGGGCCGACCTCAATGCCTACCTGGGCACGCTCGTGAAGAACGCTAAGACCTCCGGCAAACTGCACGGTGCCGCGCAGATGCTTGACCCAATAGTCAGGATTGGCTGCCTCGTCGCCGATCCATGTTCCGGTAAGGTTGCTGACATAGGGTATTTCCGGTTTACGCAGATTCATGCCGCGCATCATTTCGCGGAAAGGCTCCATGATAGATTCCATTGAGGCGGAATGGAACGCGTGTGACGTTTTTAACCAGGTGGCTCTTTGACCGTGCTCGGCGACCACCTCGGCGCAGACGCGAAGCCGCTCCTCAGGTCCAGTCAGGACGCAGTTGGCGGTACTATTGATCAGCGAGATTTCAATGCCGTCAAAGGCTGGGCCAAGCACCTCACGAACGCGCGAGGCATGAAGGGACACGACGAGCATCTTGCCGCGCGAAGCGCTTTGCATCAGGGTTCCGCGGCGCACAATAAGCCGCATCCCGTCTTCGGCTGAAAAAACTCCGGCAACGCAGGCGGCGGTGTATTCGCCGAGGCTGTGGCCGATCATGCAGGCAGGGCGGATGCCCCGGCCAAGAAGCGTTTGTGCCAGAGCGAGTTCCAGAGCGAAAAGCAGGGGCTGTGCGGTTTGCGTTTCCGTCAGGGCGTCAACAGCCTTGGGATCCTCTTTCCAGCAGCGCTCGAGCAGGTCTACAAGGTCCGGCCCGCCGGCGGCAACGGACAATGCCGAAAGTTCGTCCATATTGCGTCTGAAGTCCGCTTCCTCGGCGTAAAATGTTTGCGCCATACGTGGATGCAGGTTTCCCTGACCGGGAAAAAGAAAGGCCACAGGCTGGCCGGATCCTTCAACCACGCGAGGATGTACAGGGCTTGCGGCGAGTGCCTGGGAGGCCTCTTGCGCAGTGCGAACCATGAGTGCTCCCCGCAGTGTCTGGTGCCTGCGGCCAACAGCCAGTGTAAAGGCGGAGTCTTCAAGAGAGGCCCCATCGGCCACGCCGGAGAAATGTGCGGCCAGCCGTTCGCGGGTCAGGACAAATGCTGCATCATTGTGGGCGCTGAACAGGAGGGGCAGACGGGCACGGTTCGGTTTTCTATCTGGAACTGCGGGCGCATCCTGAAGGATGGCATGCACGTTTGTTCCGCCGATGCCGAAGGCGCTGACGCCGCCGAGCAGGGAAGCGCCGCCGGGGGGCAGATTGACGCAATCCTGACGGATGGCGAATGGGCCCAGGTCGCCAAAGGCGGGATTGGGCGTGATGAAGTTGGCAGTACCAGGTACCTTGGCGTGCCGCAGGCACAAGGTGGCTTTGGCGAAACTGGCCAAGCCTGCCGCCGCGTCCAGATGGCCTATGTTGCCCTTGAGTGAGCCGAGTATAATGGGGTGCTGCTGGCCGTCATGATGTGGCCCATAGGCTTTTTTAAGCGCGGCAACTTCGATTGGGTCGCCAAGGGGCGTAGCTGTGCCGTGCCCTTCGACAAAATCGACATCCTGCGGGGCAACTCCCGCCAGGGAGAGTGCCGCGCTGATGGCGTCTGCCTGTCCATTGACGCTGGGGGCAGCGTACCCCACCTTGTCAAAACCGTCGTTGGAGGCGGCAGTGGCCCGTACCACGGCGAGAATATTGTCCTTATCCTTTTGAGCATCGGCGAGGCGCTTGAAAAGAACCGCGATGACGCCATTGGCGAAAATGGTGCCGTTAGCATCCGCGTCATAGGGGCGGCAACGGCCATCGGGCGAACGCATACCACCGGGCAGGTAAATATAGCCAAGATTTTCCGGAAGCATGACAGTGCAGGCCGTCACAAGAGCGCGGTCGCACTCTCCCGCCAACAGGGCCTGGCAAGCCACATGAACGCTGAGCAGAGAGGAAGAGCAGGAAGACTGAACCGCCATGGCCGGACCTTTGAGGTCGCATTTGTAGGCGATGCGCGTGGCCAGGTAATCCTTGTCGCAGCCTATAACCGCTTCGGTTACATCCACGGCGCCAGACAAAATATGGTGGTACAGATAGCCAGTGAGATAGCCGCTCATGTCGGAGCTGGCATAAACGCCGGTGCGTAGGCCGTTACTGTCGCGTGGCTCGTACCCGGCGTTTTCAAATGCCCGCCAGCCGTATTCCAGTACCAGACGGTGCTGCGGGTCCATCACACTGGCATCGCGGGGCGAAAATCCGAAAAAATCAGCGTCAAAAAGGTCGTAGTCCTTCAATGTGCTGCGCATGGCCACATAGTCCGGTGCGTGTCTGCTTTGGGCGTGCAGGCCAGCAGCCAAAGCTTCGTCTGGTATGGGCTCCATGCTCTGCCGCCCGGCCGTCAGGTTTTCCCAGAATTCATTGACATCGCCTGCGCCGGGCAGGCGCGCGGCCATGCCGATAACGGCGATGCACCCTTCATCGTATTCATATTTTTTGTTCACAGGCTGGTTGCTCCTCTTGGATTGTCCTGCCGAAAGAGCAGATTGCGCATAGCGCTCTGCTACAGGCTGGTTGCGTTGGGGCTCTGGCGGCGTGCGCGTCTTTCACCCGAAAGGCGTTGCCTTTCCATGCGGGATTCGCGCGCGTTCGGTGGGGCATCATTTTTTCCCGGCGGGGTTTCCGGGGCATGCATCCATTCGGTCAGCGCATGGATGGTCGGGTACTGAAACAGGGTGGAAAGAGGAAACGTTTTGCCCAGGTCGGACTGAATCATCTGATGCACCTGGGTCAGCAGCAAAGAGGTGCCGCCGATTTCAAAGAAGTTGTCGTGAATGCTGACTTCATCCAGGCCAATGACCAGCTTCCAGATATCCGCGATGCGGGTTTCCTCTGGCGTGGCTGGCAACTGCATGCCGCTTGTGCTTGCGAACAGGCGCATGTTGGGGCTGGGCAGGCGCTTCCAGTCTATTTTTCCTGACGGGGTGCGCGGCCATTGCGGAACCGTGAGAATAACGTCGGGTACCATCGCTGGAGAAAGATGCTCCTTGAGGTAGTCCCGCAGGTGCGAACGCAGCATCGTTTCATCACGGCTTGAGGCAGGAGCGTTGGCCAGATAGGCCAGGGGACGGTTCAAGGCATCCTCTGCTCCAGGCCAAGGTATATTCAGGCAGGGGGCGCTTCCCGGGGTATGGAACAGGACGTTGAAGCTCACGCCGTCGCGCAGGTCGATCGAAATTGCGGCTTCAAGGCCGTGGGATTCCGCCATTGCATGAATGTCTTCCGGGTTCAGCCCCCGCACAGTCTGGTTTGTTTCCTTCAGGGCCTGTGCTTCGCCCAGCAGAGAGTCGAGATTGGTTTGCATGCCGGAAAGGCAGCTTTCCTCCGCCAGTTGCCGTACGGCCTGATAGACCGCAAGGCGCGCATGCGGAATGCCCGACACGCCAAAAGCCTGCTCGCCAGAAGACGCCTCCTGCCGCAACGTTGTTAAAAGGGCTTGCAGGTCTTCAGCGGACGCCGCACCCGTATCGCCCCACGACAGTACAGGACCGAAAAAGGGCCGGAATGGGTTGTGATCGCAATAAAGCACTGCTTCATAGCGGAACTCTGTCAGTTCGTTATGGCTGTGCCCGCGCTTCGGGCGTACCTCCACATGGCAGATACGTGGGATAAGGCGTGGCAACGCGTGCCAAAACGCAGGTGAAAGCAGCAGTTCGCTCTCCATGCGCTTTCTGCTATTGGCGCGGTCAAGAAGCTCCCGTGCCGTGTTTTTTCCATCGCATCGATAAATCTGGATAGCTGTATGCAACATATCCAGGCTGTCGAAATTGCGTATGTCGCCAAGGATGACGCGCCCGCCCCTATCAAGACGTTCAACGGCTTGTCGCACGGCTTCAACGCAGTACTCGCGGTCGGGAAAATACTGAAGAACGGAGTTGAATATGGCGGTGTCAAAGGCTTTTCCACCTATCGCCTCCAGTGGGGGCAATTCTGTGGCGCTGCTTTGGGCCAGAAGTATTTTCGCCTTGATGTCGTCCGTGCCGGATGTAGACGGGTGCTCCCCGCCGGGCAGGATATCTTTCAGGCAGGCGAGAGCCTGTGCGGAAATATCCAGGCCCACGTAGCGTTCGCAGGTGCGCACAAGGTCCATGAGCAGGAAACCTTGGCCGCAGCCCACTTCAAGAACGCTTCGCGGCGCGTGCTCATGTATGGCCGCAAGGCTTGCAGCCAGCCATTCGCGCATTTCATCCGTTGGAATTTTCTGTCCGGTGTAACTGCTTTCCCATATAAGGAAGTTGTCCAGTATTTGTCCCTCGCGCCGTACAGAAGTGTACATGCTGTCGTACAGGGATTCCCACTGGTTGAGGCACCGTGCCCGGCTGCCGTCGGCTGTTTCGCTGGAGGCGTCTTCTCTGCCGGGAATAACGTAGGCAGCAAGGCGTTGTTCTGTCCAGACGGCGGCATCACCGCCCGAAGGGCCGGAAACGGCCAGTACCCGCGCTTCTTCCACCAGCGGGTGCGCCTCCAGAACCGTCTGAATTTCTTCCGGTTCAATACGGATGCCCCGGATTTTTATCTGTCGGTCGATCCGGCCATAATAATGCGCAATGCCCGAAGTATCGAGCCTGATCATGTCGCCGGTATTGAACCACCTGCGGTGCCCGCCCACACGGCACAGATCCTGAAAATCCTCGTCAGTCATGCCCTCATGGCGCTGTTCGTCCACCCATGCAGAACTGAAAGTCGCCGCTGCCCCGTGGTATCCCGAGGCCAGGCAGCCGCCCGCTACAAAAAGTCTGCCCACGGCTCCGGCTGGCAGTATGGAGCCCTGCTCATCAACCACGGCCAGCGTGGTATTGTGTACGGGAGCGCCAATGGGCACCGCCCCCTTTTCCTGTCCCGTCACCTCGTAAAACGTGGCGTCGCCCGTTACTTCTGTCGAACCGTACAGATTGAGCAACCGTATGGACGGCAAGGCCTTGAGAGTTGCTGAGGCAATATCAGGGGGCAGAATTTCGCCGCTGGCCGTCAGTATCCTCAAGGCGGGCAGACGCCCGGCAAGGCCAGTGCGGTGCATTTCTGCAAGTAGCGAGGGAACCAGCACAAGACGTGTGGTTTTGTGCCGTTCCAGCTGGTCCAGCAGCCACGGAACGTCAGCTGCGGAGCCGTCGGGAAGGCTGAGCAGGGGGATACCCGAAAGCAGCGGGCCAAGGGCCTCCCAAATAAAATCCACAAAAACTGGAGAGGTTTTTTGGCAGCACGCCTCGCTTGCGCCCCAAGGGAACTGTTCCCACATCCAGCGCAGGCGGTTGGCAATAGCGGCATAGCTGAGGCGCACACCCTTGGGATTACCTGTTGAACCAGATGTATAAAGCAGGCAGGCAGTATCTTCTTTTTCGGGGTAATACGGAGATTGCGGGGCCACCTGACCCCCCATTTCCGCCGGGAGTTCCCTGATGTTCAGCACGGCAGGGCCGTCCACTTTCCATGCCGAGTCGGCAGTGAGGATGCAGACAGCCCCGCAGTCAGAAGCAATCCAGCGCGCCAGACTTTCCGGATAGCCCGGAGCAAGCGGAGTCCAGACCGCGCCGAGCTTCCATACAGCGAGTATTGCCGCTAGTAATTCCGGCCCCTGTTCCAGGCGAAGAAGTACGGAGGAGCCGGGCTTTACGCCCTGCGCCGCCAGGTGAGAGGCCAGGCTATCAGCTGCGTTCAGCAGTTCGTGTCTGGTCATTCGGTATTCAGCAGCGGATGTGCCGGGTTTGGCAACAGACACTACGGCGGTTGCTTCCGGCATTGCGTTGCAAAGTTCGGTGAAGGTTTTCCAGGGTGCAATTGCGTGGTGCGCGCGTGCGGCCCCGTGCGTCAGCGAGACCGCCGTGTTGAAGCCGAACCGCGCTGAGGGCGCGTCCAGAGCGCTTTTGCCTTGTGCCGCTTCGCGGGCGAGCGCGGTAAACATTTTGGCAAATCCGTGCATGGTTTCAGGGCGGAACAGATCTGAGGCATACAGCAGGGTGCAGTCCAGACCTGAAGCCCCTGGCCATGCAAGAATTTCCATGTCCATATGCGTTGAGCATGAGGGCATGGGTAGATTTTCGATACTTATACCATCAAAGCCCATATCACCCGAAAGCATGTTCTGGTAGGTGAAGGCCGTCTGATATATGGGGTTTCGGCTCAGGTCGCGCTGACGGCCAAGTGCTTCGGTCAGCATCTGGAAGGGCAGATCGGCGTGTTCCAACGTTTCAAGAATCGCCCGCTGTACTGTTTGTATGAGGGCGCGCAGGCTTTGCTGCGGGTCTGTCTGTATGCGTATGCTGAGATTTTCAACAAAAAACCCCACAAGAGGTTCGATGGCCGCATGTGAACGCCCGGCAAATGAACTGCCAACGGCAAAATCGCGCTGAGCCGAAAACCGTGATACAGCCATTGAAAAAATTGTAAGCCAGACCGCGTAAGGGGTTGTGTTTTCTTGGGCAGCCAGAGATTCAATGCCGTCAACAATTTCGCGTGGCACGACGAACTGGTGCATGCTGCCCTTGAAGCTTTGTGCAGCGGGGCGTGGAAAGTCTGTGGGCAATGCCAGATCAGGAAGATTCGCAAGTCGCTCTCGCCACCACAAGGACTCGGACTCTGCCGAACGCAGTACGCGGTCTCTGTGCCACACGGCGTACTGTTCATACGTGACAAGCAGAGGTTCCCACTCGGGAACCGTGTTCCGGGCAAGGTCTGTATAGGCCTGCATCAGATCTTGCAGGAAAATTCCGATGGACCAGCCGTCAAACACTATATGGTGGGCGGTAAAAAGCAGCACATGGCTGTCATCCGTCTCGCGGAACAGGCATCCCCTGATAAGAAGATCGCTCGTGAGGTTAAATCCTTTTTCGGCCTCATGCCGCATGGCCTGTTGGACAAGAGAGAAGGACGGGGCGCTTCTGAATCCAAGAATATATTGCGTATGGGGACGTGTTATGACGGAAATTTTGCCTTTGGTGTCCGGCCGAATGTTTATCCGCAGTGCGGCATGCCGCTCCATAACGGCCAGCCACGCGCGTTGAAAGAGTTCAACATCAATTGTTCCCCCGAGCCGGAAAGCAAACGGAATATTGTAAAAGGGATTGCCCGGCGCCAGCTGGTCCATAAACCACAAACGTTCCTGCGCCAGCGACAGGCGCGGAGGGTCGGCTCTGATGGCGTGGATACTTTCCATGCCGTCTTCAGGAGCGCTGGGCGATTGCGTGTCCGCCTCGCGCAACAGCTGGGCCAGTTGTGCTATGTCCAGAGATTCCAGAGAATCGGCCATACCCGAAAAAGTTTCTTCTGGAAGCGCTTCGTCTGGTGTCACCGATGCGGTATTGACGGCTGTTATCATCGGCTGGTGTCTCCTGCCGCATTGCTTGTGCGTGCGCGTATGAGGGTGAGCAGGGTTTTGGCCAGACCTTCAATGGTCGGATTTGTGAAAAATGCTGACAGCGGCAGAGGAACTGGAAGTTTTTCCTTAAGCCGGGCAAGTACCTGCACTGCCTTCAAGGAATCACCTCCAAGCCGGAAGAAGTTGGAACGCACGCCTGTGACCTCTACGTGCAGCACCTCCTGCCATAGTGAGGCAAGCAGGCATTCCACCGGAGTTTGCGGAGCATGATCGTCGATAGGAGAAACGTCTTTTGCCGCTTCGTTTTCAGGCTGTTCATGTGCGTATTTTTCAATCAGGGCACGGCGGTCTATCTTGCCATTGGCTGTGAGGGGCAATTCGTCCACAAACTGGCAGATCCGTGGCAGCATGGCAGGCGGCAGGCGGTCTTGCAGCCAAGCCTGCAGGCTTGTTGCGTCAACGGGACCTCCGGCAGTGTTCTGTCGGGCAAGCACAAAAGCGCCCAGTATCTGCCCGCCGGGAACATCGCTGCCAGTTTTTACGGGAATGACAACAGCCCTGCCTACATCGGGATGCCTGGCGATAACAGTTTCCACCTCCACAGGGTCGAGGCGGAAGCCGCCGATGTTGATCTGAAAGTCTGTTCTGCCAAGAATTTCAATAAGCCCGTCATCATGATAACGGCCAGCATCACCCGTGCGGTACAGTCTTTCGCCCGTTTCAGGGTGATGGATAAGCCTCGGGCTGGCGTCCGATGCAAGGATGTCCAAACAAACGTTGGCACCCGCGCAGTACATTTCACCTGTAACCCAGTCAGGAACATCGCGCAGATCTTCATCCAGAATGTAATAGCTGTTGTTTGCTATGGGCGCGCCGTAGGGTATGACGCCCCATCCCTTGGGCAGGCCCTCAACCTTGTGCATGATGTTCCATACTGTGGTTTCCGTGGGCCCGCCGATGGAGTAAAATTCCGCATCGGGAGCCGCTTTTTGGGCTTCACCAGGCAAACTGGCTTCTACCCAGTCCCCTCCTGCCACAAAAATACGTATGGGTAGCGTAACGTCGTGCTCAAGGCTGTGCCGCGCAAGCGCTTTTATGAAAGCGGGCACGCTGTTCCAGAAGGTAACGTTATGGCGTAGTGCGGTGTCAGCCCATACGTCCGGGCGCAGGGCGTCTTCATGCGGCAGAATCACCAGAGCGGCCCCTGCGGCAAGCGTCCCAAAG
The DNA here is from genome assembly GCF_047607245.1 of Desulfovibrio sp. GTDB lineage: Bacteria > Desulfobacterota > Desulfovibrionia > Desulfovibrionales > Desulfovibrionaceae > Desulfovibrio. Next base: position 12,131 of record NZ_JASGDK010000093.1, read on the forward strand.
ACGTCATATACCGAAAGGTCGTGGTGCAGCGATGTGACGCCCATAATCCTGTCTTCGGGCTTCAGGGCGAAGCGCTCATTGGTGTAGACCACAAGATTTAGCAGGTTCTGGTGGCTGACGATAACAGCTTTGGGGGTTCCAGTGGTGCCGGATGTCAGCATCACATACGCAGGGTCGCTCTGGTCAGGCAGCGTGGCATTCACGGCGTCGCTATGGGGAACCGCTTCTGGGCAGTCTTCGAGCAGGGCGTCCACGTCAAGTATGGGAATAGCGCCAGCCAGGCTTTTGCCCATGTGACCGTGCGTGATAGTCAGGACAGCTCTTCCGGCCTCGAGCATTGTGCAGAGCCGTGATGGCGGGTTGCCACTGTCCAGTGGCAGATAGGGCATGCCCGCGAGCTGGACGCCAAGGATGCAGACAATGGCCTGCCAACCCCGTTCAAGAACGATACCCACCGTAGCCACATCATTGTGCGGCTGGGGTTGCGAAGCGCCTGTATGTTCAAGTATGCGCTGCCGAACAAGCAGCGCGTAGCCGAGTGTCTCCGCGTAGGTCAGGGTTTTGTCCGGGGCTATGATGGCCGCGGCTTCTGGAGTTTCCGCCGCGCGCTTCAAAAAAATATCGCAAACAGTCCCCTGTGGAAGAGGCATGGGGCGGTTGTTACGTGCAGCCCTCCGCTGTGCCTGCTGCAGGGGCAGTGCCGCAATCCGGCCATGCTCCCAGTATTTCGGATCGTCCGCGAGCAGACGCAGTATGCGCATATACTCGTCAAACATGTCGTCCACCATGCCCGAAGGAAAGACGGATGTTTTGCCGTCCCAGTAAATGTGCAGGGCGTTGGTAAAAATGGTGTACTGGCAGTCGAGTTTGGTTTGCGGGGTGGAGCCGTGCGTGCGCCGCACGCTCCCAAAGGCCTGCAGCACCTTTTCCACGCCAGTGTCGTCGGCGCGTCTGTCGGGCATAGCCGTGAAAACCACAGGCATGACTTCAGTCTCCATTTCGCCGCGCATCTGCGCCATCTCGCGCAGAAGGCGCACGCCGGAAACTTCGGCATGTTCCAGATTTGTCCAGAGCGTTTTTTGCAGGGCAGCCGCATGTGCCGCCATGTGGTCGCCTGTCAAATCAACGGGAACCAGAGTAAAAGTGGCAAATTCCCCCATGATGTGATTGATGGATTCATGCCAGTGCAGATTGCGGTTAAAGCGGGGCATATTCAAAGTGAAATGTCTTGAACCGCTGTACAGGGAAATGACTTCGGCATAGGCGGCAGCAAGCAGTGCCGTCAGTGAAAATCCGCGTCGGGCGCATTCTTTTTGTAAATTAGTGGTTTGCTGGACGGTGAGCACGGCTTCGTAGCGTTTTATAACGCCGGGCTCCTGCATGATGCTGTCGGCTGGGGATTTTTCTGCCGGTTTGGGAAATGTGGGTGCCGGAGGAAGTGTGCGTAACTGTTCTTTCCAGAACTGGAGGCTGTTTGTGTATGCCTGGCTCTGCTCAAACTTCTTCAGTGTAAGCATATAATCGCGAAAGCTGGCCTGAATCTCAGGCAGCGACACTTCAGAATCAAGGTACAACGCGGCCAGATCTTCATACAGTATCTGGAAGCTGCGGCCGTCTGTGGCCCACATGTCCCAGCGGAAGTGCAGCACGCCGTTATCGGTGCCATCAGGATTGGCCGCCAGCCGGGTAAAATGTACTTCTGACTGAGGCCAGTGCTCAAGATCGCTGACTGTGGCAGTCATGTGTGCGGCCAGTTCATTCATGTGCCGTTGTTGCGCGGCGCTGTCGTGGGCAGACATGTCTGTCACGGCGACGGGGAAAAGCAGGGGCAGGGGCAACACTCGCTGTTCCCCCTCAGGCGTTACCACTGCACGTAACATCTCGTGGCGTTCCACAAGGGCATTTAACGCCGTTTTGAAGCGTTGCAGGTCCAGAGCCTGGCATTCAATTTCCACATAGCTCTGCATGGCCACGCCGCCGCCGCGCAGGTCGGCAGCACGGCCAATCCAGTATGCCTGCTGCATGTCACTGAGAGGAAAGGGCTCGTGCCGCAGTTCCGGTTGAGCCATAACGTGTGGATACGCTGCCGTACTAGCCTTGCGCTCAGCGGCCCTGGCAGCCAGCGCGCCGAGCTTGTTTTGGCGGTTCCGGGCAGGCGTAGCGCTGTTGGCTTGGCAAGAATCGGGTGAGGGCTGTGCCTCCGTAAGATGGCTGTTCATTCTGCCTTCCTGACAAGGGTATCAAGCATTTGGGATGCCGTTCTGATGCTGCTGAATTCCGTCATGGAAATGCGGATTCCGAAAACGTTTTCGACATCGGCCAGAATTTGCACGGCTGTCATTGAGGTTCCGCCCATGACGTAAAAATCGTCATCAACAAGTAACGAGGGAACACTGAATGCTTCGCGCCAGATGTCGAGCACAAGGGCTTCTGCCGAGTTCTGTTGCGGTTCAGTTGTGTCGTCTTGCGTAGATTGCATTGCGGCCTGGTTCGTCTTAAGCGAAAGCCAGTGAGATTCGCGAGTGAATGGATATTCCGGCAGCACCAGTCGACGTGCGCCGTCGCGAGGGATGATTGGGTTAAGCCCTGCCATGAAAAATTCAGCGACCAGCCCGGAAAAAATATCGTCCAAGCCGTCAATTGGGGTCGGTGCTTCCAAGGGCAGCCAGCGGAATGGCCTTAAACCCCGTGCCGCAAGGGTGTCGATGATTTCAGGGGCAATGTGGGCATTCCCCGGTATGTGCAGGCATACACAGTTTGAAATATTCGTGCTGCTGCATGGTGCATTTTTCGAGGCATGATCAACGTCCAGATACAGATACAGCGGCGCTTCCGCAAAAAGGTCACGTGCCGCCTTGGCTGAAGCGCTGCCCTCGCCATAAGCGGCCACAACTGCGGGGCAAAGATGATGCCGTTGCAGCCGGGAAGTGATGCTTTTTAAAAATGTTGCGTCGACGGCATCGGTGAAAAGGAGCACGAGTTGCGGTGCATCGCTGCAAGGCGTGTTTTCATAGGCTCTTTCACGCAAAATAGTTCCGGCTTCATTGGCGGAACTGGCAGCTACGGCATAGCGGCAAGGAAACAGCTTGCGCGTGTGGCGCAGGTTCCAGGCCATTTCTTCAAGTGCGGTTTTTGACCCGTTTTCAAGCAACTTTCCCCAACGTTTCATAAGACGGTGCAGCCCGTTAGCGTCAGGCGCACTGAAACACAGAGGAGCCATTACGCCGTGGCGCATGTTGGCAGATGCCTCTGCTTGCGCCCACTCGGGGGTACGTTCGAGAACCACGTGGCAATTCGTACCGCCAAAGCCAAATGCGCTGACACCAGCCATATTTCCCAGCCCTTCGGGCCATGCCGCCGCCCCGTGTGCGATGCGGAAGCGCCGTACATCAAGATCAATGGCCGGGTTGAGCATGTTGAAGTTGATTGTGGCCGGAATATATCTGTGGCGGAGCATTAGTATGACCTTGAGCAGTGAGGCCATGCCCGCTGCATTCCCCAGATGCCCCAGGTTTCCTTTGACCGAACCAATAACGCAGGGTTCCGAACGTTCGCCGAATACCTGGGAAAGTCCTGCGATTTCTATGGGATCGCCAAGATAGGTGCCTGTTCCGTGTGCTTCTACATAGCCAACATCCCGGCTTTCTACATTGGCCATGCTTTGCGCGATACGAATGGCTGCTGCCTGTCCTTCTGCGCAGGGGGCTGCGAATCCGGCTCTGCGGTGGGCGTCGTTGCTGATGCCGTATCCCCTGATCACGGCCTGGATGTGGTCCCTGTCTTCAATGGCGTCGGCCAGCCGTTTCAGTACCACCGCGCCTGCTCCTTCGCCCGGCAGGGTTCCCCCGGCGGCGGCGTCAAAGGGGCGGCAGTGACCGTCTGGAGCCAGAATGCCGCCAGATTCCGCCACATAACCCCAACCGCGAGGGTTGATAACAGAGGCCGTTGCGGCCAAAGCCATGTCGCAACTGTAATCGAGCAGGTGCTGGCAGGCCGAAGCCACAAGAACAAGCCCGGTGGAGCAGGCTGTCTGAATATTCAGGCTGGGGCCGGTGAAACCGAACTTGTACGAGATCCAGGAGCTGAGAAAATCCTGCCCGTTGACGATGGCGGAGCGGTGAAAGGCGGTACCCGTGTTGTTGAAGGCGTCCGGCCCTACATTGCACAGCCAGTAAGAACTGGGAGCGGCTCCGGCGAACACGCCTACTCGCAAGTTTTGCATGTCGGGGTTACCGGGCACATAGCCCGCATTTTCAAAGGCATGCCACGAAGATTCCATCATCAGACGCAGCTGGGGGTCCATTTCGCGGGCTTCGCCAGGGCTCAGGTTGAAAAACGCAGCGTCAAATTTGTCTACATCTTCCATCTGGGCGCATACAGGAACATAGGAAGGATGCGAAGCGTAGGACGCCGGGCAACCGTTGGTTTTGATTTCCTCAGGAGAAAGGCGGCGCGCGGCTTCAAAGCCGGAACACAGGTTTTGCCAGTATTGTTCCAAATCCGGCGCGTTGCAAAAACGGCCGGACATGCCGACAACGGCAACCGCATTGCTATAGGCGTCGTCAAGCCAGGGGGATGATCTCATGGGCGCATACTCGCTTGCTGTTTACGTCTTTTGCGGGCGTCACGTTGGGCGTCGGAACGCGTTTTTTCATTTTGTGGCAGTGTGGTCAGAGAATCGGGGGTAGCTTCCGGCGCAGACGAGTGGGCGTTTAAAGGCAGTTTTTCCAGTACTGCGTCTGTCAATTCGCTCAGGCAGGGGTGCAGAAAAACGGCGGCAACGCCCATGTCCACACCAAAGGCCTGTTGTATGCGTTCTCGCAGTTGCGGGGCCATGACCGAAGTTCCGCCGAGGTCAAAAAAGTTTGCTTCGGGATCGGCGGCGTCCGTGCACAAGGTTTGGGCCCAAATGTTTGCCATTGTGGCGCGTAGCGCTTCCGCCTTGTGGCTCTGGTGCGTGTTTTCAGCGGTGCCGGGTGACGGCGCGTGAACCTCATACGGCCCGGGCTCTCCCCATATGTTGCACAAAGGATGCGGAAGGCGGCCCGGCACTACGGCGGCTTCCGGGTAAAGAACCAGCGTGCAGGAAGGCTGAGGTACGTGTGGGGAGAGCAGGTGTCTGCCGATCCGTGACGGATCGGCCCCTGCAAGAAGTGCGTCCTTTCCGGACTTGAGGGCTAGCTCCAGCATGGAAAGCATGTGATGTTCTTGCTGCAGGGGCATGGCTACAAGGATATCCGTATGCGGAGCCCTGGTGTTATGCCGAACGGCGTCGCCGTGCAGGTATTGGAATAGTGTGGCGGCTGGCAATACGGCGTCCGTATCTATTATCAGCCAGCGCACAAGGGGCACCCCTGGAAGTTGGGCATGAAAAGTTTGTGCCGCGGTTTTGCTTTTTTGAGCAATACGATCAGGCTCAATGGTTGCTGCATTGAGGGAAAGAATATGAACAAGACCTCCCGGTGATACTCCGAAGGCGGCGCGGGCCGCAGTATGGTCCGGCAGCTCTCCGCCGTACTGTAACCGTTCGGGCTGGTCCAAAAGGCGGCACACTTCGTGCGCATTCGCGCCGTACAGCCACAGCCGCGTTTCAGGCTTGCGTAACAGTGCGGCAATGCAGGGGGCATCCACATCAGAGCCGGAGAGCAGCACCATGCAGCACCTGTCAGGAGCAAAGGGAATGTCCCAGTCCGGCGCGGGGCAGTCTGGAAAAGCCAGCTTCATTCCAGACGGACCGCTTGGCGTGTATATTTGCGTATGCTTGCCCGGTTGCGGGGCGGTCTCCCGCAGGTCAGCATGCCCTGCGGCAAAAGCGCGTTGAAGCATGCTTGCGGTATACAGTGGCAGTTCCTGAAGCAGATCCCGCCGCAGCCTGCCGTCCGCATGCCTTGGCAGGCGGCGCACACGCATGTGGTGTTGCGGGCGCAGTGGCAACGGCAGGCCTGTAAAGCCCTCTTCAAGTTTTTTGGATGAGAGTGCAGGAAAATCGTCTCCGTACCAGGCGACTAACTCTCCCTCATCATGCAGCAGGGATTTCTGCCCTTCGCGGCGGGCAGGAGCAACAATGCCCAATGCCAGCTCCGGCAGGCTTTTTCCAGTCAGCTTTGAGGCGACATGGTTCAGGTTGACGGCATATCCCTGACGCCAGAGCAGGGGGCTGCCATAGCCGGGAAGTGGCAAGGCTACGGTGTCGCGGGTCAGGAGGCGAAGGCGCAGTTGGGGATTGAAGGCCGCAGTTCCGCCGGGTGCGGATTCAGCGGGCAGGCAATCCCTGTGCAGCCGTGCTGCCACCGTAGCGTCTGCCTCTACGGGGTTGAAGCGGTCAACCAGAGCAAAAACAGTTGTTTCCGGCAGCTGCAATAGCAGGCGTATATTGTCGTTCGCCCCGCAAATGGGCAGGCCTGAAGGCAGGTGGTTTACAATGCAGACATGGGCCGCTTCGGGCCATACTTTTTCCGCAGGCCAGCGGGTCAGGCATACAAGGCTGCTGGCTGTTACCTTGCTAAGCGATGCAAGAACCGGGACACCGCTTTCGGCGGCTGCAAGACTGAGCAAACCGTCAGGATCAGCAGCGGTTTGTTCAAAGACAATGCCGTCATAAGCGCTAAAATTAAGCAGTTCTGCCAGTTTTTGGGCCGCACCGATTCGGCTTGGGGCCTTTGCATAGATTGGGTTGAGCGCAGCTTCCAGAGTTCCCGAGGTTTCCGTCAGCGTTGCCAGGCATTGCAGAAATGCCGCCGCCGATGCTTCCATGCGGGCGCGGGTGAACAGCGCTGTGTCATATTCAAGATGGAGCCTGTGCCCTCTTTCGCCGAAATCCCAGACAACAAAGGCCAAATCATAGGCTGAGATGGGGTAATCCGGGATGCGCGGCGTCATAGAAATCGCGCCGGACATACCGAAGGCGTTTTGCAGCGTCAGAAATATCTGGCTGACTGGATGCCTGTTGCTGTGCCGTCGTACGCCGCTGGCGGCAACTATATCCTGAAAGGGAAGCGTCTGATTGTCGAGAGCTTCCATAAGGCAGGCATGGCTTTGTAGCAGCGTTTCCACCGCTGTTTTTTGCGGGTCAAAAGGTGCGACCAATGGCAGCACATTGACAAAGCAGCCCACAATATCCTCAAGGCCGGAAAACGGCCTGTTGGCCACCACAGTGAGAATGGGCGTTTCGGCTTCTCCCTCCTCCCGGTAAAGAAACAGCCGCAGGGCCGTGTGCAGGGCCGAAAAAAAGCTGCATCCGTGCCGGGCGGCCCATGAGTTGATCTTTTTTGCAAGAGCCGCGTCTATGTCGACGGCGCACAGGGCATGACGGGGATGAGAGTCTGAAAGGGCAGTTCCCTCTTTATCTGGTACGGGAGGAATGGGGCCACGCACAAAGTCAGGCTGAAGGGCGTGCCTGGGGGGAATGCCCGCAAGCGTATTCCGCCAGAAGGCAGCTTGTCTTTCCTTTATGGCGGGCAGGGCGCTGGCGTGCAGCCACGCGGCGTACTCCGTATAATTGGCGACGAGGGGGGGAAGGTTTGGCTCTGTGCCTTGCAGATGTGCGTTAAGCAAAGCCCCTACCTCTCTGGCAAGTACACCCATAGACCAGCCGTCCATGATCAGATGGTGCAGCCCTAGAACCAGAACGGCCTCATTGGCCTGTCCCGTGAACACGGCCGCGCGCCATAGTGGAGGAGCGGCAAGGTCGTAGGGGGTGAAGCGAAAGTTATGAACGCACCCGGCAATGGCTTTTTCACGTTCGTGGGCGTCAGGTATGGTGTGAACGGCCAGCGGTATGGCGCATTCTTTGCTGATGTGCAGTAGAGGAGCCCCACCCTGCGGTGTGCTGCAAAAAGCCCGCAGCATCTCGTGCCGCGCCATCAGTATGCCGAACACGTTGTGCATGGCATCACTCATTTTTAACGGCAGGTCATCCAACTGGAACACGCCAACCTGATTGACTACTGTGATGTTTTCCTGATTGCGGCTCAGCAGATGGAAAACATCCTGATAGGGCGTGAGCGTATGGTGCGCATGCTCATGGCAAGCTGGGAGGCGATCTTTCCATTTTTTTGTCAGGAGGCGGCGTGTCTCTGCACCTGCCAGAGAACGGACCAGCGCGCGCCGGTTGCGTTGCAGTTCCAGAAGTTCATCTTCGTTCAGAGCCCCCTTGGGCGTGCTGATGCGTAGCCTGCCGTTTTGAAGGGCAAGCGAGGCTTCCTTTCGGGCGCACAGGTCCAGAAGTTTGGCAATCTGCATTAGAGTTCTTCCCATTCCGCGTTCGCTTCAGCCGGGAGGATCACTCCCGCAAGGCGGTTGACCAGATGCTCGAAAACCGGTTGTTCAAAAATTACGCGCACATCGACAACCGCATCCAGGCGCTGACCAAGCAGCACCGCCAGTTTGATGGCCAGCAGCGAATGGCCGCCCTCTTGAAAGAAATTGCTGTTACTTTTGGGCTTGCGGTGCAGCAGTATCCACCATAAATCGGCCAGTACCGCGCCTATGCCATGCGCATCTTCGCATACGGGGGCGCACGCGGATTCCGCCTGGCTGATTTTTGCCTGTTGCTCGAGATCTTTTCTCAAAGCAGTCACATCCACTTTTCCGCTTGAGGTCAGGGGAAAGGTGGCGCACGTGAGAAAGATGGTGGGTATGAATGCCGGGGGCAGGCATGCTCCCAGCTTGCACTGTACTGTGGCAGCATCGAAAGAAAGGTTGGATTCGGGGATAACGCAAGCTGCCAACGCGGCTGTTTCATCTGCGCCTACCATTACCACCACAACGTCATGAACTTCAGGGAGGGACCGAAGAGCCTGCTCCACTTCCTGCGGTGCAATGCGCTGCCCCCTGATCTTGATCTGCCTGTCCAGTCTGCCCAGACCCAGCAGAAGGCCGTCGGCAGTCCATACGCCCCTGTCGCCAGTACGGAACGTCCGGCTGGCGTTTTTTGCGGAGATGCTCTGTGGCGTAAAGCCACCGCTTTGCTCCAGGCTTCCGGTTTGCGGGTTGAGGTATCCTTGGGCCAGAACTTTTCCCTGAACAGCTATTTCTCCGTGAAGACCCCAGGGTAGTTCCTGCCCGTCTGCGTCCAGTATCATGACGGTTGCACCTGAAATGGGCTTACCCAACGGCACGGCCATGCCTTCGGCATCGTGGGGGGAAACTGTGCGCCAGACAGCTTCGCCGCAAACCTCGGTACTACCGTAAAAGTTGTGGATAACAGCGTTGGGAAAGGCTTTGTGCAATTCGCTGACGAGATGGCCGGACAAAGGTTCGCCGCTGGAAATGATATGGCGCAGGGCAGGCAGGGGCACACGGGTGTGGCTGGCAAGCCCGGTCAGGGCATGCAGAGCGCTTGGTACGGCCACCAGCCGTGTCACGCCGTGTTGTTCCAGAGCGTGCAAGACTGCATCCATGCGCCGTATATCGGCATCGGGTACAATGTGCACGGGGACGGCGTGCAGCAGCGGCGTAAAAAGTTCCGTGACCGCATCGACAAATCCTGTGTCGGTTTTGGCGCAGCACTGTTCGCCCGGCTCGAAGGGAATGGCTTCGCCACCCCATTGCAAGCGGTTTATTAGTGCCCCCTGCCCGATGGATACTCCTTTGGGACGCCCGCTTGAGCCAGAGGTGAACAGCGTGAGCATCGGTGTATCCGCATCGCTTTGCATCACAGGTGAAGTATTGGCGCTGCGGATGGCAGAGTTTTTTTCAAATTCAGCTACATCAAGGCATATAGGGGTATTTTGTGAGTCGAACTCGAACCATTCGTGCCACCGCGTATCCATAAGCACGGCTGCAACGCGGGACTGAGCAAGTATGTCACGCAAGCGCTCGCGTGGCATGCCGGGGTTCACAGGGGTCACAGCCCGGCCAGCACGCCAGGCCGCAAGTATAGCGGCCACCCATAGCGGTCCGCGCTCAAGGCAAAGAGCTACAGGCTTGCGTTGAGGGCAGACGGCGTCAATCCATCCGGCAACGGCAGTGCTCAATTTGTGCAGCTGGCCGAAATTCAGCATTTGGCCGCAACCGTAGGTCAGGCAGGGGGCATCGGCATGGCTGGCGGCAATATCCTCAAAGCGCTGCCAGAGAGAGGGCCACAGGCCGGGAGTTTCACCCTGACGCCATTGAGCAAGGGGGGCTTGCTCTTCTGGAGGGATCAGGGAAATTTCTTCCAGCGCAAGACCGGGCGCGTCCGTTACCTGCCGGAGTATCCACCGCAGGCGGTCAAGCATGACTGTCAAGGCAGCGAGAGGCCACACGGAAGCATCAGCCGTGACTTCAAAAACAAGAGCGCCCTGACCATCTCGCATTGAGATATCCAGGCTCATAGCGCTTTCATGCCTGCCCCCTGGCTCCAATCGTACAGCCATGCCGTTGACTGAAAATGCGGTTTCTTCTGTGTTGTCTTGGCTGAAAGCAATATCAAACAGCGGATGGCGTCCGGGCTGGCGGTGGGCTTCAACTTCCCTGACCAGACTGTCAAAAGGCACAATGGAGTTTTCTCCAGCCCGGATGAGGGATTCTCGGCAAACGGTCAGCAATTCTCGAAAGGTGCTCGCCCTGTCCAGACGAATTGCGAGCGGCAGGGGGGTGACCATCATGCCCACAACATTTTCCAGTTCCGGCGTGAACCGCTGTGCGGCATAGGTGCCAAGAAGAAGATTGTTGCTAGCCGAATAGCGCGAAATAAGCAGCGAAAAGGCTGCAAAGCATAGTATGAACGGCGTGACGCCGCTGGCTACGGCCCGTTGCCGTAAATCAACGGCAAGGTCGTCCGGCAGGGGATAGGTAATGTAGGCTTCGGCTGGAGCTTTGCCGTGTTGTGTCGTTGATTTTACATATTGTGAAATAGACGCGAAACTGGGAAGTTCTGGCCTCGTGACATCCGCCAGTTCTTTCTTCATGCCCTTCAGACGTTCGGCAACAAGCCGCGTCATACTTTGTGACTGCTCCCAATCGGCCATATCAGCGTAATCAATGCTTGGGCAGATGGTCAGAACGCCTTTGTCATCGAGGGCTTCGTGCAGACTGTTCATGAACAGCCGCATGGACCACCCGTCAAATGCGGCATGGTGGAAGGCCAGATACAGATCTGCTCCCGTTTCTGGCGCATCCCGTTCCACAAGGCATGCACGCAGCAGGGGGCCGACAGCGAGATCAAAAGTCTGTTGCGAGATTTCGCGGTATGCTTTGTCAGAAAGCGTCTGTTGTGCCTCCGCGGCACGACCGTGTGCGTCCACATGGGCGAAGGGCACGGCCAGGCGGGGATGGACGCGCTGCCATACCTGCGTGTCGGCGGTTTCACCGTGTACCTCGTCGTGACGGCAATGCAGAGTGGTGCGAAGCGCCTCGTGCCTGTCGGCAACCCTCTGCAAGGCATTTTCAATGACACCTGCTGTGACGTGTCCTGAAATTTTCACGCGAAAAGCGAGAATGTATCTGGCCGTTTCGGGATGCAGAGTTTCTTCTATCCACAGGCGTTTTTGCGCGTGAGAGGCTGGAAAGACCTTTCCTCCGTCAGGGGCAGAGGGCTGGCTGCGCCGTCTTGAGGGAAGCACGGGAGGGATGTTATTTTCGTGGTTGCCGCGCAGGTCGTTCATGTGGCTGCAAAGTGCCGTTGGCGTGGGATGCCGGAAGATGTCCATAACGCCCAGCCCGTTAAAATCCTGCCCGCGAAGCAGATTCAGCAAACGAATGGCCGCAATGGAGTCGCCGCCAGATTCAAAAAAATTGGCATCGGCATTTTCCGGCGGTGCACCGAGCACGGCATTCCAAGCTTGGGCGACCGCCTTTTCTGTAGGAGTATCAGGAATAAAATCAGTGCGCTGGGCTCGTGTAGGCCATTGTTTGACGGCTTCACGGTCTACCTTGGCGTTGGCGGAAAGTGGAAAGGTTTCGCACTGGCCGATGAAGGACGGAATCATATAGGAGGGCAGGCGTTTTTTCAGAAAAGCCCTGACGTCTTCCACGCTGAGGTCGCTGCCGGGGTGCGGGGCAACGTAGGCGCACAATTTTTTGCTGCCTTTCGAAAGAAAAATTACGGCCTGTCTGACGTCTGGATGCCTTTGTACCTGTGCCTCGATTTCGCTGAGTTCCATACGGAAACCATGTATTTTTACCTGGCTGTCCCGACGGCCAAGAAATTCTATGACGCCGTCTTCATGCATCCGTCCCATGTCGCCGGTTTTGTAAAGGCGTTCGCCCGTGCCGGGCAACAAACCGAAGGCGGCACCATTGCGCTTGGGGTCGTTCAGATACCCCGCCGACATATAGGGGCCTGTGCAGCACAGTTCACCGGCCACTCCCCGCGGGCAAACCTGCCCCAACTGATTCAGCACATGGTACCCGGCGTTCTGGAAGGGCCTGCCATAGGGGATGCTGTCCCACTGGGGCGCGATGTCGCGCACCTGATAGCTGATATTGGCCACGGAAATTTCCGTAGGGCCACCAACGCTGACCAAGCGTGTCCTAGGGGCGCGTTGAAGCAGGGCGCGTGCCGTGGATAGGGGTATCCAGTCGCCTCCGAGGGAGACGAGACGCAGATTTTCCAAGCCCGGGGCTGGATCTGTTGCACAAAAATCCAGCAGCATGGTCAGCATGGAGGGCACGCTGTTCCAGAACCTCACACGGTGTTCACGCATGAGTTCAAGCCAGTGGGCGGGGTCCTTGCGGCGCGAGTGTTCCGGAAAAACCGTGGGCATGCCCAGAAGCACGTTGCCCGCATAATCGGGAACGGCCATGTCATGATGGAAGGGCGACAGCGCCAGGGAAGGAGTTTCTTGCCCCAGGGGGCAGAAGGAAGAAAATTGCGATATGCAGTTGAGAATTCCCTTGTAGGGAACAAGAACACCCTTGGGCACGCCTGTGCTGCCAGAAGTATATATGACGCTGAAAATATCATTTTCAAAGGCAGACATGGCAGTTGACGGCGGCAACAGGACGTTATCACCATCCTGATCCATGCGGGGATCCATGACGGGAATTCCCGAGGCTGCTGCTCGGGCCGTGGCCGAGCCGTCTGTCAGTACAAGGCTTGCACCGCAGTCGTGCAGGATGCCGCGCAAGCGTTCTGACGGGGCTTCGGGGTCCAGAGGAACGGTAACACCCCCGGCGGCTCGCACTGCGAAGGGCGCGATCACCTGCCAACGGCCTTTGTGCAGGGCCATGCCCACGCGCGCATGCCGGGGCAGCCCTGCTTTCTTCAGTCGGGCTGCCAGCCGGGTCACGGCTTCGTATACATCTTGCCAAAGCATTTGCCCTTGATGGTCCACCAGTGCCCATTGCCGTCCCATTTTTTGAGCCTGTTTTTCAAGGCGGATCAAGGCGTCATCGCCGCCAATATCCACCTTGGGGCCGTATTCGGTACTGTATGAGCACCGGGGCGTCAGTATCTGGTATAGGGGCAGAGGAGACTGCCATGCGGCTGTGTCAGCCGCAATGGATTGCACCAGCTGGACAAAGGTATCGAACATGGTTTCGGGCAGATTCTCGGGAAACATGTTTTCCAGAACGTCCCACGACAGATGCAGTGCGCCGTCGATCATACCGTACTGGGCGTCTACCCAGACTTGCGGCGTCTGCGTCAGAGTCTGGCGTACTGTACCCAGACTTCCCAGAGAACCTACCCAGGAAGAGGCATGGCTACGTGCGTTGCTCTCCGGCTCGCTGGTAAAAACGAAGGGCATGCCGGTTTCCGGGCCTACGCCCGTGGCCTGCCGCCATTCACGCAAAACTGTTACGCCGGAAACATGCTCATGTTCGAGATCTTGCCAGATTTGCCGTTGCAGTTCACGACACCTTGCGGCAAAGGGGCGGTCTGCTTGCGTATTATCTACAATGGTGAGGGAAAAGCTGGCGAACTCGCCAACGCAGCGCTCTATGTCAGGGTGAACTGGCAGGCGGTTTACCCGTGGTACGTTGATGGTAAATCTGCTTTCATAGCTCCAGTGCCCGAGGGTTTCCGCATAACACCCAAGCAAAAGCGTGGACAGGGTAAGGTCGTTCTGTCTCAGTTTTTCTGTCAGCTGGGCGAACGTCTGGGGTTCAAGCCGAACCTCATGCCGTTTGAAACAGGGCGCTGTGTGAACTGGCATAGTGGAAATCGGCTCCACAGCAGCTCCGTAGCCTCTGTTTGAGCGCAAAGGGATGGCGGGCGCTGGGGGGAGAGTGCGCACCTTTTCCCGCCAATAGGCAAGGCTTCGTGCATAGGTGGGGCTGTTTTTGAAGTCAGCGAGTGCAAGCACGTAGTCCCGAAAAGAAAAATCAGCGACGGGCGGTAACGTTTCACCAGCGTACAGGAGGGTGAGTTCCCGCATGAGAACCTGAAGGCTGTGCCCGTCCAGGCACCAGCAGTCCAGGCTGCCCATAAGCACGGTAGCCCCATCCTTTAGGGCGAAAGCACGAAATTCTGTTTGGGGCCAGGCTTCAAGAGGATAGCAGGAATGGGAAAGCGTTGCGCGTTCCGCAAAAAGAACCTGCTCAGCGTCAACAGCGTTCATGTGTGTAAGATTATTAATTTTCAGGGAAAAATTTGAAAAATCTCGCAAGATTCGCTGGGTGCCGTCAGTAAGCACAACAGCATGGAGCATGTCGTGCCGCTGGAGAAGCGTGTTCCAGCAGTATTCAAATCGCTGGGCGTCAAATTTACGTATCTCCAGCTCAAAGTATGCGTGTATGCCAATACTGCCAAAGGCCACGGACGCATCGCGGCCCATCCAGTACGCCTGTTGATTTTCATTAAGAGGGAAGGGCAGATACTTTTCTTCCGGCCTGGGGACGAGGCGGGGCAGGTCCATGCCCTCACTCGTCTGTTCTGACGCCAGCTGGGCAAGGATAGCCTGCTTATGGCATCTGAGTTGCTCCACCACGTGATCTGTCAGAACAGACGCATTGCCCCGGCAAACAAGCTCCCCGCTCTCGGCATGCAGGGTAACGCCCTGGCGGCGCAGCTCAAGCATAAATGCCAGATGGTCATAATCTGTATAGGTTGGAACTGCGGACATTATATTCTCGCTGTGATTTCTGAGCCGGAGGAGAACCCTGTTGCCGCAGCATCGAGGGCATGTTGCCGCATGCCCAGTTTGGCATTCTCGATATACAGATTGGCAATGGCAGCTGTGCGCGGCTCCATGATCAGATGGAAGGGTACGGCAACGCCGGAAAATTCGCGTAGGGCCGCGATGAGTCTGGCAGCCATAATGGAACTTCCCCCAGCTTCAAGAAACGAGTCCTCGGAGGAAAAAGACGAGTCCGCAAGCACTGTGCGAAAAATGTCGAGAACGGCGTCGTCAGACACTGTCTGCTTTTTGTGAGGAGCCGGGAGTCGTGAAGTGTCGACTTTTCCACTGGCACGCAGGGGCAGTTCGTCCAGCAGCAGGATGTGCCGTGGAATCATATGCTCGGGAACCTGCGAAGTCAGGAATGCTTTCAGGCGTGCGATAAAGGCGTTGTCGTCTGTTGTTTCGTGCCCGGGTACAACGTAGGCCGCCAGTTCCGGGTGCGGTTCTTTGACAATGCCCACATGCACGGCATGCACTTCAGGAAATGCCATAATGGCGGCGCTGATTTCGCCAGGCTCTACGCGGCAGCCGGATATTTTTATCTGGTCGTCATTGCGGCCAAGTATGGTCAGCACATGAGCTTCGTCCAGCACCGCCCTGTCTCCGGTACGGTAAAGGCGCTCGCCGGTATCCGCCCGGCTGGTAAACGCCTGGGAGCTGTCTGCCGTGCCCTTGACATAGCCAAGCCCGACGCAAGTTCCGCAGATGAAGAGTTCGCCTTCCTCTCCGGCGGGTAAAGTGCGCCCCGTGTCGTCCATAATCAGAAAGTTCGTGTCGCCCAGGGCTCGCCCCGCCGGGATGCGCGCGGCGCTTAAAGAATCTTCAGTGATGGTCTCCGTAGCTACCATTACGCTGCATTCTGTCGGACCGTAGCAGTTGTGAAGCTCCAGGCCAGGGCATGCCTCACGCACCCGGCGGATGGTTTCTCTGTTGGGCATTTCGCCGCCGAAGCACAATGATTTTAGCCGCCGGAACGTCTGGGGATTTTGCGCGCTAACCACGTTGAAAACGCTGGTAGGTAAAAGCAGCAATTCCACGCCGTATCTGATGAGGTGTTTTTCAAGCATTGCACTGTCAAGCATGCTCTGCGTGTCGGTGATTACAAGGGAGCAGCCGTTGAGCAGGCCTCCCCATACCTCCATAATAGACATATCAAAGGTCATAGAAGCGCCATGCGTCATTATCCGTCCCGGCCAATAGCCGATACGTTCCACATCACTAAATATGGAGTATATGCCTGCATGCGAAATGCGTGCGCCCTTGGGTTCTCCTGTGGAACCAGAGGTATGCATGATATACAGCGCGGCATCTGCGTCGGGATTCGGCAAGGGGGCAGCGTGCGGTTTCTTGTCAAAAAATGTACCAGGCGCGCACTGCCAAAGGGGCGTGCTCCAGTCGCGTCCCTTCATGTTCTCGGGGTTGGCGAACAGCGCCTTGATGCCGCAACGGGTGATGACGCGCTCAATGCGGGCGTCCGGCCAGTCAAGCCCCAGTGGAACATAGGTGATACCCCCTTTGGCCGCTGCCATCACCGCCAATATGCTTTCTGCGGAGCGTTCAAGGTAGAGCCCTGTTACGGGGCTGCCACGACGAACAAGTTCCTGGGCCAGAGCATCGGCTGCCTGATCCAGCTGTGCATAGCTCAGCGTGAACTTGTCATCGATAACAGCAGGAGTAGCGCCGTATTCCGTAACGATGCGGTCCAGTCGCCGCAGCAGAGGTGAAAAGGCTGGCTGATCACTCAAGATGCACCCCCGGAAAGGTTAAGAATCATTTAAAGAGGGTTAAGCGAAATTGCACTGGCGGCGGCAGGCCGCGCGCAACAGCTTGTGCTGCAAATGGTGCAGAGTGTAGTTACATCCCTCAAAAGTGAATTATGTTCTTCCAAGGCACTCAAGGCGTACGCTTGTCACTTCACAGGTGCCTGTTCGCCTTGTCAGGCAACAACCCGCCAGAACATAGCCAGCTGTTGCATCCACGGTGGAAGCGAGGCGTGCGAAGAGCCTTCGCCCGTTAAGTATTACGGTTTGAAAGTCCGGCTGAACGCGCAACGCGGGAAAACCTCGTGGCATTCCGCACCCAATAGCCTTGCAGACAGCCTCTTTCATGGTCCAGTATTGCAAAAAAAGCGTGCCGGGCTTGCTGCTTTTATGGACAGCAGCATGTTCGTCGGCATGTAAAGCGTGTTTTGAAATTTCGTTGTATGCTGGCGGCGTCTTCGCACACTCAATATCAACACCGCACCGCCCTGCGGAGCAGGTAAGCACAGCTATGAACGGCCATGCGTGTGACAGGTTGAACCATAGGGGTCTGTAACGTCCTGTCAGGTATGGTTTTCCGCAGTTTCCCGCACAAAAATGCCATGCCGCCGGTTTAGTCTCAGGATGCTTGTTGCTGAGTTCGTGGCGGAGCAGTGCGTGGGCATGCGCATACAGCAGGCTGTCGCGGGCGAAACGAAACCGCAGAGCCTTCTGCTGCTCCTCCAAGCTGAGGCAAACATTTGCCTGACGGAAGGCGTGCGCAATCCGGCTGTTATGGTGGGCGCTCGCGATACTTTTTTTCAACTCTGCATGAAGGAGGGCTGTGGATGCTCCCAGAACTTCGTATACATTTGCCACAACAATTTTCACGGGTTGTGCTACGAAACGCTGTCTATTCTGAAGTCGTATTCGAACTCTTTTGACTTGAATACATTATACTGAAAATGTTCAATAATATTGTTTTGATTGTCGAATGTAAGAACATTGGGTCTGACGGTATAAAGTTCATCAGGATTCTGAACCTGCATGGATGCGCAAATAATTACGGCATCGCCTTTCTGGCAGGTACGGGCTGCCGCGCCATTGAGGACGCAGCAGCGTGATCCTGGTTCACCATAAATGACGTAGGTTGAAATACGCTGACCACTGTTTTTATTCCATATATAAACGAATTCCATTGGGTACATGCCAGCCTGGCGGCATATGAGCGGATCAAGTGTTATTGAGCCATGATACTCAAGGTCACAACCAGTTACATGAAGGCCGTGCAGCTTTGATCTAACAATTTCAATCATGTTATAGCTCGACTTCTCTGCGGGTTTTAGAGTGCGTGTATGAAAAGTGTGATGCAGAAACTACACGAGGCTGCTGGATATGACTGCCCGTAAGGGGATTTTTTATGCCCCAAATTAAAAATGAATTTCAATTTCTATTGTGTGGGTTATGTCAGTTGCTTGCCTTTTGTTAATCTCAACCTGCTGGCTCAAATGTGCATTTGTCGGGCTCTGTACCCTGAATAGCCAAGGTAGGGTTTAAGGCCCTGAAGGGATCAACTGGAGAGCTGCGCTCAAATTTCATTAGCAGCGTTACTCAGGCTGTTCGCCAATGAACCGGGAGTGATAAAAGGCGCGGAAAGGGGCATTTAAACAGACCAGAAGTGTATCGACTAGCTGAGGGAGATTAGTTGTGTTACAACAGTGCTTTATCCCGTTTAGTGAAAGAGAATACTATGGTTGAATATGCTGGCAAGCAGCAACTCATTGACTCCATTAAAAGCAGCGCTTTTTTGTATATCAAGGAGTTTGATGTTGTTGGTGAATCAGAAAAAAATGTACCTAGGAAGAGGGAGAAAGAACTCCTTATGAGAACATTGCCTACCAGTTAGGTTGGATGAACCTCATTCAACAGTGGGAAAAAGAGGAACAAGAAGGGCGCATCCCGGAAATGCCCGAGCCCGGCATTAAATGGAATAAGCTTGGGCAATTGCATCAGCAGTTCTATGCTTCATACCGTTAATATTCCATGCAGGAAATGAAAGTTCTGTTTTTAAAGAAGGTGGAAGAATTTTGCGTCTGGCTTGATTCATTGCGGACGTCGTTAGCTATATTGGATCTCGTCTGATACTATCAGCTAATTGAATCAAAGTTTTGATGCCGTCACTTAGGACGCGCCGGGTGATAAATACATTTTTGAAATGTAAATTAATAAAGTTAGTCTCTAATGATATATCTTAAGAGTTTTTTTGTTTCCGGGCATCTGCCCCTCACATTTTGAAGGAAATTTAGCCTTGTTAATTGACACTAACACAATAAAGATAATAGCATTTTAAATAAATTTATTGCGTCGCATGACACGTTTTTCAAAGGGGCTTAAGGGGGCATTATGGCAGATTTGCCAGGTTGCTGTGTAGCTCATGTTGCTCAGTTCAAAGCTGATACTTCTGTTCGGGCACAACCTCTTTCTGAGCATTTGTGTAACGTGGCGGAGTTAACGTCTGTTGCAGCAGCCAAGGCCGGATTACCTCTGGCAGGTCATCTTGTGGGCTTACTGCATGACTTTGGTAAATATTCAATTGAATTTCAAAACTATATCCTTTCTGCTGCTGGCAATATCACATCTGATGAACCAGGCTATACCGATTACATCGCTCTCAAGGGTAAAATAAATCATGCCTTTGCAGGGGGACAGCACCTCTGGAAGTCTCTGCAAGGCAATGATACCCAAAAAGCGATTGCTCAGATGCTCGCCCTGTGCATTCTGTCACACCATTCCGGCTTAAAAGATTGCGTAACCCCAGATGGTAAACATGCTTTTACCAATGACTATATGGTACGCCCAGAGAGCAAAACGCATCATGACCAGTGCGAGCAACGGTGCGATCCCGCAATTTTTTCAGCAATAGAAAGTGAAATTTCAGATGCGTTATTGCTGGAAGTATTTGCTGGCCTTAAAAAGTTGCAACACAGGGTAATGGGCAGGCAGCAAGTCAAAGCAGGCAGCAATGATCAATCTGATTGTGAGAACAGCCGTGATTTTCAGCTGGGCCTGCTGGTGCGATTTTTGTTCAGCTCTCTGATTGACGCAGACCGTACTGACAGTGCCGATTTTGAAGACCCAAATGTCGCAGCTATCCGGGCAGGCAGGCCATGCCGCTCTTGGGATGTGTTGGTGCAGCGGCTGGAAGCAGACCTGGCTCAAAAAAGTCAGCAACATGCCATTGATCGTATTCGGGGCGACATTTCTGCCCATTGTGCCCGGCGTGCCCAGGATGCGCCGGGAATCTTTTCTCTCACTGTACCCACTGGCGGTGGAAAAACGCTGGCCAGCCTCAGATTTGCTTTGCTGCATGCTCAAGAGCATCAGATGGACAGGGTTATCTACATTATCCCATACACCTCTATTATTGACCAAAATGCCGATGTAGCCCGAAAAATCCTTGAGCAGGATGAACCACCCGGGTCAATAGTGCTTGAGCACCATTCCAACTTCATGCCCGATGAGAGCGCGAATGCTGAAGAGGTCGCCAGCCAATGGGAAAAATTATCTGAAAATTGGGATGCTCCTGTTGTTTTCACCACGATGGTGCAGTTTCTGGAAAGTCTGTTTGGTGCAGGCACCAGCTCTGTTCGCCGGATGCATAATCTCGCGCGCAGCGTGATTATTTTTGATGAGGTGCAAACTGTTCCTGTGCGCTGTTTACGCATGTTTTGCAATGCGGTGGATTTTTTGACCGGGCAGTGTGGTTCTACCGCAGTGCTTTGCACCGCAACGCAACCCCGCCTGGGTAGTTTGCCGCACCCGCTGCGCGGCAGTTTAAACTTGAAGCCCCACATGGAAATTGTGCCAGACGTTCCAGAGTTGTTTACAAACCTGAAGCGCACAGTATTTTTTGATCACTGCCATACCGATATGACCGCCGAAGACATTGTCGCCCTTGCGCAGAAAGAGCAGCGGGAGCAGGGTTCGTGCCTTGTGGTTTGCAACACCAAGGGGTTGGCAGAAAAAATTTATACGCTCTGTAAGAAAGAAGATGGCGTAACTTACTACTATCTGAGCACTAATTTGTGCCCAGCGCACCGTATGGAAAAGCTTGAGGCCATGCGCGCTGATTTGAAGAACGGCCATCCTGTGCTTTGCGTAAGCACGCAACTTATCGAGTGCGGTGTCGATATCAGTTTTCGGTCTGTTATCCGTCTGGCTGCTGGCTTGGATTCCATCCTACAGGCGGCAGGTCGTTGTAACAGGCATGGCGAAAGCGAACCGGGTAGAGTGCATGTGGTGCGTGTGGACGCTGCTTTGGAAAATTTGAGCTGGCTTAACGACATAAAGGAAGGACGGGATACTTTTCTTGATACTGTGCGTGTGAGGTATGCCGATGAGCTGTTGGCATCAGGGTATGACCTCACCATGCCGCAGTTGGTTGCAACATATTTTGACTATTATTTTCATCGCAGGGGAGCACTGCTTTCTTATGCTGCCGGGGATAGCAATTCATTGCTTGATATGCTGGGAAGTAACAGGCTTGCTACAGGTAAAAGCCGTTTCCCCATGCTGAGTCAGTCATTCAGCTCAGCAGCAAAACTCTTCAAGCCAATAGATTCAATAGCCAAAAGTATTTTCGTTCCCTATGGAGAGGGCAAGGCCATTATTGCTGATCTTTGTTCATCAGATTTGCTGTATAAAAAGTATGAGCTTTTACGTAGAGCGCAACGGTTTTCTGTAAACATCTTTCCTCATACAGAGCGTGAACTTATTGAGAGAGGCGCCTTGTATCCGGTGCAGGATAGTGGCATGTTTGCTTTGAAGCCAAACTTTTACTGCAACGATCAAGGCGTAGTCACGCAACCAGTGCATAATCTCGATCTTTGTAATTTTTGATAGGAGGATTGAGTGAATAACGACATATCCTTTACTGTTTATGGGCGTTACGCCCTTTTTTCCGATCCGGTAACTCGAGTTGGTGGAGAAAAGTGTTCTTATCACATCCCCACATATGAAGCTCTTAAAGGTATAGTAAAATCTATATATTGGAAGCCTACCCTGATTTGGGTGATTGAAAAGGTGCGTGTTTTGCAACCTTTTCGCACGCAAACCAAAGGCGTAAAGCCAATCAGACCCACAACAGGTGGGAATGATCTTTCCATCTATACCTATCTGTCAGACGTTGCGTATCAGGTAAAGGCCCGCTTTATCTGGAACGAGCACAGGCCGGAATTGAAGCAAGACCGCATAGAAGGCAAGCATTATGAGATAGCCAAGCGCATGCTTGCGCGCGGCGGCAGACAGGATATTTTTTTGGGAACGCGCGAGTGCCAAGGATATGTTGAGCCTTGCAGGTTTGGCGAAGGCACGGGTGCGTACGACGATCTGGAAGAGCTGGCGTTTGGTCTCATGTTTCACGGCTTTGACTACCCTGATGAAACAGGAACCTCCAACTTTGGCGCCAGATTCTGGATACCTGTGATGTGCAAAGGGGTTATTGAATTTCCCCCGCCAGATGACGCATCACTTTTGCGCAAAGAAATTCGTGAGATGAAGCCCAAGGTTTTCCACCCCGACAAGAACTATGCGGGTTGTGATGAAGAAGAATTGCGCCGCCTATTGCAGGAGCCCGAAACCGTGGCTTACCCTGACGCCCGAGATCTGCTTTCTGAGGGGGCACAAGGGGGTACACTGTGAGTTGGATGCAAAAACTTTTTGAAACCTATGAGGTTTGCTCCCAAAATCCCGCTTTTATAGATCCGCCACAGGCGGAGAACGGAGGCAAAGAAGCCCCTGCTCTTATGCCTGTGAGCCATACCAGCCAGCAGGCGCATATCCATGTTGTGATTGATGGGGATGGTACTTTTGTGCGGGCGGAGCTTCTGCCTTTAAAGATGCAGTTTATTATTCCGGCAACGGAAGATTCAGCCGGGCGTACCAGTGGTGATTCCCCTCATCCACTGGGTGACAAAATCCACTATTGCGCCAAAGATTATTCAGGTGGCAAAAAAAATCTTTATAATCTTTATGCTGCTCAGTTGCAGGCATGGTGCGACTCTTCCTACAGTCATCCAAAAGCCAAGGCTGTATATGCCTACGTTTCAAAGGGGCATTTGGTAGAAGATTTGCTGCAATGCGGCGTATTGCGCGGTGAATCTTCACAAAATCTGCAAACTGAGCCGACCGAGGCAGACAAAGAAAGCGGTAAAGACAGTATATTTAACCGACTGCAACCCAAAAAAATTGGCAATCTCACAGTACGCGATCAAGGCGATGCCTTGGTTATATGGAGCGTGGTCAACCTGCCTGATGATATGGAGCCGCGCACCTGGAAGGACGTCAGCTTGCAGCAGGCTTGGATGGCATACGATGCATCTATGATGGACCAAAAGGGATTCTGCATGGTGCAGGGATTGGATTGCGCTGTTGCTACAAAGCACCCGCGCAATATTCGCCGCCCTGGTGATGGCGCAAAACTTATTTCTTCCAATGATTCCGCAAATTTTACCTACCGTGGACGTTTTCTGGAGCCGGAACAGGCCTGCACTGTCGGCTATGAGGTAAGTCACAAGGCCCACAACGCACTGCGCTGGCTTATCGCGCGGCAAGGCTACCGCAATGGCGATCAGGCTGTTGTAGCTTGGGCTGTCAGCGGCACATCTGTGCCCAATCCGTGTGAAGATTTTTTCGACTTGGATGAAGATGATCTTTTGCGTGACGACGCTCCCTCGGTTCAAGTAGATGTGGATACCGCTTCACAGCCCTTTGTTCCTCCAGCAAATATGGCGCTGTCTTTTGCCAAAAGGCTGAACAGGGCTATGCTGGGGTACAAGGCTGATCTTACAGAAACAGATGGCATAATCATTATGGCTATGGATGCCGCCAGTCCCGGTCGGCTTTCCGTAACATTTTATCGTGAGCAGATGGTCAGGGACTACCTGCATAATCTGGAAAAATGGCAAGAAGACTGCGCATGGGTACTGCCAGTACGGATTGCCGAAGAGGGCGACGGCCAGAGCAGACGCAAAATGCGCACCTTCTACCTAGCCCAGGCTCCTACGCCAGAAGTTATTGCCCGCGTTGCTTACGGCAGACGTATTGACGATAAGCTGCTCAAAGCCACGGTAGAGAGGCTGTTGCCGTGTATTGTTGATGGGGCATCTTTGCCGCGTGATATTGTTGAAAGCTGCGTGCGCCGGGCATGCAACCGTGCGGCGCATGAAGCCTGGGAATGGGCTGAGGTGCTGGGCGTTGCTTGCGCCATGTACAGGGGCTACTTCGCTAGGCACATTATAGAAAAGGAATACAGCATGTCACTTGATGAAACGCGTAAATCCCGTGACTACCTCTTTGGTCGGCTTCTGGCAGTTGCAGAATATATTGAGCGCACAGCTTTGGATAGCGCAGAGGTAAAACGCCCAACCAATGCCGAGCGATTGATGCAGCGCTTTGCCGACCATCCTTTTGCTACCTGGCGGCAGATCGAACTGCAGTTACAGCCGTATATTCAGAGGTTGAAAAGCGGTTCCCGCGTTGCGCTGCTTAGCCGGGCACAAAAAATCTGGAAAGAAATTTACGAAAATTTTGTTCCTGATGAATTTACTTCTTCCGACAAACTCAGCGGGGAATTTCTGCTGGGCTACCATTGTCAGTTGTCGGCCTTGTATGCCAAGGCAAACAAAGAAAACGCCACTGAAGCCAATGACCCGCAAGGAGTGTAACATGAGCCTGCAGCACAAGATCGATTTCGCCGTTATTCTCACCGTAGATCACGCGAACCCCAACGGCGACCCGCTCAACGGCAACCGCCCCCGTACTGACTACGACGGTTACGGTGAAATCAGCGACGTTTGCCTTAAGCGCAAGATTCGTGATCGGCTTATGGAGCACAAAGGGACGCAAGTTTTTGTACAGTCCGACGACCGTAAGCTGGACACTATGGCTTCACTTAAGGAAAGGGCTGAATCCGCAGAGTATGGTCTTGGCAAGGATGCCTTTAACCCCAAAAAATGCAGCAAGGAAGAAACCGCTCAAAAAGCGTGCGCAAAGTGGTTTGACGTGCGCGCGTTTGGTCAGCTTTTTGCCTTCGGCAAAGATGGTGACGCTGCGGGGGTTTCCATTGCTGTGCGCGGCCCGGTAAGCATTCACTCCGCCTTTAGCGTTGAGCCTGTCAGCGTGGCCAGCATCCAGATTACTAAAAGCGTCAGTGGCGAAGGTGATGGCAGCAAACGCGGTTCTGACACAATGGGCATGAAGCACCGTGTGGACAAGGGCGTGTATGTTTTTTACGGCAGCATCAATCCACAGCTTGCCGTTCGTACGGGCTTTAGTGATGAAGATGCAGCCGTGATTAAGGCCATTTTGCCCAGATTGTTTGAAAACGATGCTTCTTCTGCCCGGCCAGAGGGCAGCATGGCCGTCAATCATGTGTTCTGGTGGCAGCATAACTGCGCTTCTGGGCAATATTCCTCGGCAAAGGTGCATAAAAGCCTTACGGTTAATCCCGATGGCAGTTACATGTTGAATAATGAGGCCACGCCGGGCTTGAAGGCTGAAACTATTCTGGGTTTTTAACTCTACACCTAACTAGACTATACTCAAAGATAATGATTGCGATAAATCCGATCCTCTGCTAAAAAATCCTAACGAGGGATTCGTTTTTAATTTGGGATAAAGTTTCGGAGGGTTGTGATATGCGTATTTTATTAGTAGCAGGTGACTGTTCTCAAGGAGCGTGGCAGTCACCGTATAAGAAAGAGAGCCTTCCGGTAAGGTTTTGATCGATCATACGGAAGGCTCTAGAAGCTCCTGTTTTTTAAGTGTGTTTGCCTAATCTGTCAATGTGCGGGCAAACACACCTAATTTTTTTATTTTTGAACTGGAATGTGTTCCCACGAATGTAGCTCGCTAGCGCCCTTGTTGGATTGCGAGTCGCTCTGGACTCTAGAGCGTGGATTGAAGCGAGTATAGCCTGATTAGTTGTGGCAGACAGGCCCCCTCCCTTCGGGAGGGGGCACTAATCCTTTGTCAAGGAAGCCACCATGCATCACCACCCCCCAGCCGATTTCATACCTATATCGGCATTGCAGCATTATCTGTTCTGCCCCCGGCAGTGCGCGCTTATCCATCTGGAGCAACTCTGGACAGAGAACGTGTACACTGCCGAGGGGCGTCAACTGCACGAAAAAGCCCACAGCAATAAAGCGGAAACCCGCGGCGACTGCAAAACCGTTTCAGGTTTGCTGCTGTGCTCGCATACACTTGGATTGACCGGGCAAGCTGATGTTGTGGAGTTCCATCGCCTCGGCAAGGCCTGGCAGCCGTATCCCGTAGAATACAAGCGCGGCCGCCCAAAAAGCATGGCCGCAGACCGCATTCAACTTTGCGCGCAGGCTCTCTGCCTGGAAGAAATGCTGCACGTTTTCATTTCTGAAGGAGCGCTTTTTTACGGCAAAACCCGGCGGCGGCAGGTAGTGACACTCAACGAAGCTCTTCGGGATGAAACCCGCGCCACCATCCTTGCCGTGCAGGATTTGCTGAGCAAGGGGGCTACCCCTCCGCCTCCCCCCGTCGAAGTTGCCAACAACATTTGCCCGGCGTGCTCGCTGTGTGATGTCTGCTTGCCCCTTGCTCCGCAGACTTCTGCTGCGAGCTATCTGCAATCCGTGATGGAGGGCATATGAAACCGCTCCTCAATACGCTGTTTGTTACTACTCAAGAGAGTTATCTCGCTAAGGATGGCGAATGTGTAGCTGTTTATCAGGGGGATATGCTCAAGGGAAAAATCCCCATCCACACGCTCGGCGGTCTGGTGCTTTTTGGGCAAATTTCGTGCAGTCCCTTTTTGTTGGGCCACTGTGCGGAAAACGGCGTGACAGTATCGTGGCTGACCCAAAACGGACGATTTCTGGCATCCATGCACGGGCCAGTAAGCGGCAATGTGCTGCTGCGGCGAGAGCAGTATCGCAGAGCGGATGAAGACGATTCTTCTGCCGCCATTGCTGCTTCTATGGTTATTGGAAAAGTAGCCAACTGCCGCACAGTGCTTATGCGCACCGCGCGTGAACGCCCCCATGCTGAGCTTGATGCAGCCATTGCCCGGCTGGCCCAAAGCCTTTTGCGGCTGCGTGAACCTTTGCCACTTAATCTGGTTCGTGGAATTGAAGGTGAAGCCGCTCAGGCGTACTTTGGCGTTTTCTCTCATCTTATCCAGGCTAAAGATCCAGCTTTCCGCTTTGAAGGACGTAACCGCCGCCCACCACTGGATGCCGTTAATTGTCTTCTTTCCTTTTTATACACGTTATTGGCGCACGACGTTCGTGGAGCACTTGAAAGTAGTGGGCTTGATCCTGCTGTAGGTTTTTTGCACCGCGACAGGCCCGGACGCCCCAGTTTGGCATTGGATATTATGGAAGAGTTTCGTCCATATCTGGCTGACAGACTTGCCTGCACGCTTATTAATCGGGGGCAGGTGAAGGCCAAAGGCTTTCGGCGTACGGAATCTGGCGCTGTTATTATGGATGAAGCCACAAGAAAGGATGTGATCACCGCCTGGCAAGAACGAAAACAGGAAACAGTGGAACATCCATTTTTGCAGGAAAAAATGTCATCAGGCCTGCTATACCATTGTCAGTCGCGGTTGCTGGCTCGATATCTGCGTGGTGATTTGGATGCATATCCACCTTTTGTGATCCGGTGATGCTATGCTAGTTCTCGTCAGCTATGATGTAAATACTCAGGATGTTGCGGGTAAACGCCGTTTACGCAGAATTGCCCGCCACTGCGAAAACTGGGGGCAACGAGTGCAGTTTTCGGTATTTGAGTGCGTGGTGGATCCCGCTCAATGGGTAATTCTGCGAAACAATCTGCTAGGGTGTATGGATGAGGAGAAAGACAGCCTGCGATTTTATTTTTTGGGCGCAAGTTGGAAAAATCGTGTTGAGCATGTGGGTGCAAAACCCTCTTATGATCCGCAGGGAACATTGATTTTATAGGCAATGCACCGTGCATTGGTTTTGAATAGAAATATTTATTTTTATCGATGTGGCTGTATTAATTTATAAACGAAAACAGATTGATACAATCGCAGGCCAGAAAATATTACAGCGGCATGCTCTGGCAATTTTTTACCACGCACACCGCGATGTCTTTACACCTTTGTGAACTGGAAGAAGGGCAGCATCATCTAACAATGGCTATCCTTAGAAGGACAAGAGCGTGTGGCAGTGTGTGAAAAGTGCGGCCAATGTTTTGCGAGAACCTGTAGCGCACAGGTAATTACCGGGAGGTTCTCGATTTTATAATATATTGAAATTAATTACGATATTTTTATGTTCACCGTGTTTAAACCCCATTGCGTTTCGAGTCTTGTGACCTGCTCGAAACAGGGCTGGCAAATCATTGCTGGCCAAAGCAAAACAAGGGGCACAGTCGCTCCCCGTGCGGGAGCGTGGATTGAAGAGGCAGCGTCGAACACCGTCTTGTCATCGAAAATTGGTCGCTCCCCGTGCGGGAGCGTGGATTGAAGAAATCCAAGAGGAGAAACTATGGCTGTTAACGTCACGTCGCTCCCCGTGCGGGAGCGTGGATTGAAGACTCGTCCAGCAATAAGCGACAACACACGGGCGGGTCGCTCCCCGTGCGGGAGCGTGGATTGAAGATCTATTTTGCGTGTGGCTTCGCTTGGCTGAAGGAAGTCGCTCCCCGTGCGGGAGCGTGGATTGAAGAACACACATCCCGCCATCGTGGGACATCAGGCCAGGTCGCTCCCCGTGCGGGAGCGTGGATTGAAGAAATACGCTGCTGCGATGGTCTATTACAGTGAGGGGTCGCTCCCCGTGCGGGAGCGTGGATTGAAGATCTGCTGACGCGGGGTGCTCGTATCCAGATCCACAGTCGCTCCCCGTGCGGGAGCGTGGATTGAAGGCAGAAGATGCGCCCGTCCTTTCCTTCGGAGCTTTTGTCGCTCCCCGTGCGGGAGCGTGGATTGAAGGAACGCTTTTCGTTGTCATGAGGCCCAAGGGCAG
>NZ_JASGDK010000094.1:0-18951 GCF_047607245.1 Desulfovibrio sp.
GCGGCCCAGTCCGGCCCTTGCGCATCCTTGAGGGCCAGCACGCAGCCCCAGGCCGCAGTAACGCCGATGGCAGGCGCGCCGCGCACGACCATCGTCTGCAGGGCGCTGATCACGTCGTCTGCAGTACGGCACACAAAGTCCGACTCCCGCTCTGGCAGAAAGCGCTGGTCCAACAGGTGCAGTTCAAGATTCTGATGGTCAAAACGGATATGGTCGTCCATGTGTTCCTCCGGGCAGCATACTCTTGTTCACCGTACACCACGACGTGCTGAAAGCAAAGAGCAACTGGCGTGTCCGCCACACCCGCAACCTCTTTGTATATAAACTAACAATGCGGAAAAAGAACTTAATTGCCTGATGTTTCATGCAGAAGCTTTACAAACCGGCTTTTCGCTGGCTATGCTGCATCACCCTCAAAAGGAACGCCTGTGGCGTCCACCGTGCTTACGTCTTTGGGGCGAAAGAGCGCGGGGTTTTTTAACCTTGCGCGGCCGAGTGACATTGCAGGCCGCCCGCCGCGCCGCCGCAAGGGCGCTTGTGCCCTTGCCGGGACAATCATTATGCTCTGGGAGCAAGACAATGGAAGAGTTTTCACGCATTCGCCGCCTGCCCCCCTACGTTTTTGCTGTAGTGGGGGACCTCAAGATGCGGCTTCGTCGGCAGAATATCGACATCGTGGACTTCAGCATGGGCAATCCGGACATCCCCACGCCCGCACCCATTGTGGAAAAGCTCGCAGAGGCAGCACTCAAGCCCATCAACCACCGCTATTCCCTCTCGCGCGGCATCCCCAACCTGCGCAAGGCCGTCTGTGACCGTTACAAGCGCCATTTTAACGTGGACCTTGACCCGGAAACCGAATCCATAGTTACAATGGGCTCCAAAGAAGGCTTGGCCCATCTTTCGCTGGCCATGCTTGAGCCTGGCGACGTGGTGCTTGCGCCAGACCCCACCTACCCCATCCACAAATACGCCCCCATTATTGCGGGCGCGGATGTGCGCAGTGTGCCCATCGGCCCTGGCCGCGATTTTTTTGAAGACCTTGAAGCCGCGACCCGTCAGGCATGGCCCAAGCCCAAGCTGCTTTTCCTCTGCTATCCGCACAACCCCACCACTGAAGTGACGGATCTGGCCTTTTTTGAAAAAATTGTGGAATTCGCCAAGGCAAACAACATTTGGGTCATACACGATCTGGCCTATGCCGACCTTGTTTTTGACGGCTACAAGGCCCCGAGCTTTCTGCAGGCCAAGGGAGCCAAGGACGTGGGCGTGGAATTCTACACCCTGTCCAAAAGCTACTCCATGCCCGGATGGCGCGTGGGCTTCTGCATGGGCAACAAGCACCTTATCCACGCCCTTGCCCGCATCAAGAGCTACCTCGACTACGGCATCTTCCAGCCCGTGCAGATAGCCGCCACCGTGGCCCTTAACGGCCCCGAAGACTGTGTGAACGACATCTGTAATGTCTATAAGGAACGGCGTGACCGCCTCATCGACGGCCTCAACCGCATTGGCTGGGAAGTGCCTTCCCCCAAGGCCACAATGTTTGTGTGGGCGCGCATTCCCGAAGCCTTCCGCAAGATGGGCTCCGTGGAATTTTCCAAGCTGCTGCTTACCGAGGCCCATGTAGCCGTTTCGCCGGGTCTTGGCTTCGGCTCTTACGGCGACGAGTATGTGCGCTTTGCCCTTATTGAAAACGAACACCGCACGCGGCAGGCCATCAGCAGCATGCGCAGGCTGTTATCGGGCACGTCTGACTAGAGCGGAGCAGCTTTGAAAATATATCTTTTCAAAGCTGCAATGCCCCGGAGCATTTTAACGTAAAAGCTCTCAGGCTCAGCACATAAAAGTTTCCTGCTTTTATGCAGCAGATACAGGACCAGACTATATCCACCTGCGCTCCGGCGGGCGGGTTCGCATCGGGGATTGCGCATGCGCGCGCCCGCAAGCGGCCCGCCGCCGGAGCACAGTGTTTTTTGCCCCTGGCCTTTTCGGGTATTGAGAGCTGTTGCCACATGACGTAAAAGGATAAAAACGTGCGCAGGCCGGACATGCCCGATCTGCGTCAAAACCGGTGCCTTATCAGTTGCGGCTTTGCTACCGGGCACTTTCGGAGAAATCATGACCAAGAACAGTGACAAGCCACTGGTAGTAGGCCTTGCCGGATTCGGCACCGTGGGCGGCGGGCTGGTACGCCTGATTGAAGAAAATGCGGACCTCATCCGCCGCCGTTCAGGCCGTGACATCCTGATCAAGAAAGTACTGGTACGCAGCGCCAAAAAGGCGCGCAACGTGCCCCTGCCCGACGGAGCGGAACTGGTCACCAATCCACGCGATCTTACGGACGACCCGGAAATCGACGTACTGGTGGAGCTCATAGGCGGCATCGACAACGCCCGTGACCTCATCGACCGCGCTCTCGACCAGGGCAAGCACATTGTTACGGCCAACAAGGCCCTGCTGGCCGAAGAAGGCCTTTCGCTTTTTCAGAAGGCCGACCGCAAGAAGCGCATTCTGCGCTACGAAGCCAGCGTGGCCGGGGCAGTGCCCATTGTGGAAGCCCTCAAGGAAAGCCTCACGGGCAACCGCATTCAGTCGCTCATGGGCATTCTCAACGGCACCAGCAACTTCATCCTGTCCGAAATGACATCCAATGGTCTGGACTTTGACGTGGCCCTCAAGCAGGCCCAGCATCTGGGTTTCGCAGAAGCCGATCCCACGCTGGACATCGACGGGCACGACGCGGCTCACAAGCTCATTCTGCTTATCCGTCTGGCCTACGGGGTACACTATCCCTATACAGCTCTTTCAGTGCGGGGCATTCGCGGCCTTTCTGCGCTGGACATCCGCCTTGCCCGCGAATTCGGCTACCGCATCAAGCTCATCGGTCAGGTACGTCAGGTGCCCTGCCCCGAAGAAAAGGCTGACGCCAAGGATTGTGGCGAAGGCCCGGTACGCCTTGAAGCCGGGGTGTTTCCCGCCCTTGTTTTCCACAAATATCTGCTGGCCCGCGTAGGCGGTGCGTACAATGCCGTACGCGTGGACGCCAATGCCTCCGGCCCGCTCTTTTTCCACGGACGCGGCGCGGGCGATCTGCCCACAGCCGGAGCCGTGCTGGCCGACCTGCTGGCCGTTGCCCGCGACGAACGCCCCAATAATACGGGTTTTGTAGGCAAGGAACTGCCCAAGGCCGCCATTGTGCCGCCAGAAGAATGGCGCTCCTGCTACTACGTGCGCGTTATGGTGCAGGACACACCCGGCGTGCTGCGCGATCTTTCGGGTTGCATGGCCGCCGAGGGCATCAGTATGGCGCAGGTTATACAGAAGTCTGATGAAGGACAGGGCGTGCCTCTGGTCTTCATGACGCACGAAACCACGGCCCAGGCCATGAGCGACGCCCTCCAGCGCACACTGGACGCGGGGCTGCTCAAAGAACCTGCGGTTTACTTCCGCGTGCTGGGCGGCGAATGATCATTCTCGACCAGCCTTATGTTTCGCCGGAGCTGCTGGCCTATGCGGCAGCCCGGCAGGAACCCGTGCTCGACAACTATATGGCCCGGGCCTGCGCAACCGGGCTTAAAGTGCAGGACAGGCAGGCGCTCAACCTTGTGCCCGAAGCCCGCTTTGCCGCCATGCTGCAAGAAGGGCAAGAGCAGAACAACGCAAGCTCTGCCCCTCCGCGTTTGTACACCTGTTCTGAAAATTCCCTGTCCTGGGTGACGGAGCATTGCTCTCTGGCACTGGCCGAAGCCACAGGCAAGCTCAAGAACAAGGCGCTCACCCGCGAACTGCTGCGCCCGCTGGACACAAACTATTACTACCGCCGCCTGAACCTGGCAGAAATGCAGGCCCTGCCTTTCGAGGCCGTGCGCGTGCCCTGTATTCTCAAGCCAGCAGTAGGATTTTTCAGCCTTGGCGTATACCGCATCAGCAATGAAGCAGACTGGCAGGCCGCCAAAAGCGACATTGCCGCCGAAGCGCAACGCTGGGCCGAGCAGTATCCACAGTCCGTTGTTGACGGCAACGACTGGCTGCTGGAAGAATACATTGATGGCGATGAATACGCCGTGGATGTCTATTTCGATCAGGACGGCCAAGCCGTCATCTGCAACATCCTGCGGCACGAATTCACTGGCGACACCGACGTGAGCGACCGCCTCTATTACACCAGCGCGGGCATCATCGAGAACTATCTTGCAGAATTTGAGGCATGGTTCAACAGGGTCAACGCCATTCTGGGCCTGAGAAATTTTCCGGCCCATGTGGAACTGCGCCGCACCGCGGCTGGACGCATCCTGCCCATCGAGTTCAACGCCCTGCGCTTTGCGGGCTGGTGCAGCACGGATGTGAGCCTTTTTGCCTGGGGCTTCCACTCCTATGGCTGCTTTCTTGAAGGCCAGAAGCCGAACTGGGATGAAGCCCTCAAAGGCAAGGAAGGCAAGCTGTATACCCTCATGGCACTGAACAAACCCGCCAACTGCCCGCCTGTTCACAGTTTTGACTACGAAGCCCTGAGCCGGGGCTTTGCCAGGGTGCTGTGCCTGCGCCGCAACGACTACAGCCGTTATGGCCTGTTCGGCTTTCTGTTTACCGAGACCCCTGAAGACCAGCGTGAAGAACTGGACCGCATCGCCAGTTCAGATCTGCTGGAATTTGCCGTAATCTGACCCCAAGGAGGCTGCCGTGCTGTGCCTGGAATTTGAGACCACAAGCCGTAGCGACATGCGTGACATTACTTCGCAGCTTCGCAGTTTTGTGCGGCGCAACGCCATTGAAAAAGGCTGGCGCAACGGCATTCTGGCTCTTTTTTGCCCGCACACCACCTGCGGTCTCACGGTGAACGAAGGGGCAGACCCCGACGTTCGCCGCGACATGCTGACCTTTTTCAACGGTCTTGCGCCGCGTCTGGGTGATTATCACCATGCCGAGGGCAACAGCGACGCCCATATCAAGGCGACCCTGCACGGCCCCTCGCTGACACTTTTTGTGGAAAACGGCGAGCTCTGCCTTGGCACGTGGCAGTCTGTCTATCTGTGTGAAGGTGATGGCCCGCGCCGCCGCAGCCTGTGGCTGCAATGGCTCGCAGGACAGGAGGAATAATTGTGGAACACCAGACAACCCTCATACTGACCCTGGCAGGCGGTCTTTCCGCGGCGATGATACTGGGCTTCATTACCCAGAAGCTGCGCCTTTCGCCCCTGGTGGGCTATCTGCTGGCGGGCATTCTGGTTGGGCCATATTCTCCCGGTTTTGAGGCCGACGCGGCAACTGCAGCCCAGTGCGCTGAAATCGGCGTCATACTGCTCATGTTCGGCGTGGGCCTGCACTTTCATCTCAAGGATCTTCTGGCTGTGGGGGCTATTGCCCTTGGCGGCGCTGCCGTGCAGATTTCAGCCGCAACACTGGCCAGTATGGTCATGCTGCACTATTTCTTCGGTTTTTCGCTGATGTCTGGAGCCATCTTCGGCATGGCCATCTCAGTGGCGAGTACCGTGGTGCTCACCCGTGTGCTCACAGACAACCATCAGCTCCACACCCATACGGGGCATGTGGCCCTGGGCTGGCTGGTGGTTGAAGACATCTTTACCATTCTGCTGCTGGTGCTGCTTCCCTCGGTTCTCAGCCCGGGAGGAGAATTCTGGAGCGCACTGGGCCTCACCCTGCTCAAACTGGCTGGCCTTACGGTCTTTACGCTGGTTGTGGGGCAGAAGCTCATTCCCCTTTTTCTGGGCTATGTGGCCCGCACGGGCACGCGCGACCTCTTTACCCTGGCTGTCATTGCGCTGGCTCTGGGCATTGCCGTGGCCGCAGCCTACGTTTTTGACGCCAGCATGGCCCTTGGAGCCTTTTTGGCCGGCATGGTCGTGGGGCAATCCGAATTCAGTGCCCGCGCCGCTGCCGAGGCTCTGCCCCTGCGCGACGCCTTCGCGGTATTGTTCTTCGTTTCAGTGGGCATGCTCTTTGATCCTGTGGCCCTGCTCACAGACTGGCCCCTCATGCTGGTGACACTCTTCGTCATTCTGGTGATCAAACCTCTGGGCGCGCTGGCCATGACGACGCTCTTCCGCAAGCCGTTACGGCTGGGGCTGGCGGTTTCGGCCTCGCTGTCGCAGATAGGGGAATTTTCCTTTATTCTCGCGGCTATGGGCATCAGCCTTGGCATCTTTGACGCCAGAGTGAACAACGCCATCATCCCGGCGGCAATGATCTCCATTACCCTGAACCCGATGATCTTCCGCAGGCTTGAGGGTCTGGCCCGCTGGATCGAAGGCAGACGCAAAAATGGACAGCCCGCCGAGGGTATTCCAACTGCTGCCCCGGATGACGGGAAGCCCCACGTAGTCATCATCGGCTACGGCCCTGTGGGCCGCAGTTGTTGCAGCATCCTGCGTGAAAGCGGTATCACACCTGTGGTGGTGGAGATGAATATCGACACAGTACGCAAGGAACGTGGCAAAGGCCTGCCCATCATTCACGGTGACGCCGGTCAGGCCGAAATTCTGCGTGAGGCAGGGTTGGAGCGGGCCGAAGCCCTGCTCCTGACCACCCCCAGCATTCCCGCCTCGGACGTGGCCGCCATTGCACGCGCCGTCAATCCCGACATACGCATTCTTGTGCATACGTCTTTTGTGGGTGAAGCCCGCAAGCTACGGCAGGAAGGCGTTACCGCTGTATTCAGCGGCGAGCGCGAAGTGGCGCTGGGCATGTCGGAATACCTGCTGCGCTATCTGGGCGCGCCGGAAGCTCTGGTGCAGACGGAGCTTGAACGGGTACGCCAAAAGCTGGATTAGGGAAACGCTGAGTTATTTCGTTTGGCGGCGTTGCTTCACTTTTTTTGAAACAGTCGAGGACGGAAGAGTCCACTCCTGCTACAAAAAAGATCGCGCCTTGCCAAACGGAATAACTTCGCATTCCCGGAGGCTCTTTAATCGGTGCTTCCTTAGGTACAGATCTCATTGTATTTTTGGATACTTTGTGCGGGAGGGATCCTTTTGCGAAAGGGTCTCCTCCCACACACCTCCTCCCCCTAAAATTCTTTATATATTTGGTATAGAGCATTTTAACTTTGAAAAAGTTCAAATGCTCTAACGCTGCACAAGCGTGCAGCGCGCCGCAACGCGGCGTGGATTCTGCCGAAAATCACATTTTTCGGCAGAATGACAACTTTGAAATGTAATGCATTTCAAAGTTAATCTACGCTAGTGCGAAGGGCCTTATGAACTAAAGCGGGAACTAAAACCTGCCGCGCACGGCCCCCCTTGCCCGGCGTTTGCCCTGTCAGGCCGCCCCGTGCTACCCTCAAGTATCCCGCAAGCAGTCAGCAATTCGCTCATTTCATCCGTAAACAGCCCCGCACGGGCCGCCATCATGATTATTCACCTTGATATGGACGCTTTTTTTGCTTCCGTTGAGCAAATGGACAACCCCGATCTGCGCGGCAGGCCCGTCATAGTTGGCGGCAGCAGTGACCGGGGCGTGGTCTCTACCTGTTCCTATGAGGCGCGGGCCTTTGGCGTGCATTCGGCCATGCCAATGGTTGTGGCGCGGCGTCTGTGCCCGCAGGCTGCTATTGTGCGTGGAAATTACAGACGCTATGGCGAACTTTCCAACGCCATTATGGCGTCCCTTCGTGACTTCTCGCCCCTTGTGGAACCTGCCAGTGTGGACGAGGCCTATATGGATGCCACAGGCCTTGAGCGTCTTTTTGGACCATTGGATGAACTAATGGCGGCCATCAAAACCCGCGTCTTTGACGTGACGGGCGGCCTGACCTGCTCGGTGGGGGCTGCTCCGGTCAAGTTTCTGGCCAAGATCTGCTCAGACGTGAACAAGCCCAATGGTGTGTTCATATTGCGCCCCGAAGAAGTGGACGCCTTTTTGTGCGCCTTGCCAGTGGGCAGAATTCCCGGCGTGGGCAAGCGCATGGTCCAAAGCCTGCAAGAGATGGGCATCAGAACAGTGGGTCAACTGCGCCACTTCAGCCCCGAAGCTATGGAGCGCCGTTTTGGCAAATGGGGCGGTGCGCTGTATGAGCGCGTACACGGACGCGATAACCGCAAAGTTGAGACGGGCCGCGCCGCCAAGAGTGAAAGCGCGGAATGCACCTTTGCGGAAGACACGCGCGACAGGGACTTTCTGCAACGCATGCTTATGGCCCATGCCGAACGCGTGGGCACCTCGCTGCGCAAGCATGGCTACAAGGGCCGCACGGTCACTCTCAAGGTGAAATTTTGTGACTTCAAGCAGGTTACGCGTTCGCGCACACTGGAAGAGCCAATTAATGCCACGGAAACCATATTTCAGATAGGCTGCCAGTTGCTGGCAGAATTGTCCTTCCCCCAGCCTGTGCGCCTTATCGGGCTTGGCGTGTCTGGCTTTGACGCCCCTGCGAACCAGCTTTTTCTGCCGGGCACGGGCAAAGCCGCCGGGCAAAATCTTGACCCGCAGGTTGAGGAAAAACGACAAAAACTGGATGCCGCACTGGACAGCCTGCGCCAGAAGTTCGGCGGGCAAGCCGTGCAACGTGGGCGTCTGTTTACTCTTGCGCAGCAGGAAAGCGCGCCAGAGCGTGTAAACAACGGCAAAGGGGATGGCTTGGGTAAAAAGCCCGAGGGTGTTAAAAAATCGGACGGCAAGCCTTCGTCATAACCCACGAGATCATAAGGCAGCGGCATCTTCGCAAAGGGAAACCGCGTCAATCTCGGCTTAGGTTCTCTTGCGTACCGGGCCGACAAGCAATTTCTGCTTTTTTGCGAAAAAAGCAATTTTTTACAATAGGCTTATGCACCAGCTGCCTAGTATGTCTCCATACCGTCTACCGCAGGAGGCATACGCTATGGAAAAAGATTTATTTCATGAATTTGAAACAGGAATGTTGGCTGAATCCGGGGAGCAAGTGGATCTTGGGCTTTGCCCGTGGAACGAGCACAAAGACTTTGCCGGAGTATCCTTAAAAACCATTGTAACAACGGCACAAACTGCCGATTTGTTTACGTGTCATCTTGTGCGCATCAAGCCGAATCATAAAATCGGGATGCATACACATCCAAACAGCATCGAAGTGCACGAGGTTATCAAGGGGAGCGGCACCTGCCTGACAGAGAAGGGGGAAGTTCATTATGCCCCTGGCGTGATGACCATTATTCCCAGGGATGAGCAACACGAAGTCAGTGCGGGCGAAGAGGGGCTCTGCCTTTTTGCCAAATTCATCACAGTTTCAGCCTGAAGCTGGCCTGCTTGAATTCTCTTGGAGTCATTCCGTGATGGTGCTTGAAGACCTTATGCATATGGCTCTGGTCGGAAAAACCGGCGGATGCGGCAGCGGCTGCGCTTTCCGTATCCGCCCGCAGCAGGCTGCGCAGCAGGCGCAAGCGGCAAAGAAGCTGAAACGCGTGGGGCGTCATGCTGGTAAATTTTTGAAAGGCGCGCAAGAAATGCCACTGGCTGTACCCGGCGTATTCGGCCATTTGCTTGATGGAAACAAACTGATCGGGATTTTCCAGCACGATGGAAACCACAGCCTGGACAGACCGATAAAGAAGGGAATCACACTTCTCCAAGAAATTTATGTGCTTATTTTCTGCGGAGAAAATGCCCTCCAAGCAAGCATCCAATTGCCGCATGAGTAAATCATCTTGCTCCTGGAGGAAAGGTGAGCGACATACAACTTCGCGAAGAATCTCATTTTTTGATGAAAATGCGCTCCTGTTTTCAAAGCAAAAAACAAACAGTGAACTTTGCGGGGCCACAACCAGGTTATGCGGCTCATATGGCCGTATGAAGAACTGTTCACCGCAGCGCAGCTTTTTGGGGCCAGCCTTAGTCGCTACCGTTACGGCTCCGGAACGCACTGAACCGACCGTCCAGTGCTGCGTATGCATATGCCAAGGATAGCTACGCGCCTCACCATTGGTGAGGACAAGTTCTATCTTTGCTGAATCTGTGTAGTAGTAAGCGATGCCGCTCATGAGAAAGTGATACCCCTATTCAAGGCTTCCAACAATGGCAACAACATTGGCGGCATGATAGAATAATTTTAGTAAATTATGTAAATATTTCGAGCAAGTTGCTGCGCGCAGGGAGATCACCGAGCGAAGCGAGGAAGCTCCCGGAGCGAACGTCGCGCAGTCCTCGCAGAATGTCGGAAACTGAAAAGCTCAAGCGGGGTCGTCCGGGGGAGTGCAGAGGGGGCCTCGGAGGGCCGGCAGCCCCTAACAGGCCCCTTCTGCCGCGCGCCGCGCAGGCGGCCAAAATGAAAAATCAGACCAACTTTCGATTAGTGGTGCATTTTTCCAGATCTGACTAACTCCAAGAATGCGTGCTGTCAGGTTACTCTGATCTAAGAAAAACTGCCCGCCACCACGTAAACAAGCCCAGCAAACTACCCACTCTGCCTGCTCTCCGGGTCCCCCATTCTGCAAATAATCTCAAACTCTTTTTTGCTCACTGGCATTACTGAAAGTCTGGACCCTTTACGCAGCAATTCCATACCCGCCAGGGCGGGGTCCATGCGCATAGCCTTGAGCGGTACGGCATTGGCGAATTTTTTGACAAAGCACACGTCCACTGTATACCAAAGCGGCCTTTCTGGCGTCGATTTTGGGTCGAAGTGCTCGTCTTCCGGCTCCCAGGCTGTAGGGTCAGGATACCCGGCCTTGACCACACGGGCCACACCAACCGCTGAAGGCGCGGTGACGCTGTGATAAAAAATGGCCATATCGCCCACAGACATCTGATCGCGAAGAAAATTGCGCGCCTGAAAGTTGCGCACGCCGCTCCAGCTGGTGATCTGTTCTGGTTCAGCGGCAAGGTCGTCGATCGAGTAACACCCTGGTTCCGACTTCAAGAGCCAATATTTCTTTTCCATAAGAAATCTCCAGACTACAGACTTCCTGAGAAGCTGATTTGGCGAATATATGCAGTTTTTGGCCTCAGTACCCCTGGTCCAGGCCCCCGGAGCTGCCACTTCTGGCCCAGTTTCCGTCCGGTGCTTCCGGCAAACACTTGTGGATCAATAGTTTCAGCCTCTTCCGTGCCCAAGTATCAACGGCCACTATAACAGGACACCTTCTTGAGGGGGCCAACCCTCACCAAGCAAACATGCAAAATTACGATTGCCGGCGCTTGAAAAGCTTCTCCAGTTCCACGCCATCCCAGCGCAGGATGCAGGGGCGGCCATGCGGGCAGTATTCCCTGTCGTCAGTGGCCAGCCACTGACGCAGAAGCCCAGCGGCCTCGTCATCCGTGAGGCGCTGCCCGGCCTTGATGGCAGCCTTGCACGACATTGATATGAACATGCCTGCCAGATCATCCTTGCGGCCCGCCAGGGCTTCGCGCAAAAAATCTCTGGCCTCTGCCCGTGAAAGCACAGGAGGCATGCCCCTGACCTCAAGACCGCTGGACGATGTTTCCAGCACAAAACCAAGAGATTCCAGCGTGCCGCGCAACTCGAACAAGCGCTCGCGTTCTGACGGATGCAGGGGCATTTCCAGCGGCAAGGCCAGCAACTGCCCAGATCCCGCGAAACCGCCCCGCCGCATGCGGGCATAGAGTATCCGCTCATGCGCGGCGTGCTGATCCAGCAAAAGCAGGGCCCCGGCTCTGTCGCGCAGCACCAGATAGGTGTCTGCCACCTGCCCCAG
This sequence comes from Desulfovibrio sp., assembly GCF_047607245.1. GTDB lineage: Bacteria > Desulfobacterota > Desulfovibrionia > Desulfovibrionales > Desulfovibrionaceae > Desulfovibrio. The sequence goes on from NZ_JASGDK010000094.1 coordinate 11,643, forward strand.
ATATTCTACATTCTCCACACGCAGGGGTTGGCGGTCCCTCACGGGTTCGTCATCAGGCAGAGGTGCGGCTCCGTAGGCGGTGGCATTGTGGTCAGTGTTTACGACGCCGGAGGCCGCAGTATACGCCGCGCTGTCTTCCGCCATGCGGCCATAGCCGTCTGCATCTGCCCCATCGGGCTGTAAGAAAAGTCCGTTTGGCAGAGGCTGCCCCTGAATTTCCGGGCCTGTGTGTGCCGCTGCGCCGTACTCTGCTGCCCCTTGCGCTGAATTTGAAAATGGCGCGCGGCCCTGCTGTTCCCAGCCAGAACCGCTGGCGTCTCCCTGCGGGTCTACGTGCGCCGGGGCAAAACTTGAAGCAAGACTCTGCCCGCCTTCCTGAGCAAGGCTTGGGTCCTGCCCGGAAAACGGTACGCTGACGCGCCACTCGCCTTCATCAGCACTGTTTTCAGGTTCTGGCCGCTGCATGAGCGGGGGATTGTCCAGCCGCCCCCAGAAGCCTTGCGGGCGTGGGGCGGCGCCTGTGGCTCCTGACATAGCATGGTCAGATCCACCCGTAGGGGCAGCGTCATGCCAGGCGGCGTCAGCCACGTCAAAGGACGTGACAAGCGCACCCTGAACAGAGTGCAGCACAGCCGAAAAAACTGCAGATTCGTCCCTGAAGCGCACCTCGCTCTTGGCCGGGTGCACGTTGACATCCACTTCCGCCGGGTCCATTTCCACAAAAAGCACTATTTGCGGATAATCGCGGCTGGTCATGCGCCCCTTGTAGGCTTCGCGCACGGCGGCCAGCAGGCGTTTATCCGTAACGGAGCGCCCGTTGACGTACAGCAGGATACGGTCGCCGCGTGGCTGGCTCACGTTGGGCAGCGCCGCAAGGCCGTGGGCGCGTATGCCGTGCCTCTGCCCGTCGAAGGGGCGCAGGGCGTCCACGATAAGCCTCGGCCACAGTATGCCAAGGCGTCCCGCCAGCGTTTGCCCCGGCAAAAAACGCAAGGCTTCACGTTCGCCAGAATGCAGGCTGAAGCCAACTTCAGGCCGGGTAAGCGCCAGACGGGCCATCCAGTCCTGAGCACGTTTGAACTCGGTGGAGGGGGTCTTTAAAAACTTTAAGCGGGCTGGTATGTTGGAAAAAAGGTCACGCACTTCCACCAGGGTACCCCGGTGCAGAGCCGCCGGGCCGGAGCTTTTAAGCAAACCGTGTTCCACGTCCACCCGATGGGCCGTGACGCGCCCGTCCTCACCTTCATGAGCGGACGTAATGGAAAAACGGGAGACTGAAGCGATGCTTGGCAAGGCTTCACCACGGAAGCCGTAGGAGAGAATGCGCTCCAGATCTTCAAGGCAGGTTATCTTGCTGGTGGCGTGACGGGTGACGGCCAGTTCCAGATCATCTGCGGGGATGCCGCTGCCGTCATCCTGCACGCTGATAAGGCTTTGACCGCCATTTTCGAGGCAAACATCTATCTGGCCAGCCTGGGCATCCAGGCTATTTTCCACCAGTTCCTTCAACACGCTGGCGGGTCGTTCAACCACTTCGCCAGCGGCGATCTGGTTGCGCAGCTCAGGCGGTAGCAGACGAATATGACGATTTTTTTCAGACATGGTTTCAGTGTAAGCGCCCGTGTGCTGCATGGCAAGTCGCCGCGCCGCGCGGGAAAATACCGGGTTCGGAAACGGCACGGGGCTTGCCTTGCCGCCAGAGGTGCTTATCTATGGAAGGCAAGGCTCAGAGAGCGCGCCGCTGCCGCGAACAAGCGAACAGCCAGGATGCGACGGGGCCTCAGGGAGGAAATAATGCATGACAACACACTCAAGGCCATAGCCGAACCCTTGCGCGGCCCCCTTGTTGGCAAGGGCTACGACCCTGAACTCCTCTATGTGGAATGCGGACGTTGCGGTTCGCCCGTCATGTGGGAACAGGGCAAGGCCACACATATTCTCGGGATGGCGGGTATTGACCCGCTGGAACTGGACTCGTCCTGCCTGCTGGTTACGGACGCTTGCCCCACATGCGGCGGCAAGGGCCACTACACTGTCCAGATTTTCCGCGTCAGCGGCGACGCACAGACGCGCCGCCCACCTTATTTCGGCAATGCGTAGACAGGGGCAGGAACTACCCCGCCTGCCCTGACCAGGGCCGCCGGTTCATGTGCCCGGCGGCCCTTTTATTTGCTCTCTTGTTCAAGATACTGCCCGCGACAACGGATATATTCAGAACACTATCAAACAGCTTAAACGTAAGCTCGCAATGACCGTTCTGTCATGAGCTCGGTTTGAAGCATGACGCACGTTACGAGCGTTGCCCTGACAGCAAAAAAGCGGCTCCTTTCATTTCAGCCGGGTACGCAAGGGCACACAGCTTTCATAAAAAGAGCCGTTTGGCGTGGTGATCCCGAAAAAACGGGCCTGCTACCTGCTAAAATTCCAGGCCAAAGCTGATTCCCCCGGAACAAGAGGAGCTGTGCGAGCGGAAAAACTCCGCACCAAGCTCCACCTGCGCAAAAAAGCCGCTGGTGTGGGTTGCCCGCAAGCTGGTTTGCACCAGCATGGCATCACGGCCCGGAATGTCTGACTGGCTTTCAAAACCCGCATCGTATCCTTTAAAACTGGCATCGCTATGGAAAGATCCGTCAAGCCAGTCATGCCGCCAACCAGCCAGTGTATCCCACGAAAGTGCCGTGCCGTTTTCCAGCGTGCGGGAAAGCTTCGCATGCGCGCCAAGCACGGAAGAAAGGCTGTCATAAGTAGCGGCATCCACCTTGAGGGCCGAAGCGCCAGCCCCGTCTTCAGTAAAACCGGGTCTTGAACTCAGGCTGTATTCAAGCCAGCCCAGCGGCCCGGCTTCCACACCGCCCCAGGAAGGTGCCCAGCTCCAGTCCTTGCCGCCGCCTGCCAGAAAATCTGTGGTAAGCCCGGTCCAGCGGCTGTCATGATTGCGCAGGTATCCATTAAAATTGACCGTACGCTTCATATCTACGTCTTCAAAACCCACGCGGGCCATACCCATAACATACCCGCCGTCCCACCAGGATGGCTTGAAATGAGCGTGGCCGCCCACAGATGCGGCAAGGGTTTTGGCCGTTGCTTCACCCGCATAATGCATGTAAGTGCGACGGCCGGAAAGTGCCACATCGAACCCTGCGGTAAGGCCGCTGTCCCACTGACGGTCAACGCCAAGGGCCAGCCCTGCGCCAGACGACGTAAAACCTGCCGAACCGCCGTTGGCGTTCATGTTGTTGTAACTGCCAAAAGGCAGAGCCCATGCCTGCCAGCCGGAAGCCGCGTCTCCACTGGACATGCCCGTGCCGCTTGCAGTGCCCAACGGGGCGCTGCCGCCCAGAAAACGCTGCACCAGAAGCATATTGAGCTGGCGCTGCGCCTCCAGGCCTGCCCGCGCCACAGCATCATAGCTGGCGGGGCTCAACTGCTCCATAGCCGGAGCAACTTCACTTCCTGAAGCGTCAGTCCAGTCCAGCGCCTGAAACAGGTTTTGCATGTCGCCTGTGGCCTGCCCAGACACCGGGTAAAGAGCCCGGCCCATGCTGGAAGTGGTAGCGCTGTCGGCATAGCGGCTGTAGGCATTATAGGCGCGTTGCTGCGTTATTGCAGCTGTTCCCACGGGGCTGCTGCTTGAGACAACGTCGAAACCGAGTGTTGGAGAAGCGGAGGCCATGCCCACGCTGCTAAAAGTGCCACTGTAACTTGCCGCCTGTACGCCGTTGGCACTTATGGCATAGGTGTTTGAATAAAATCCCGGCGTGGGAGAAAACCGCAACGCACCATCGAATGCTGCATTGGCCGCTTTGAGCACGGAATATTGCTTATTAGCCGCAATGCCTATTTGCAGTGTTCCGTCGGCATTCTGAGTATAATCAGCTACGGTGAGCTCCAGGCCGCGATAGCCCGGGGCCACTGTGCCGGAATTGACAACGTGCGTCTGAATCTCGCCGTCACCCAACAATGTACCGCCCTGCCGCACAAGCACGTCACTGTTTTGCAGTACGCCGCCAGTGCCGTCAGACCTCTTGCTGATAGCCAGACCTCCGCCGTCCACCACCGTAGCGCCCGCATAGTTATTTGTGCCGCTGAGAACCAGCAAACCCGCGCCAGTCTTGCGCAGGCCCACGTCTAAACCATCCAGGGCAGTGCCGTCTGCACCTACGCCACTCTGGAAGTCGACATGATGGTAAGTGTCGTCCCATTTTCTCTGGGTGATGTCGTTACTGAATTCAGCAGAGTAGCCCTGGGTGTTGAATGTTTCCAGAGCGTGATTGCCAGAGCCAAGCTCTGGCAACGCCACCACATCGGCCGCTGTCATGCGGTTGGCGTCCAGCCGGGCGATGCCGCGCACGGCCTTGCCTACATCCAGCAACCCCTGACCAAAGACGTCTTCTCTCTCCAGATTCTGCGTGCTGTAGCTGCCATTATTCAGCAGATATTTTAAAAAATCCCTCAAACCGGGGTGCGATGCGTAGGCGGCGTCAATCCAGCTCTCGATTGTTACGAGGCTGGGCGTGAAGCCAGGATTATCCACAATGGTTACAACTACCTTATTAATATACCCATTCGCGTCGGTGGAATATTGTAGAAGATGATCGGGCGCATCAAAGGTATTGTCAGCCGTTGTCAGTATGGTGTCGGCCATCTGCTTGCCCGTCATCCAGGGAAAAGCCTGCTGCACCAACCCCAGAGCTCCGCTTACATAGGGCGCAGCCATACTGGTGCCGCCCATCAGCGTATAGCCGTTATTGGCGGCATCAAGAGAGTTGATGCTACTGCCGGGGGCAGACACGCTCCACAGTGAGGCTTTATACCCCAAATTGCTGAAACTGCTTACCCCTGTGGGGCTGATTGTGCGTGTACCGTCAGACGCTGTTGTTATATTGGCAATATCCAGAGAAATAACGTTGAGCCAGGTTTTCAGCTCCGGCATATAACGTGGCAACGCACCGTCTATGCTCGGGGCTTTTTTGGTGTCATTGCCCCCTGCAAACACTATTACTTTATCATAATTTATCGCTAATTCAATAACTTGTCCGAATACTGATTTGGAGTATATTTCCAGCTCCTGCCGAATTTCTTCCGGATCAGGCTCCACTGTTTCGAGGGAGGGGTAAAATGAACTTCCCCAACTATTGTTAATGACACGTATTTCTGGTCGAGCCGCAAAAAAATCAACAAGATTAGGCAATAACAGGTTTGTAGGATTATTTTTTTGGTCAACTCCCAAATACCCCGCTGACACAAGGCTGGCGTCAAAGGCCACACCGTGCATGCCCATATCGTTCCGCAGGGCCGCCATAATGCCAGCCACATGGCTACCGTGCGTATCGTGCTCCCATTTGGGTATATAGGGTTGCCCGGTCTGACCATCTATGCCCATATACTGCCCGGCCATTTTTCCCGCCAATTCTGGATGGTCAAAGCGTACGGGCGTATCAATAACTCCCAATGTTATTCCTGCTCCAGTGTAGCCCATAGCATAGGCATCAGCAGCATGAATAAAATCCAGACCAGTGCTGTTCCAGTATTCCTGCGTTTTGAAACTGCCTGAACTGGCCGCGCTGGCTTGCAGTGGAAAATAAAAAATGAATACTAACAGTAGAACAATTTTAAAATGGACTGCAAAAGAGCGCAAACGATAGCCGTGTAAAGAAAACGCCATGCTTACTCCAAGCTGTTTTTTCAATTGTTCATTGCCAGGCCTCGAACCAGTAAACGGGCTCCTCAAGAAGCCGGAATTCCACTTCACACTGTTACGAGACGCTACACCTTGATTTTAGCCATAAAACATAAAAATAGATAATACTATGCAAACAAATGTATCATGCGTTCAAATATAATTCTCTTTAAAAATATATCTTAGTTTCAGCATGTTAATCATATAAAATACGTTTATTCAATATAATTAATGCTATAACAATATTCATATATAGCACCAAAAACATCACATATTTCAATAAAATCCAATCAATTCTTAGTCGTTGCTAACCCATAGTCCCAATAATCCTCCCACGGCCCAGCATGCGAAATCCCGTCCAGCACAACGCACGCCTCAGGCTGCTGTATAGAACGGCAGAAGCCAGCGCTTACTGATGGGGGCATGATTGCATCGCCGCTGCTGCTCAAATGCAACTGAGGCAGGCCTTGCAGAGCAGGAGCAACAGATATGGGGTTCACTGAATCGGCCAACGGGCTCAGATTATGCAACGTCGCCCATGCTTCGGTGTCCAGATTTCCGGCCACTGTGCCAAGAAATGCCACATCCCGCCTTTTGGCAGCCAGCAGGGCTGCCACCCCGCCACCACCGGAAAATCCAATCAGAACGATTCGATCAGCGCCATAACGTGCTTTAGCCTGACTGATCGCATCGTCAAGGCTTTGCAAGACCTCATCCCCAAGACGAGCCGTTGTCCAATAGCGTTTTTCACAATTTCGGCGGTCTTCACCCCGAACATACTGGCAAGGCCGTGCAAGGTAGAGAACAGGGTCTGGCCCGGGGTCAGCGGCTGCCAGACGCAAGCCCACGGGATCACGCGGGGTAGGATCTTCCGATGGCCTCGTGCGTGATCTCCATGCATAACCGTCGCCTTCAATATAAATTCGCAGGGTTCTTGTCGCTCCAGTACCGATTATTTCAGCTTTTTCCAGCTTAGCAGTAACTGCTTCACCCCCAGCTTCTGCTTTGAGCGTCTCATTAGCCGCTCCCCCAGAGGCTGACAGAACCGCTGTGGCCCTGTTTGCGGGAAGACGGACCCACCCCTGCAAAGTAAACATGACTGTGGCAAAGCGTACTTCGCTGAATTCGTGCGCTTGGGCAAACAGTTGGGCGCGCCCCTGTGGAGCTACGCAGCCCGCCGCGAGCACAATCATGAAAACCCAAATTGCCGTCAGGCATTTTGCCCGGCAGAGGCGCAATAAGACGGCACTGTGCACAAGCACCATTTGTCTGCGCAACAACTTTTTATCCATAAAAAAATGCCCGGTATTACAGCGGCCACCATCAGGCAGACGCTGTAATACCGGGCAATCTATGCGCCCCAAAGGCTTAAAAGACGTTATGCTTTGTCCTTATGCGTATTTACGGCTGATTTCTTCACCAGCCTTTTCAACATCGGCCCGCATTTTTGCGCGGGCAGCGATAATCTTTTCAGCAAGAGCCGGGTCGGCCAGAGCCAAAATCTGGGCAGCAAGCCAAGCGGCATTGCGCGCCCCGGCCTTGTCCAGAGCCACAGTGGCCACGGGAAATCCGGGGGGCATCTGCACGGTGGAAAGCAGGGAATCCATACCGCCAAGAGCCACGCTGGAC
>NZ_JASGDK010000095.1:0-4447 GCF_047607245.1 Desulfovibrio sp.
CGGTAGCTTGGGTGAGGCCGCCGGGTAAAGGGGATTTCGTACAGGGCGTCCATTTCCTGCGTTGTCAGGGGCGGAGCCGGGCGGGCCAGCACAAGGGCGCGGTCGCCAACGGGCTGAAAGGCCCCGGCGTCCAGCCTGTGAACCTGCCGCTCCAGTTCCTGCGTCATAGTCAGCAGTTGCACTGGATCAGCCAAAATTTCTTCGTGACTGGGCAGTGGCACACAAGGGGTCTGGGCCATATCTGCTGGCAGGTTGGCGGGCCGTGGGCCTTCAGCCGTTTGTTCCAGCTTGTCCAGCCATGCCGTGCCGGGGATGCCGCGCAGGTCTTCGCCAGCATCAAGCCGTTGTGCGCATTCCAGCGTGGCGCGTTCGCCCATGCCCCAGATGAGCAGATCGGCCTTGGCGTCCATAAGAATGGGCTTACGCAGCGAATCTGTCCAGAAATCATAGTGGCTCACACGGCGCAGGCTGCCTTCAATGCCGCCAAGCACCAGAGGCAGGCCGGGAAATGCCCGGCGGGCCAGGTTGGCGTATACCAGACAAGCCCTGTTGGGCCGTGCGCCAGCTTTGCCACCCGGAGTATAGGCGTCGTCATGACGCTTTTTGCGAAAGGCCGTGTAGTGGGCCAGAAGCGAATCCAGCGCTCCTGCACTGACACCAGCGAACAGGCGCGGTCTGCCCATAACCAGCAGGTCTCCGGGAGTTTCCCAGCGTGGTTGTGCCACAATGCCCGCGCGGTAGCCGTGGTGGATAAGCCACCGGGCCAGCAGAACGCTGCCGAACGAGGGATGATCCACGTAGGCATCGCCAGTGATAAAGAGCACGTCCAGACTGTCCCAGCCGAGCGCACGCATTTCTTCGGCGCTCATAGGAACAAAGAGAGGCTGTCCGTTGCCGGATTTCGGGCCGGAAACAGAAGCGGCCCCGGCATTCGCTGAGGAACGCCGGGGCTCGGAAAAGGCCGATGCAGAGCGTTTAGTTGCCATTGGGGGGCATGACCAGCGGCAGTTCAGCACTGCCGGGGTTTGGCATCATTGGGTTGCCGGGAACGGTGGGCATGGGGCCGTCATTCATAGTATTGGGGCGCATGCCGGAGGAGTGGTCCTTCATGAAGCCGTTCCATTCGTCAACAGAGATGAATCCGTCGCCGTCCTTGTCGATGGCCACAAAAGCTTCTTCACGCATATTGGGAAAGAGCGCCTTGAACTCTTCGCGGCTGACCTTTCCGTCTTTATCAGTATCCATCTGGCTGAACTTGTCGCCCATGCCGCCAGAACCGCTGCCCATACCGGGCATGGCGTGGCTTGGGGAGGCCATAAGCACAAGAGCCGCCAGCAGAGGAAGCAGAGATATTTTCAGCAGGGCTGAAATGTCGGGCAAATGTAGGGTGCGCGTCATGCGGTACTCCTTGAAAGTTCTGAAGCCGCGCGGCCCCATGCCGGGCGGTGCTGTTTTGGGGAGTGTGCTGTCATGCGGACAGCCAGCTACTTTTGAAATAAGTTCGCAAAAGGCTTTGACAAGTGTTCCGATAAACCTCTTGTGCCGTTGCTCTGTCAGTTTTTTATTTCCGGGGTGTATATCCCGTGTGAACTGCAAAAACTGGAAGCGCCGTATGGTCAGCCGACAACTGATGCCAGAAAAACAAACCTGAAGCAGAAGACCTTTGAAAAACAGTGCGCTTCAAAGGTATCCGCTCAGAAAACACAGTTTCGGCGTCCTGCCTAGTCGTGGCGAAAGTCCGGCCCTTCTTTTTCCATACGCTCGATGCACCGTATCAGGTTGTCCGGTTCGCCCTTTTGGTGATCATCGGGATAAAGAAGGGCACCCATGTAAAAGATCGAATTGAGTCGCAAGGACATGCGGGCGCTGGAAGAAAAATTTTCAAGAGCCATTGCCAGATTGAAGCGTTGCTCGCCGGGCAGAAATTCGAGCATGGGCTTGGCATCATCAGCCATAGAGGACAGCAGCTCTGCCTTCTGGCGCATACAGGCATTGTGTCCGGGCGTGTCGCCAGCGTCAAGACATTGCAAAGCGTTTGCTTCAGCCTGCATTACCTGACTGTGCCTTTGGCGCAGCCACTGGGTAAGCTGGGTCAGGGCCGGATTGGGGGCTTGTTCTTGGCTCATGCTTCCTCCGCTTGCTTTGTGGTGGCTTTGGCAGGTTGCGTTACAGGCTCACAGATCCAATACGAAATTGTAACGGAGCCAGCATACCCCTTTGTGCCGTCCCTGTATACGGAAGCTGTAACTCCCGGTCGGGGCGGAGGCATGCTGGCTCCGTATTGCGTTGCCGGGATTTCGCGAAAGGTAAAAACGAAACCCGGCAGCGGTGTTTGCTGTTACGCGCCCAGATAGGCGGCCTTGATTTCAGGCGTGTCGGCCAGTTCCGCCGCAGTTCCCTGAGCCACAATGGCTCCTGTGTCCAGAACATAGCCGCGGTCTGCAACCTGAAGGGCCAGGCGGGCATTCTGCTCCACCACGATAACAGTGAGCCCCTCACTGTTGAGTTTTTTGAAAGTGCGGAACATGTCGTACATAAGCAGGGGCGAAAGGCCCATAGATGGTTCGTCCAGCAGGATGACCGAGCAGTCTGTCATAAGCGCCCGGCCAACAGCCAGCATCTGCTGTTCGCCGCCTGAAAGGGTGTCGCTGCGCTGGTGCATGCGCTCCTTGAGGCGGGGAAAGAGATCAAAAACCCTGTCCATGTCCTTTTCAATGCCGCTGCCTTTGCGGGTCCAGGTGGCGAGCTTGAGATTTTCGTGCACTGTGAGGTTACCGAAAATATGTCTGCCCTCGGGCACAAGATCCATTTTCAGGTGAGCCACAATGTTGTGTGCTTCAGTCTTGAGGATGGATTTGCCCCTGAAACGGATGTCGCCGCTGAACACGGTGGGCGATTCTGGCGGCGTAAGCCGCATGACGGCCTTGAGCGTGGTGGATTTTCCTGCGCCGTTGGCCCCGATAAGCGTGACGATTTCGCCTTCGTTCACATGAAACGATATACCGTGCAGGGCTTCGATCTTGCCGTATCCCGCGTAGAGATTTTCAACTTCCAGCAACATGTGGCCCCCTTACACGTTTTCGTCGCCCAGATATGCCTTGATGACATCCGGATTGCTTTGAATTTCCTGCGGCGTGCCGCTGGCGATGATCTGCCCGAACTCCAGTACCGTGATGTGCTGGCAGAGCGACATGACCACCTTCATCTGGTGCTCGATCATCCAGATGGCGATCTTGAACTGGTCATAAATCCAGCCAATATGCTTGATAAGGCCGTCCACGTCCGAAGAGTTGAGCCCGGCTGCGGGTTCGTCCAGCAAAAGCAGCTTGGGGTCTGTGGAAAGCGCACGGGCAAGCTCCACCCGGCGTTGCAGGCCGTAGGGCAGGTTTTTGGGCAGTTCGCCCGCCACATCGCTGAGTTCCATTACCTCAAGAATATGGGCGGCCTTGTTTTTTACCCGCTTTTCTTCACGGCCGTAGCGGCCAGTGTTGAACCATGCGTCCAGCAGGCCATAGCCCAGACGGCTGTATTGCGACACGCAGATGTTGTCCAGAACGCTCATGTCGCTCCACAGGCGGATGTTCTGAAAGGTGCGCGCCATGCCCAGATTGGTCACTTCGTGTGGTTCGAGCTTGGAGTGATACGTGTAATTATCAAAAACGATGTCGCCTTCGCTTGCGTGATAGAATCCCGAAGCCAGGTTGAATACCGTTGTTTTACCAGCTCCGTTAGGCCCGATAAGGCCCGTCAGGCTGTTTTCCTCAATTCGTATGTTGAAGCATGACAGCGCAATAAGACCGCCGAAGCGTTGCGACACGTCCTTCATTTCAAGCAGTGCCAAGGTTTGCCCCCAGTATGTTGTCGGTCATCAGGAATTTTGTCCGTACAACCAAGATTTGCCGCCGCCGGTTATTCCACGCGAGCGGTGGTGAGCAGTCTTTTCAGTCGGGGAAAGACCTGGGTAAGTTCGCGGTTGCCCAAAAGTCCTTCGGGGCGGAACTGCATGAGCAGGATGAGAATAAGGGGAATAAGCACCCACTTCCATTCCTGGCTGATCATGAAGCTGTCCGGCACAAAGGGCAGGTTGTGCATGAGGTCGCTCAGGGCGGGCAGGGCGAAGCGCAGCACTTCGATAAGCAGGGTAAAGAGAATGGCCGCCATCACCGAACCCGAAAGGGAGCCCATGCCGCCGAGGTAAACCATTACCATAGCTTCGGTGGACTTCATGATGCCGAAGCTGTTGGCGTAAATGGAGCTGAACATGTGGGCGTATACCGCGCCCGCCATGCCCGCTATGCCCGCCGACACCATAAAGGCCACAAGTTTGACCTTCTTGGTGTTGACGCTCATGATTTCAGCGGCAACCTCGTTCTGGCAGACGGCGGGAATGCCCTTGCCCAGGGTGCTGTTGACCAGCCGGTAGAGCATCATGACAGACACCATCACA
>NZ_JASGDK010000096.1:0-45430 GCF_047607245.1 Desulfovibrio sp.
CGCACTGCAAATCGCGCTGGCCTATTGCAGTGCGCCGAACACCATAGGCAGGGCAGAGGGCACGCAGATGGTGGTAAAGATCTGCCAGTCTGAAGCGCCGTAGGTTCTCGCCATCTGGATATGAACGGGGTTGGTCATCCTTACGCCTGTATAGGTATTGATGACACAGGGAACAATACCCGAAAGCCAGATGATGAAGACCTTGCCGGGCAAGCCGATGCCGAACCAGAAAATGGTCAGCGGAATCCAGGCAACAGGCGGAATGGGACGGATAATTTCAAAAATGGGGCGCACAAGGCCGCGCACAGTGGTGAACCAGCCCATAGCAAGGCCAAGGGGCAGGCCGACAATCAGGGCGAGCACATAGCCAAGAAAAGCTTCCTGCATGCTGACCCAGGCGTGCTGCAAAAGCACTGCGCCGTCGGGGGCGGGGTTGGTCAGCTTGTCGATCATCAGGCGAAGCACATCCAGCGGAGACGTCAGCAGGGTGCTCGGGATGCGCCAGTCTTCCACGTCTGGCGGCGCAATGCAGATCTGCCACAGGATCAGGAAGCCACAGACGCTGAGAACAGGAAGAATGCGAAGCCGAAAGGGCTTGCGAAATGCTTTATCGTTGATATCCATGAACAAAATCCTTCCTTGCTTTGCCTACCACCAGCGGATGAGGTCTGTGACCTGCCGGCGAAGTTCGATGAATTTCGGATCCCTGAAATCCCTCGGACGCGGCAGGTCAACAACTACCTCCGCCCGGACCTTCGTGGGCTTGGGGCTCAGAACGAGAATACGGTCAGCCACGTACACGGCTTCCTCAATATTATGTGTGACGAAAAGCACGGTGCTCTTCAACGTCTGCCACAGCTTCACCAGTTCGTCTTCAAGGTAGAAGCGCAGCTTGACGTCCAGCTGGCCGTAAGGTTCGTCCATCAGCAACAGGTCGGGATTTACGGCAAAGGCGCGGGCCACGGCGATGCGCTGCATCATGCTGGCCGAAACCTGGTTGGGATAAAGATTGGCGGTATCTTTAAGGCCCACAAGGTCAAGAATGAAGTTCAGGTGCTTTTCCATTTCAGGCTTGGGCATTTTTTTAATGCGCATGCCGTAGGCCACGTTTTCGGCCACGGTCAGCCAGGGAAGGGCAGTGGGTTCCTGAAATACAAAGGCCAGGTTGTGTTTGCGCGGGTTGGCCACTTCGCCGTCAATATAGATATTGCCGGAGGTGGTTTCCGTAAGTTTGGACATGCAGTTAAGAAAGGTAGTTTTGCCGCATCCGGTAGGGCCAACAATGCTGACCAGCTCTCCTCGCTTGATGCTGAAGTTGATCTTGTCCAGAACAACAAGATCCCCATACATTTTGGTGAGGTCCCGGACGGCAATTTTCGCGTCGAAACCGGTACAGTCAGCGCTTTGCTGCACGGTGGCACTCCTTGAATGAAAAAGTAACAAAAGCGGCGGGATAAATGCCGAATAATCGCTGTCCACCATGCGCGCCAGCTTTTGGCGCATCCGAGAAAATACCTGAGGCTATAGGCAGCACAATGGTGGGATAATGGAGGGTTTGCATTTTATATACCAAATTTCACAACCGGTGAGCAATCAAGGTTTCTGGCTTGTTTTGTTTATTCTTTTTGGGCAGGCAGGCCGCTTGCGCCTGTCTGCATGCGGCCTTTTGCGACACCTATGTGGTAGATAGCGACAAATGTGACATATTGTACAAGGCTGGCTGGATTACGCGCCTCACCGATAAAAAACCACTGAAAAAAGGGGTGCTAGAGGCGGGCGAATTGGTTGAAAGCGCGGCCGGGATATTTGGTGCGACAATAGTGTCGCATTGCGGCTCTCATGCCGCGTCCTGCGTGGACAGGGGCATGAGTATTTGGTCACAAATTTCTATCTCTAAACATAGCTTTTCACTTAGTTACACAGCGCAATGCAACTTAGCAGCAAAACCATCGGTGGTCGAACAAAAATAAAATGGTGTCGGAATCAGAGAAGATGAATATATGGGGGAGTAGAGAAGTGTTGGCTTTCACACGGTATTTTGATCAGCCAGTAAAGCTTACAGATATTTTTTTACACGCCTTTCGCCGTCGACACTGATGATATACAGCGTGTCTGCATTGGCATTTTGCATATCATCGCTATCAGTTACGGCAAGAATGCCCACTGCCCTGAGCGATTGCAGATGATTTTCAAGGTTGGTCAGATTAACTTGCTTTTCTCCTCGGTACTGAGGCGCAAGCTCGTCGTACACATTTTGGGCGGTACGGGCTTTGCCATCAAGCATGAGTTCCCCAATGGCAAGCCGCATGGGTGGTTTCATCTGACTTTTCATGCCATTGCAGGGGTGCGCAGATTAACCATTTCACGGGGATTGCCAACAACCAGAATTATTCCGGTAAATATGCCCAGAGCCCCCAGAACCAGATTTGCCGTAATGACCACCTCGGTAAAAAGCGCGCTGAAAAGCACGCCCCACAAGGCGTAAGTGACATTGAGCGCCATAGCTCTGCTGACTCCGGTCATATTCATACCCGCATACCAGCACCTGTAGGAAAGGCAGCCGATAAATCCTGCCAGCGCGAAGAAGATCAGCGCCGGACTGCTGAGGAAGGCCCCGGCCAGCTCAACCGGGGCCTGTATGCCGACCCCGCGGAGCACTAGCGAGGTATAGGCAATTGGTATGATAATCGTAAAGTACAGCAGCGTAGAGATGATCTGGTACACGTTGAGCGCCAGGCCCGGTTCGATGAAATCCATGCCCGATGTCACGCAAACCCCTTCAGCTGCCCAGCCGAAAGCGGCCAGAAAAGCAAAGGCGATACCCGCGTAAAAGGCAGGTCCTGATTCGCCCCCTGGCGGCGGGGTCCAGCCGATGGTAAATGCGCCGATGACACAGAGCGCAAGCCCACACGCTCCTCTGAAGGAAATGTGTTCCTTAAGAAAAATGCGGGCCAGCACTGCCGCCATAGCCGGATACAGGGTGGTGATGGGCAAGGTGTACGCGGGTCCGGCCAGAGAGAGGGACATAAGATAGCCCCCCATACCCAGAGGGGCCCCAAAACATGCGCCGAGGATACACAGCCTGCCGGGTTTGCTGCAAAGGGTACGCCCTATTTCCTTGATTTTTCCCTGCCTGAAGTTGATGACCACAGACATGATGGCAGCTGAAAAATCGTGAAACCCTGCGGCAAACAAGGGAGCCAGCAGCCACAGGGCGGGCGCGTTGAAGGGCTCCGCCACAAGCCCTTGTTTAAGAACAATACCGTCCCAGCAAAAAATTACACCAGTAAGAGCCGCGAGGAACAGACCCTTGCGAACGTAAGCCAGTTCTTTGCTCTGGCGTGGTGTGGCGGTACCGGAAAGGCTTTTCATGAAAATGGCTCCTAAATGAGAGCCTAGCCCTTTTGCAGCAGAGCCTTGTAGGCGGCGCTGTCAGACAACGTGGCGGCGTCAGCGGCGCAGTCGAGCTTGATTCGCAACATCCAGCCCTTTTCATAGGGGGAAATGTTCACGAGGGTCGGGGTGGCTTCAAGCTCTTCGTTGGCAGTCAGAACCGTGCCCGCCACGGGCATGTACAGGGGGTTGACGGACTTGAGGGATTCTACGGTGCCAAACTCGTCGCCAGCGCCAAAGTGCGCGCCTTCAGAAGGCAGGTCTATAAAAGCGATTTCCCCCAACTGGTCCTGAGCAAAATCGCTGATGCCTATCAGGGCTTCCTCACCCTCAAGGTGAAGCCACACATGCTCATCAGTGAAGCCCAGGCCGTCGGGCAGGATGATGTCGTTCAGTTCTTTCATAATCGTCTCCAAAAAATTGGTGTAACGCGTATGCGAGCATTCTGGATGTAAAAGGCTCTGCGGCTGCCAGGCAGACGCCTGCCGTCAAGGCGCAAACGCTATTTATTGCGTGATTACACGCTGTGGTAACCGTGCTTTACACACGGCGATCATACTTTCTTCAAGCTGACCAGCTCTAGAAAAGGCGCTGTACAGCTTCGCCCAGAGCTTCGGCCAGTGTGGGATGCGCGTGGATTGTTTCGGCCACATCCTTGGCAGAAGCGCCCATGTGCAGGGCAAGCACAGCCTCGGCGATAAGGTCGGTGGCGTGGGCCCCGGCCATATGTACGCCCAGCAGAGCGCCGCTGTCGGCATCGGCCACCACTTTGCAGAAGCCCGGCAGGGCGTCCATCGCCTGGGCCTTGCCCAGTTCACGCACATGAAGCAGGGACGTTTTTACTGCAAAGCCCGCATCGCGTGCCTGACGCTCGCTCATACCCACGCAGCCTATTTCGGGCGAGGTGAAGATGGCCGAGGGCACATGACGGTAGTCCATAATGGGGCTCTGGCCATCGCTCAGGCAGTCTTTTACCGCGCACATAGCTTCCATTGAGGCCACATGGGCCAGCATGACGCGTGAAGGGCCAAGGGCGTCGCCAATGGCGTAAACATTGGGCACCGAGGTGCGCATATGTTCGTTAGCCCTGATCCAGCCACGTTCGTCCACGGCAACGCCAGCTTCCTTGAGTCCAAGGCCTTCGGTATTGGACGTCCGGCCCACGGTGACGAGCACCATTTCGGCGGAAACGGGTTTTTCGGGGCGCGGTTTGGCGTCGGGGCCAGCAAAGGGCGACGTGGCGAGAACACCGTGTACGCCGTTTTCGTCCACGCGGATCTGGGTGAGGGTTTGCCCAAGTTCGCAGGTGATGCGGCGTTTTTTCATTTCGCGCTGCAAAAGCGTGCTGATTTCTTCGTCTATGGAGGGCATGGGCAAAAGGCGGTTCTGCCCTTCAACCACAGTGACCGTAGAACCGAAAGCCTGATAGATGCAGGCCAGTTCACAGCCAATAACGCCGCCACCCACAATAATCAGTGATGCGGGCACGCGGTCGAGCTTGAGGGCGTCGTCGCTGGTGAGAATGTGCTTGTGGTCGGCGCGCAAGCCGGGCAGGTCCACGGGGCGCGAGCCAGTGGCAAGAATCACGTAGTCAGAGGCGATTTCCTGCCTGCCTTCGGGGCAATCAACCTCGACCATGCCGGAGGGAAGCAGTCGGCCCCTGCCGCGCACCAAGGTAACCCCAAGGGCGGCGCAAGTTTTTTCAAGGCCAGTGCGCAGAGTGTCGCACACGCGCTCTTTTCTGGTCAGCACGGCAACAGGGTCAACGCTGACGCTGCCTTCAAGCCGAAGGCCAAATCGGGCGGCATTCTGGGCGGTTTCAAGCGCTTCGGCAGAAGCCTTGATGGTCTTGGTGGGGATGCAGCCGTTGTTAAGACAGGTGCCGCCCATAGCGTGGCTTTCCACCAGGGTCACGGCCATGCCCGAGCGCGCGGCTTCAAAGGCTGCCGTGTAGCCGCCGGGGCCACCACCAATAACAGTAAGTTTCTTTTTCTGGTCGGACATTGCAGGCACCTAGTCGTCGGCTTCAGCAAGCTTGAGATTGTATGTGACGGGAAAAGCCTGGTGCAGTGAGGCAGTCACAAGGCAGCCCTGCCGCATGACTTTTTCCACACGGTCAAAAATGAACTCGTATTCCTCGTCCATACGAACAGTCACATCAATGGCAATGCCGGTCACGCGGCCGCGGCCCATATCGTCTGTGCCTGTCTGCAATGTCGCCTTGCCTTCGATAATTTCATATTTGGCGTTGCGGGTATCCAGAGCTTTGTCCAAAGCGGCACAATAGCAATACAGAGCAGAGGCAGCCAAAAGCTTCTTGGCTGTTCCCGCCTTTTCATCAGGGGAGGCGGTGCTGCCGTCAATGGTGAGTACGCCAAGGACGCCGGACTCCATGTCCAGATCTACCTTGCTGCCCTGACGGGTAAGAGAAACGCTGAGTTCGTGAGACATAAAAATCCTCCGGTTCGGAAAAAAAGCGGGAGCCCGGCGGCTCTGGTTGGTATTGGCCTGCCTATTGCACTATTGGTGCCACAAATCGCACTGCGTGAGGAAAGCGCTTTTGTGGTTGTGTTTTTCAGCACATGAGTACAGAATGGCTTTAAGTTACGACAAATAAGTCGCGTCTTGCGACAAATTCCGCAAGGGTGGTGTTTTATGTTCCCGGTTGCCGCTTTCCCTGTTCTGGACGTTGAAAAAAGTTATCGACGTTTGCTTAACCACCTTCCAGGGATGGCGTACCGCTGCCGTATTCTCAATGGAAGTGAGGTGCCCCTAGGCTTTCTTGTGAATGAGCTGGAATTTGTAAGCCGTGGCACGTACGAACTTTTGGGCGTTACCCCGGACGAAATGATGGGCGGACACCACAATACCATCGAGCGGATGACCCACCCTGACGACCTGGATGCCAGCAGAACCGCTATACGCGACAGTATTGTCGCGCATGAGCCGTATCAGGTCATGTACCGCCTGCTTTTGCCCTCTGGCCGCGTGAAGTGGCTGTGGGATCAGGGCGAGGGCGTATACGATGAAGAAGGCTGTCCACGGTATCTGGAAGGCCTGATTATGGATGTCAGCGAGCAGAAGTTTCAGGAGCTCGCCCTGCTTGAAGAAAATCAGGCCTTGCGCACGTCGGTTATCAATCTTTACGGCCTTGGCAACATCGTGGGAAAAAGCGAACCCATGCGCCGCATATACAGCCAGATTCTCAAGGCCGCAGAAACTGATTCCAACGTCATCATTTACGGTGAAACAGGCTGTGGTAAAGATCTGGTGGCGCAGAACATCCACGAATACAGCGGGCGCAAGGGGCGCTATGTGCCCGTCAACTGCGGGGCCATTCCCGAGCAGCTGCTTGAAAGCGAATTTTTCGGTCATGTCAAAGGGGCTTTTTCCGGCGCGCATGCCAATAAAGAAGGTTATATAGGCGCGGCAAACGGCGGTACGCTCTTTCTTGACGAAATAGGCGAGCTGCCGCTGCACCTTCAGGTCAAGCTGCTGCGAGCGCTGGAAAACAAAATGTACACGCCTGTAGGCGGCAATACACCCAAAGAATCTTCCTTTCGTCTGATCGCTGCCACCAACCAGGATCTTTCGCGCATGGTGCGCGAAAAAAAGATGCGCTCAGACTTTTACTACCGCATCAACGTGCTTTCCCTGACCTTGCCCCCGCTACGGGAACGCCAGGGCGACATCCCCCTGCTGGTGGAGGCCTGGCTGGAGAAAAAAGGCCACAACATGGTGCTGCCGCCGCATGTGCGTTTGATCATCGAGCAGTATGACTGGCCCGGCAATGTGCGTGAATTGCATAACTTTCTTGACCGTTTTCTGGCTTTTGGCGAAGAGGCGCTGACGTCGCTTGGCGATGCCGGGCGGGCTGACCTTTTGCTGGCGACGCCGCAGGGCATCACGCTTGATGAAGCCGTGGACCAGCTTGAAGAAAGGATGATTCGGCAGAGTCTTGAGCGCTGCCGCTGGCACAGGGGCAAGGCCGCAGAATCGTTGGGCCTGAATCTGCGCACATTTCAGAGAAAGATGAAGCGTCTGGGTATGAATGCTGACCGCAAGCAGGGGGGCGTTTAGGGCCTTCAGCTTTGAAAATTTAAATGCGTTAACGGTGCATGAGAAGAAAGAACGCCGCAATGCGGCGTGGATTTTGCCGAAATTGTATTTTGTGTCAGTATGGGCACTTTGAAATCACCAACATTTCAAAGAAAATCTGTACCAAAGACGTTTCAGGTAAGACTGGTTAGTCCGAAATTTGTATTTGAAGCCCTTGCCGCCAAGGGCACAGCAAAGCTCCGTTGTCATACGCTTACGCATGACAACGGAGCTTTGCTGTGTATGCCCGTCTGTGGCGGGGGCGCAGGCCGTAAATTTCGTTCTTACTGCCTATAAAAAGCGCGAACGCCCGGGCGGCAGTCCCGGGCGTTCGCCATCGGCATGGAGGAGGTCAGGTATGGCTGTTAAACTGGGCAGTGCGTGCGCTTTTGGTCAGCCTTGCGGCGAACTTCGCCTCTTATCCCGGTCATGCACCTTAGAAGTACACGGGCGTTTTAAAGGTTGAGTCCGCGCTGTACCGCAAAACGCAGTCGCGGCTGTTTTGTTTAGGCGCAGTCGTGTTTGTCCCAAGGTTCGCGGTTGTCGCGCTGGATGACAGATTCCATACGCATGAGGGCTTCCTTGAGCTTTTTAATTTCGTCGAGCTTCAGGTTGGGGTTCTTCATCACCTGATAGATCACAGCGCCAGTGCAGTCTTCGCCCACAGGCAGATCGACAATGGTGGCGATGGTCACGGCGATGTCCTGCGCGCAGACTTTGCGGTCTACGGAACCGGCTTTGCCGTTGATGGCCAGACCGTAGAACGCCACGCCGTCAGCGGCGGCCACCACAATAAGGGTACGGCGGTCGGCGGCTTCAAGAGCGGCGGCCAGGGCGGCTTCATCGCCATGCACCACCAGAAGGGCGTCTTCAGCGCCAGCAAGGGCTGCGCTGTCCACAGTCTTGCCTTCAAGCCCGGCAGCCAGAGCTTCCAGGCCAGTGGCATCAGCGTTGGGCAGAATGGCAGCCTTTTTCTTCAGGGCGGCCAGAGTGTCGGAAGAGCCGTTCAGTTGCAGCGTAGGGAGCAGAAGGAGGATAGATTTTTTTTCAGCCATGTTGTTATTCCTTGTATTCTGCGGCCTCCCGGCAGGGAGACCGCAGATTTTTCCGGCACTTGCGCATTGGCCGGCTGTGGAGGTGGCAGGCCCGCCGCAGACTTTGGGTTCTGCATTTGGGGACTGCGGTAGAACAATTTCAGGTTGAATTGTTCTGACGGCTGCGCAAGCAGACGTCCGCCACGGGGGCATAGCGCAAACTATTGCGCGGTTAAACGTCGAGATAGTCGCCTGTACTCTACCGAGAATGTGTATTCCCGGAATCAAAATGCCTAGGAAACCAGATTGGGGTTGTCCATGATCTGATAGATCGGCGCGCCTTCGGCATCCGCGGGAATGGGGTTGCCCGTGATGTAGCAGAGGGTGGGCACGATATCGGCCAGCCAGCGGGGCCGGGTGTAGCGGAAGCCCTTCTTGATGTTGGGGCCGCGGAACATCAGCAGGTTTTTAAGGCTGCCGCAACCGGATTCGCCAGTGGGCAGGCCGTAGCCGTGTTCAGCCATATACTCGGGCTTGAGCACGTACACCACGTCGCCAGCCTGTGCACCGCCCATGCCGAACACGTGGGCGTCTTCCTTGCGAATGGCCAGCAGCACGGGCCGTTCGCCAGTGTCAGGGTGCTTGTAGTCAAGCAGGGCGTCGATGATCTGGTCGCGCACTTTTTCGTAATCTTCTGCTTCAACGATGCCGCCAGGGTATTTGTCCTTGAGGTTCACGTAGACGAACATGTAGCGCTGCGGCACTGCCACAGACTTGCTCACGTCGAGCACGTAGTTGAAACCTTCGGTTTCTTCGTAAATATCCCAGTAGTTTTCAGATTTCTTGGGCTCGTAGGAGCACAGGCCAGCTTCCTTGAGGGCGTGGGCCGTGTTCAGGATGGGGCCCATTGGCGTGGCGCCGTGGTCAGAGCAGACGCACATGAGGGTTTCGTCGCCCATAATATCCATAAGGCGGCCAAGCAGACGGTCTTCCACTTCATAGATGTGGCGTTCCATCTTTTCAGCGCGGGTGCGCACAACGTCGTCCTTGCTTTCAAGGTCGCTCAGCCAGCCGTGGTAGAACCAGTCAATGGGGTGGGAGTGCATGTACAGCAGATCCCAGTCTGCGTTGGCCTTGATCAGCGATTCAATGGTGTTCCACAACCACGAGCTGTGGTAGTCCACCAGTTCGCACACGGTGTCGGTGTCGATGATGCCGTGCATGTAGGCCACCAGGCCAATGTCGTTGGCAGTGATGTCCTTGGAAAAGTCGATATGGCTGGCGGCTTCAGCCGGGGAAATGAAGCCGCAGCGGCCTGCAATGCCCGAAACATACAGCTTGAATTCTTCAGCGTCGTCAGAAAGCTGCATGAGCTTGCAGCGGAAAACGCCTTTCTCGGTGCGGCCATCAGCCTTGACGGTGAAGTCGTGCTGAATGGGTTCGCTCCATTCGCCGAGCTTGAGGGTGAAGAATGCCTTGGAAAAATCTTTTTCAGGGCACAGAGACATGCGGTCATAACCGTCGTCATCGCTCTGCCACACTAGACAGTGCCAGGTCTGGTCTTCAAGGGTTTCGATAGCTTCCTTGAAATGCATGGTCACGGTCATTTCCAGGGGCTCGTCGCTGTCGGGCAGGTTGCTCCAGCCTTCGGCGTCGTCAAAGCTGCCCTGAACACCCATAGGATAGAAATCGGTGGAAATCACGCCTTCAGAGCACAGGAATTCCCTGTGTTCGTTGCCGTGCAAGGGCCAGCGGGTTTCAGCCGGGCTGAGGCCTTCGCCCATAATCATGACGCCGTGCTGCATCTTGGAAGGCCAGGACATGGGGTAGTTGACCACAATGCACTTTTTGCCAGCTTTGTCCCACGCGTCCCAGATGGTCTGGGCGGTCAGGATGTCAGAACCGAAGGCCTGCGTGGTTTCCTTGTAATCAAGGCTGCGGCCTTCGTGATAGTAATAATAGTCTTCCACCCCATGCGTACGCGGCCACGCGCCGGTGCAAATCGTGGCCCACGAAGGCGGAGTAACCGTGGGCAGATTGAAACCCTCGGGGATATAGCTGCCTTCGCTCATGAACTTGCGGAAGTTGACGAGGCCCCCTTGGGCAAGCAGGACTTCAAGCCTTTTGGGGATAAGGCAGTCATAGCCAATGAGGGCGGCGCGTTTCGCTTTTGAGGCCATAGAAATAACTCCTTGCCGTGCTCGGGGCGCACGGGCTGCAGTGTGTTTTATGGCTGCTCTAGTTCAATTTGTATGCCACCACGCCACAACTTGCCTGTTTGTTAATAAAAACTGGTTCACTGTGGCTTTTTGAACAAAAGCGTCACAAGGATTCCTTTGGTGCTGTTAGGTGGTTTGCGACCATAGTGTCGTGATTTGAGGGGTAGTTATTTTAACATACTTAAATTTAAAGTATTTTTTGTAGTTCTTTTTGTCGCTACCAGCGACATGAATGTCGCAATATGGCAAGCCTTTTGCTGTCAGAACAATTATATCCAATTATTTCAGTCAGGTGATTTTTGGCACGACGGCTGCATTTCATATCCAACACATTTAATCCTGCAAACCTCAAGACTTCACTTGATGAGGCCCTATGGTAAGGCACCTGTTTTACTCGTTCTGCTGCTGGATCGACGCCGCGCGTTTTGGCTGGCAGAAGACAGGCGATTCATGCTGTATTGCGCCTGCTTACGCCGTAACCGCCTGGTATGGCGTTGCCCGCAGGAACTTGTGCCACTCCCTCTTCAATGTACTTATTTGTTGACTCTTCAATGTGCTTTTTGCCCTGCCGTACTTGTTGTATGGCAGGGCTTTTTTCATGTTTTTTGCGGTTTTGACAACATCGGATTTGTGCAGTCCAGGCAGGCTGAAACACAAAAAAACACGTTAAAAAGAAGGTTGTTATGCAAAAAAAGAACAGGGTGCTATGGTGCGTGATAGCCTTGGCGCTGTTTCTGGGCATGGGCATTGCCGGAAAAGCCCAGGCCATTGAATTCAAAGCCAGGGGAATATGGTCTATGGGCTACGGCGTCGGCGACCCCAGCCTGACCCAGGATGTCACCACCAAGGGTGACAAAAAGAAAGTCAATAATGACGACAAGTTCGTGGCGCGTCAGCGCGTGCTGCTTTTCCTCGATGCCGTTGCTTCCGAAAACCTCATGGGCGGCCTGCAGCTCAAGCTTGGCCCGCAGGACTGGGGCAAGGCCAGACAGGGATCTGCCCTTGGCGCTGACGGCACAAACATCAAGCTCACCCAGGCTTACCTGCAGTGGGCCGTGCCGCAGACAGATCTGAAAATGAAAATGGGCCTGCAGTATTTCTCCATGCCCAATGCCGCTGGCGGTTCTGCCGTATTTGACACCCAGGCGGCTGCGGTGGTTGCCAACTATGCTTTCAATTCCAATGTGGGCCTCACCGCCCTGTGGATGCGCCCCTTCAACGACAACTACTCGGGCGGCAATTACAACGGCATTCTCAGTTCAGAAGGGGCCAACTATCTGGACAATATGGATCTCTTTGCCCTGACCCTGCCTTTGACCTTTGACGGCATCAAGATCACCCCCTGGATCATGCCCGGCATGATGGGCCGCAATACCAACAAGTTTGACGGCTTCTGGCAGAACGGCCTTGGCGACGGCTACCCCGCTGTGACCCTGTACCCCTACCTTAACAAGATCGGTGGTGGCCACGGCCTGAACGTGCAGCAGCTCGGCAATACCTCCAAGACCTACGGCAAGGTTTTCTGGGCGGGTATTCCCTTCAAGATCACGGCTATGGACCCCTGGAACTTCGAGCTGGATCTGAACTACGGCTTTGTGGAAGAAATGGGCCGTTTTGACGTCATCAAACGCAACGACGCCAGCGACGTGGTGCGTGGCAGCAGCCAGCGTCAGGGTTGGCTGGCCAAGGCTCTTGTGGAATACAAGCTGGATTGGGGCGTGCCCGGCGTCTTTGGCTGGTATGCTTCTGGCGACGACGGCAACGTGAAGAACGGTTCCGAGCGCATGCCTTCCATCTGCGCGTACGGCAACTTCACGTCCTTCTTTGGCGACGGCAATATGGCCTGGAGCCCGGCCCTCAACTTTATGGACAAGTCGTTGAGCTACGCCGGAACCTGGGGCATTGGCGCTCAGGTCAAGGACATCAGCTTTGTGGAAGATTTGAAGCACGTTGTGCGCGTTGCCTACTGGGGCGGCACCAACAGCCCTTCGATGGTCAAGTATATGGACCATGCCAATGCGTGGGACTCCACCTCGAATCTGAGCGACGGCCCCTACCTGACCACCAATGACGGCATGCTGGAAGTGAACCTGATCTCTTCCTACAAGATCTATGAAAACCTTGAGATGAACGTGGAGCTTGGCTACGTGGCCAACTTTATGGACAGTAGCACCTGGAAGAAGGACTACAACGACTTCGGCAGCTACACCAAGCAGGATGCCTGGAAGGCGCAGGTGGTCTTTCAGTACCAGTTCTAGGGAAACGCTGATTTATTCCGCTTGGCTGCGTTGCTTCACCTTTTTTGAAACAGTCAAGGACGGAAGAGTCCACTCCTGCTTCAAAAAAAGATCGCGCCTTGCCAAACGAAATAACTGCGAGTTTCCAGGAGGCTCTTTAATCAGTGCTTCCCCAGGCAATTAATTTTGAAATTGCTCAGGCGACCACAAGAGCAGACGCCCGCCGTAACGGGTGTGTCGCAAACCTTGAGAATGTTTAAACTCAAAGTTCATCTGCTCTGGATCAGATTGACCTTGAAATGCGTGCATTTCAAAGTTGGCATTCAGCCGAAAACCGTAATTTCCGGCTGAATGCGCGTCGACTTGCGGCGGGCGGTTCGAGCTACTCGCCGTAACATATTATATCGCTTTCAATATCCAATTGCATTAGTTTTTAATTCGTGTTCCAGCCTGCCATACTATGAGAGCCGACGTCGCAAGACGCCGGCTCTTTTTATATAAACAGAAGTTTCCGCTCAGGCGGCTGCTTCTGAAAGGCAATGGTAAAATGGGGCAATGTCAGACGAACAGCGTGGGTTCTTTCTGGCGCAGAGTGTCCAGACCCTCGCCGCTGGCGGCGCTGATGGCGTAAATATTCTGTAACCCGGCGTTGTTGAGAAAACGCGCGGCGCGCTCAATGGAAGCCTCGGGCAGATCCGTCCTGGTGATGATTCCCGCCACATGACGGTTGAAAATACGGGCAAAACCGGGGGGAAATGCCGAAGTGCGCCGTGTGGCGTCCTGAACGAAAAGCAGGGTGCCGCAATCCACAGACACGGTAATGAGGGCGCGGTAAAAGCGTCTGTTCTCAAGAAACTCCGGTGGTGGAATGACAAAGCGCCCGGCGAATGTCACTGCCATAGGCTGCGGCATGAAGGCTGGCGCATGGCCGAGGGCGCGGGCAAGACTTCTCCTGCCCGCGCCCCTTTCGCCCAAAAGCATGATACGGTGCATCAGAGCCTCATGATTTGGTCATTTCGGTAAGGTCGTAGTGCAGCACATCGCCGAAATAGCGCAAAACTTCGCGCAGGGCCGCCTCAACACTGGCCACGTCGCCCGTGATCAGCAGGGAGCCGCCAAAGCGGTCCAGAAAGCCTATGTCCACGTTGGCGGCCTTGGTGGCAATGTCAGCCGCAATAATGACGCCTTCGCAGGGGGTGATGGTCAGTATGCCGATGGCAGTGGCACATTCATCGTCCAGGCCCAGCTTGAGGTAGATGCCTTTTTGCGGGCTGGCGATAAGGTGGGCCAGAGTGATCTGTCTGCCCGGCACATACTCTTGTATGATCCGTTGCTTGGTTTCTTCCATCTGGCCCTCCCCTTAGTGCTGCGTTTGGCGCGGTGCTTGGCGCTGACCGCCCTTGTGCATGCCCGCTCTCTATCTGATTGCCGTATTTGCCTGATTGGGCCTGCTCTGGCCTGTACCGGCATATCTCGACCTGTTTCAGCCTAATCCGGCATGTTTCGGTCAGGCGGCAGCTTACCGCGTGCGTTTGCACAATCTGGCAGCAGCAAGGCAAAGCGCTGCGCCCTGCGTTTTTGCCGCCAGTGTGGCTACAGCAGGTGCTTCTTCAGATCCTCGCTGGGCGAGGGAATGACAATTTTGCTGACCACGGGGCCGCCATCAGAAACGTTGGCTACCCCGGCGTCCACAGAGGACTGCACAGCGCTGACTTCGCCGGTCATGACCACAAAGGCCTTGCCGCCAAGCCCGGCGGAGAGCCGCAGGTCCAGCAGGCGAATGTCGCCAGCTTTGGCCGCACCGTCGGCTGCCAGCACACAGGAGGCCGCCGTATAGGTCTCGATAACGCCGAGGGCGTTGATGCGCCCGTGAATGGCCGTGCCGTTCATAGCCGGAATCACGTCTTCATGCACATTGGGGATAATGAAGCTGTCCACCACCAGGTCCGCACCCAGCGCAAGCCCGGTGTTCACAGAGCTGGTGACGGCTCCGGTGTCGCCAGTGATGATAATAAGGTATCTTCCGGGGCAGGTGGTTTTGGCCAGAACCAGTTCCACATTGGCGGCCTTGACCATTTCGTCCGCCGTCTGCATGCCCATGCCGATGCTGTTCAGTTCAACACAGCCGATAGTCCGTAATTTCATGCTCATACCCCTCAGGCCTTGATAGTGATGATGCCGTTTTCAATGGCGCTGACGGTGCCCCTGATGCTGGCGTGAATACGCGCACCCATAGCCCCTTCGGGAATTTCGCCGATAAGATCGCCCACATTGACGCTCTGGCCCACGCTCACCACGGCAATGGCGGGTGCGCCGATGTGCTGGCGCAGGGGAATGCGCACTTCAGAAGGCTCAAAGTCGCCCGCAAAAGGCGGATGCGCTTCGTAACCCGCAAGGCCAAGGCGGCGTACAAGACTGCTGGTGGGGATGCGCCTTTCGTCACGGAAGCGTGATGCACCCAGAGGACGGCCGTCATATTCCCATTTAACGCCAGCCTGCATGAGTTCTTTTTTCAGCATGGCGTTGACTTCGCGCGGTGAAATACCCATTGGGCAGGCGAATTTTTCGCATATGCCGCACTCGGAGCAGAGCAGCGCTTCCTTGGCAATGGGGCTGTTGACGGTCTGACCATCCAGCACACGCATGAGTTTGTGCGGGTGCAGGCTGTGCCCGAGCAGGCTGCGCGGGCAGAGGTCCGTACACTGCGAGCACTGACAGCACACTGTATTGGTGAGGCGCTTGAGGGCCTTTGCGTCCATAACCTTGCGGGCCACCACGTTATGGTCGGGCGGCAGCACAAGAAGCCCGCTTGTGGTCTTGGTGACAGGCTCGTCGGCATTGGGCAGCACGCGCCCCATCATGGGGCCGCCGTCCACCACGCGGTATTCGCTGATGGTGGGGCCGCCCGCAAAATTGAGCACTTCGGAAACGCGCGTGCCCACAGGCACGCGAACCACCATAGGACGAGCCACTTCACAGCCCACCGTAAGGTAGCGGTGTGTTACGGGTTTGCCGTCCAGCGCGTGGGCAATGTTGTAAAGGCTTTCCACATTACTGACCACGGCCCCGATTTGCAGGGGAATGCCGCGTTCGGGCACAATGCCGCCCAGCACTTCGTACATCATGACCTGTTCGTCGCCGGCAGGATAAAAATCGCCCAGTTCAAAAGCCTCAAAACGGCTCCCGCGGCGGGCCACGGCTTCGTGCACGCTTTTCATTGCTGCGGCGTGCTTGCCCTTGAGACAGACAATGCCCTTGCTTGCGCCAGTGCAGTCCATCATGGCTTCAAGGCCGCGCAGCATGCCGTCTACCTGCTCTTCCATCAGGTAGGGGTCGCTCATGAGCAGCGGTTCGCAGCTTGCGCCGTTAACCAGCACGGTCTGCGCCGAAGCGTCGGCCTTCACATGGGTGGGCAGTCCCGCCCCGCCTGCGCCAACAACGCCAGCCTGGCGTATGGCGTCAACAATCGCTTTTCCCATGATATCCTCTTGGAGTATTTTAGAGCAATTTCAAAGTGAAATTGTTCTGGCTACTGCGTAAACAGACGCCGATTGTCCTTTTGCAAGCGCAGTTTCAGCTATTGGCTGAAGGGCCTGCTTGAGCCGCTGGCGGAGATGTTTTGCGGGCATGCATACTTGCGGATGAAGCCGCAGAGCTGCCAATCGTTCCATCAATGCCGCAACGGCGCTTAAAATATTGGAATCGGCATTCCCACTGTGTAAATACTCTGTAGTTCTGACCTGCCTGGGCAGGATTTGGCCCAGCCCGGGAACCGCCCCGGACTGGAGAATTTACGCCAATTACTTCAGCAAGATCTGTGCCGGATTAATCAAAGTTACCAAACACTTTCCAGCAGCTTGACGATGTCGTCATGTGAAGGCATGCGCGGATTGCTTTCAGTGCAGATGTCTTCAAGCGCGTTGGCCGCTATCGTGTCCAGGCTCTTGCGGTATTCTGCTTCATTGACCTTGAGTTCGCGCACGTGTGCCGGAATGCCCATAGAGGCATTGAGGTCGCGCACAGCGCTCACAAGGTTTCTGGTGCCTTCTTCCACCGTGGCGGCGGGCAGGCCGACCATTTCGGCAATTTCACGGTACTTCACGCCAGCGTCAAAGCTGTTGAAGTCAATGACAACAGGCAGCAGAACTGCATTGGCCAGACCGTGGGGAATATGGAACAGGCCGCCCAGGCTGTGGGCCATGCTGTGCGTGATGCCAAGGCCGCTGTTGGTAAAGGCAAGGCCAGCCATGCACGAGCCGATGAGCATGTTGTCTCTGGCAATCATGTCGTCGCCCTGCGCGTAGGCGCGGTGCAGGTAGGAAAAGACGTTGCGGATGGCCCGTTCGGCATAGATGGCCGTAAAAACGTTGCTGTGGCGGGAGGTATATGCCTCAACCGCGTGGGTGAGCACGTCCATACCCGTGGAGGCCGTCACCTGTGGCGGCACAGTGCGTGTGAAGCGCGCGTCAAGAATGGCGGCATCGGGAATGAGCAGTTCGTCGTTGAGCGGAATTTTAACCGCGTTCACCTTGTCGGTGATGACGGCAATGGAGGTCACTTCCGAACCGGTGCCGCTGGTGGTGGGAATGGCCACCAGAAGGGTCTTCCTGTTCTCGTCGGCCTTGCGGCCAAAGTAGGAGATGGCCTTGGCCATATCAATGGCAGAGCCGCCGCCAAGGGCGAGAATCATGTCAGCCTTGCTGCGCAAAAAGATTCCCGTGGCTTCCACCACGGCTTGCAGGGTGGGGTCGGGCTCCACACCTGAAAAAATGTCAAAAGTGATGCCCTTGCGTTTCAGGTGGCTTACCGCCTGATTGGCAAAGCCGCTCTTGACCATGAAGGGGTCGGTTACCACAAAGGCGTGACTTGCGGGAAAACTCTCAAGAGTTTCCAGTGCGTAAGGGCCGTAGCAGATCTTTGTTTTTCCGTAAAACTGGGTCACGTTGTCCTCCGGGGTGTTCGCGGGGGCGGAGCAGATCGCCCCCGCGTTACCGTCGTGTAAGCTTGGTCAATAAAGCCTTGCACGGCCTTATTTGCATTTGGGCAGAATCATTTCCACTTCTTCGTGAGGGCGGGGAATCACGTGCACGCTCACAAGGTCGCCCACGCGCGAAGCGGCGGCAGCGCCAGCGTCGGTAGCGGCCTTCACAGCGCCCACGTCGCCGCGCACCATAACGGTCACAAGACCGGAACCAACCTGTTCGCGGCCAATCAGGGTCACGTTGGCAGCCTTCACCATAGCGTCAGCAGCTTCCACAGCGCCCACCAGACCACGGGTTTCAATCATGCCCAAAGCGTCAGTCATCATCGCCATTGTCGTCTCCTTACCTCAAGGGGTTGTATTTCGGGGCAGACCCGAAAATCGTTTACAGCGGGCGTTGTGCGCCGCACCGGAAATTTTTCGTCCCGGACGTTGGCCCGGAATGGTCGTTACTATTTGAACCCGCCGTTGATGGCGGCCACGGTTTCCAGCGTGACCTTTTTCAACTCTTCGGGGTCGGTAATATTGTAGTGCTGTTTGATGATGGCAGCCACGCCAATAAGCAGTTCTTCCTGTTCAGGGCTGTGGCAGGCAGTGGCGCTTCCGGTCTTGTGGTCGCCGCAGCAGCCGCAGCAGGATTCCGCCGGGGCGTCGGCCCAGGTTACTTCAATGCCGCGCCGGGTAAGTTCGTCACGGGCTCCGGCAGTGAGTATTTTGGAACCGTCCATAGGCAGGCGGTTGCCGGTGACGTAATCCTGCAAGTTGTCCACAGTTATCAAAGTCTTGCTCATAAGTACCTCTCAGGCCCGCGCGGGGCGGGTTTTATGGTAGCCGCCCTGGAGCAATTTAACTTTTAAATTGCTCTGACGGCTGCGTGAGCAGACGTTCGCTACGGAGGCGTAAGCGCAGTTTATCTGCGCGGTTAAACGCCGAAGTGAGCGTGCCTTTAACTTTGAGAATGTATATTCTCAAAGTTAATCTGCTCTAGTGGCCCGTGCCTGTAAATGCCTTTATAAGTTCCGCATCGGGCTGGGGTATGACCACCATCTGTTGCAGGCTCTTGCCCAGCGCGCCGGCGGCGGCCTGTGCAGCCTCGCGCACAGAGGCCACATCGCCCGTAAGCACAAAATACGATTTGCCGCCAATGCCCTGGCCCATAACAAGGCGCATCAGGCTGACATCGGCTTTTTTAACGGCTATGTCAGCGGCCATAATGCCGTCGGCAGCATTGCGGCATTCAACCACAGCCAAAGCCCGGCCAGCGAGTTGTGCGGGCTGGCGGCGCAGTGCTGCCTGCACCTGGGGCGAAACCGGAGAAATAACGTAGCGTCCGGCCAGATGAAAACCCGTGGCCTCGGCGGCGCGCACGGAGGTTTCCACAGCTTCGCGGTCGCCTTCCACCAAGATGATCAGGCGTCCGGCGCAAATCACCGATGCCCGTATCAGGGCAACGGGAGCGGCCTTGAGCATGGCGTCGGCAATTTCGGCCCCGGCGGCTATGCTGCGGCTGTCCACAATGCCAAGAGTATCCATGACCTAGTCGCTCTCCGGCTTTTTGCCCATCATTTCTTCCTGATCAAGAATGCCTACAATGGCGGCATCCACAGGAGATTCCTGATTGTAGAGCGCCTTGCGGGCAGAGCTGCCAGTGGTGATGAGCACCCGCTCGCCAATACCCGCGCCCACACAGTCAACGGCCACAAAGCTTTCGGCCAGCTTGTTGTGGGCAAGATCAAGCCGCTGTACGACCATGAGCTTCAGCCCGTTGAGGGAATCTTCCTTGCGGGTAGCCCAGACGTTACCGACAACAATGCCTATGAGCATGTGACACCTACAGATTTTTCAAAATGGTCATATGGTGGCTGGCCGCGGCCTCTTGGGCCAGTGGCGTTACCACTGCCTGACGGGGCACGCGCAGGGTCTGCGCGCCTGTCCGGGCGGCCTCGTTCACATGATCTGCCGTTACAAGGCTCTGGCGCAGCCGTGCGTCCGCCGCAGGCGGGGCAAGCTCCGTCAGGCCAAAACTGGCAAGCGCGGCCTCATAACTTTCATACAGCTGCAAAAGGGCATAAGGAGCCGTTTCAGCATAGGCGCGGTAGGCAAAGCCCAACACGCGCACTTCTTTGCCCTGAAGCAGAAGATCCAGCACCTTGCGCAGGGCAATGCTTGAGGCTCTGCCCTGAGCGAGATCAGCCATGTCGGAACAGGCCAGTTCCGGCAGAACGTAAAAAGCAGCTTCTTCCGTTTGGCCCGCCGTTTCAAAACGCACCCGCGTTTCAGGCAGGCGCGCCGACACTTCGTGGGCCAGCTTTTCGTCAGCCGGAGCCAGAATTTCAACCACTGGCCCGCTGGCAGGCTGGGCACTCTGAGGGGCAGAGGCCAGCTTTGCCAGTACGCGCTGCACCACAGCGTCCACAAGGGACTGCGTGTCCAGTGCCTGCGCGGGCCGTTCAGGATTTACGGCAATATCTTTAGCGTTGGCTTCCATATCTGACCGCTAGTCCGTGCAGTTGAGGGCGATGCCCAGGGGCGTCACCAGAAACGGGTTGGCAGGTTTGAACGTAGGCACGCCAGTGTACTTCTGAATGACCTCTTCCATACCGGGCAGGCAGCAGGTGCCGCCGACCAGATAGAGAGCCGACACGTTGCGCCCCTGCACGTGCCTGTGGATGATGGACCCCATCTTTTCAATGACAGGCCGCACCACAGGCAGGATTTCCTTTTGCCGGGCCTTGTCCTTTTTCAGGTCTTCGGCCTCTTCAAAACTGATGTCGTAGTTGCCCGCCAGCACAAGGCTCACATGGGTGCCGCCAGTGGCCTCGTCAGCCACATAGACGACCTTGCCGTCTTCAAGCACAGCAATGCCTGTGGTGCCGCCGCCGATGTCCACAATGGCGCCGTCGCGCACATTAAGCACGCTGTTGGCCGCCGTGGGTTCGTCAAGCAGGGCTGTAACCTGATAGCCCGCGCCTTCCGCCACATGGCGGTGGGTGGCGCAGTCGCGTTCGCTGGTGCCCGGGGGCACGGCGATGGCGGCTTTTTCAAGCTTGCGGCCCAGCTTTTCTTCCAGTTCCTGCGTAAGCTCGCGCACGATGCGCAGGCCGCCCGTGTAGTCGACGATAAGACCGTCCTTGACCACCTGGGCAAAGCGCATGGCACAGGCCACAGGCTGCTTTTTGGCATTGACCGCCACCACGACAATATAGGCCGTGCCGAGGTCCACGCCTACATAAAGCGGTTCCGAAGGCGTGACCTTGCGGGGCTTCTTGCGGCACTTCTCAAGGGTATCCATAAGCTTGTCAGCGGCGGTAAAGTCCATGTCTAGCCTCTGCTCATTCCGATGATTGTTCCGTTGGTGCCGGGCTTCCAGCCAGAGCTGTTGCCTTCGTCGGCATCAATGTGCATGGCCAGCTTGAAATCGTCGCTGACGCGCACCAGCACGTTTTCCAGAATCATAGGACGTTCGGTTTCAAGCCGCACATCGACCATATCCTTGTCTTTGAGGCCAAAACGGCGGGCGTCGTCCGTGTGCATGTGGATGTGGCGCGAAGCCACGATAACGCCGCATTCCAGCCCGACAATGCCCGTGGCTGAAGCCAGGATGATGCCCGGCGTGCCGTTGATGTCGCCGCTTTGGCGAACGGGCGGGTTGATGCCCAGGGCGCGGGCGTCCGTGCGGGAAATCTCAACCTGCGAAGTGCTGCGGGAGGGGCCGAGTACGGCCACGTTGTCCATAACGCCCTTGGGCCCGATGAGGCGCACGCGCCCGGTGCTCAAAAACTGCCCGGGCTGCGAAAGCGGCCTGTCGGGGCGCAGGGCTTCGCCAAAAAGCGTCATGGCGTCGTTCACGCTCAAATGGGCGTGACGGGCGGAAATTTCTACCGGAATAGGCCCGGCATTCATTGCGGCGGCAGGGGAGCTTGCACATTCCTGAGTCAGCACCTTGCGCACCACGCCAGCCAGAATATCTTTAAGGACTTGCTCGTTCATCTGCGTATTCATTTCGGCTCCACCGCCCGGCGGCGAACGGGGTAGGGAATCCGTAAGCCGCCGGGGTCGGGTGTGTGGGTAAGGGGTAAACTAGCCTTCGCGGTGGGGCAGAATCATCTCTACTTCGCTGTGGGGGCGGGGGATGACGTGCACACTCACGAGCTCGCCCACTTTCTTGGCAGCGGCAGCGCCAGCGTCGGTGGCGGCTTTCACAGCGCCCACGTCGCCACGCACCATAACGGTGACAAGTCCGCCGCCTACCTGGCTGCGGCCGATAAGGGTAACGTTGGCGGCCTTGACCATAGCATCAGCAGCTTCAACAGCGCCGACGAGGCCACGGGTTTCGATCATGCCAAGGGCGTTGGATGAATTGGTCATAGCGGTATCTCCTTAGATTTTTACAATAGCTTTTTGATTTGCTGGTTGCGGCGGCTACGGCGTGGCCGGGCCGGGGCTTATAAAACTTTTTTCAGTTCCGCCACGATCATTTCCGTGACGGCATTGATGTCCAGTCCGCCCACGGCCGCTGCTGCGGCAGCTTGCGGGGCCACAACGGCCTGATGGCTGGCGCCGTGGTGGCAGCAGCCTGAAAGACCGGCGGAAGGCGGATAGCCCCCCGCCGGAGACCCAGAGGGGGAAACGCCCGCCACGGTGGAAACACCGCACGAGGCGGGGGTTGTGCACGAGCAGCCCTGCGAATGCAGATCATAGGCCACCCGGCGCACGTTCAGGAGATTCAGGGGCGTCACGTTGTCGGACGTTGCGCTGCCGCCGACCGCGCCGCAACCCAGGGTGAAAGAGGGGAAGAGCCCTGTGGAAAGGCCCACTGCGCCCTGGGTGGAGGGGGTGTTAACCAGCATGCGCGAAACAGGCTTTTTGAGGCCGAATTCGCGAATGACTTCTTCGTTCTGCGAGTGGATGGCAAGGGAATGGCCCACGCCGCCGTTGTGCAGAAGAGAAATGCACAGTTCGCAGGCTTCGCGCCAGTCTTCAACCACATAGAATCCCAGCAGGGCGGTGAGCTTTTCCTTGCTGAAGGGATACTTGGGACCAACGCCCTTTTCGTCGGAAACCAGCAGGCGGGTGCCCTGCGGCACGTCGATGCCAGCGACACGCGCGATGCTCAGGGCGTCGCGGCCCACGATGGCGGGGTTCATGCTGCCGTTGCCGCGTTCCATAACCTGCTTGACCTTGATCAGCTTGTCGCCGGTAAGGAAGTAGCAGCCCTGGGCTTCCATTGTGGCGCGCACCTTGTCGGCAATGCAGGCATCGGTAACAACGGACTGCTCCGAAGCGCAGATGGTGCCGTTGTCGAAGGTTTTGCTGCTCATGATCTTGGTCACGGCGTCTTCAACATTGGCACTGCGTTCGATGTAGGCAGGTACGTTGCCAGCGCCCACGCCCAGAGCGGGCGTGCCGGAGCTGTAAGCGGCCTTGACCATGCCGGGGCCGCCGGTGGCCAGGATGAGATCGCTGATCTTCATGAGCTCATTGGTGCCTTCAATGGAAGGCATGCTGATGCTGCTCACAAGATCGGGCGATACATGGCAGGCGCGCAGGGCGCTCTGGATGGTCTCCACAGTTTTGGCGATGCAGTTGCGGGCGCTGGGGTGCGGGGTAAACACAATGGCATTGCCCGCCTTGAGCGCGATAAGCGATTTATAGATAACCGTGGACGTGGGATTGGTGGAAGGCACAATGCCGGCAATGACGCCCACGGGCACGGCGATTTCCACAATTTTGCTGACCGGGTCGGAATGCAGCTCGCCTATGGTCTTCATGTCCTTGATGCAGGCATAGACCTTTTCGCTGGCAAGCAGGTTCTTGATCTTTTTGTCCTGGGGCTTGCCGAAGCCGGTTTCTTCAACAGCCATATTGGCCAGGGTTTCAGCCTGGGCCGCAGTGGCTTCAGACACTGCCCTGACAACCTCGTTCACGCGGTCCTGAGTCAGTTGCGCGAATTCGGGCTGAGCTTTACGCGCCGCACGCACAAGGGCGCGGGCCTCCTGAATGGAGAGTAAATCCTTATCAACCATGTTTTACTCCTTTTCCTTCCGTGCCGCCCGGTCGATGGCGTTCATCAGGGTTTGCCTGTTGGATGAGGCGATCTGCTCACGGGTGAGTTCAACCTTCATTGTTCTGGCAAGCTGACGAAGTTTGTTCATGCTCATGGCTTTGCATTTTTCAGGATCATAGGCTTCCTGCCCGTTCTGGGCCGTGGCCTGTGTTCCGTCTCCGGCCTTCGCGCCGCCTTGCGGGGCTGCGGGGGCCGGGGTTTCTTCCACTATTTCCACAATTTCAATAATTTCAGTTTCAACGGTTCCGGCCTTTGCCGCAGCCTGTGCAGCAGGCGCTGCGCTGGCCGGAGCCACCGGGGTCGCCGGGTTATGGCCGCCGGGCTGCAAGAGCAGGATATTCTCAAGGCCGCCGTCAGGACGGGGGATAACGTGGCAGGATACGCACACGGCTCCCTCAAGGCGTGACAGCGACGCCCGCGCCGCATCAACCGCCGACTGCACCGCAGCAACCTCGCCAGCAATGGTGATAGTCACAAGGCCGCCCGTAGCCAGGGTTTTTTCCAGCAGGCGCACATCCGCTGCCTTGAGCATGGCGTCTGCCGCTTCAATGGCTCCTATGAGCCCCTTGGTTTCTATGAGTCCCAGTGCCAGCATGGCTTTCTCCTAATTTTGGCCGTGACTAGTGCTTGATGACCTTCACGGCCAGGCCGTAGCCCTTGAGAATATTCTCAATACGCTGCAAGTCGGTGTCGTCGAGTACGGGGTTGTCCCTGATGGGATACTCCACATCGATCTGGGCGTATTTGCTCACTCCCATCTTGTGATAGGGAAGCAGATCAACGCCCTTGAAATTTTTTCTGTGAGCATGCCCGGTCAAAAAACGTCCTACAGCGTGAATTTCGGCATCATCATCGTTATATCCCTTGAGCAGGGGCATGCGGATGTTCACATTACAGCCGTTTTCAAGCAGCCATTGCAGGTTGGCCAGTATGCCTTCGTTACGGACTCCGGTGAGTTCGTGGTGCTTGTCGGCATCCATATGCTTGATATCGAAGAGAAAAAGATCGCACACCTCTGCGATGTCGCGAACCACGTCAAGTTTGGCGTAGCCCGAAGTCTCCATTGCTGTGTGGATGCCCTTGTGCCTACAGGCCAGCAGCAAATTTGCCACAGCCTCGTGCTGGGCCAGGGGTTCGCCGCCGCCAACGGTAAGGCCGCCGCCGGAGTTCTCGTAAAAAAGCCAGTCCTGCTCCACCACTTCAAGAAGTTCAGAAATACCTTTCTGTTCTCCGGCGATGGCCAGAGCCGCTTCGGGACAGGCATGCACGCATTTTCCGCAGTTGATGCAGTCCTTGGTTCTGTCTACAACGTGGCAGGCTCCTGCATTGACCATGCCATGAATGCCTACGGGGCAAACAGGAACGCAGGCTCCGCAATTGATGCACACGTCTTTCTTGAACATGACTTCGTAGCGGCGGGTCTGGCTTTCAGGGTTGGAACACCACTGGCAGCGCAGGGGGCAGCCCTTGAAAAAGACCAGAGTACGTATGCCCGGACCGTCATACATATTGTATTTCTGTATGTTGAAAATTCTGGCTTTTCTTTCGATCACGCTGCTACCCTTGCCGTCTGTTCTGTCTTTTCACAGTTGCTGTCAGTCTTTTTGGCCGCGCCCCCTCCACGAGAACTAAGGGGGCGCGGCCTGCGCCATTGGGGTTTAGAAGTGGCGCAGTACTGTTCTGCTGATGATTTCGTCCTGCACGTCCTTGCACAGCTCCACAAAGAAGGCGCTGTAGCCAGCCACGCGCACCACCAGGTCTCGGTAGTCTTTGGGGCTTTTCTGGGCTTCAAGCATGGTCTTGTTGTCCAGGTAGTTGAACTGCATTTCGCCGTTGCCGAGGATACTGGCCGAGCGGATGAGGGTGATGATGCCCTGTTCGCCTTCGGGCGTGTCCAGCAGGCCCGGCAGGAGCTTGAAGTTGTGCACCATGCCGATGTTCATGTTGTCGTTGGACATCTTGGACACGCTTTTGATGATGGCAGTGGGGCCCTTGAAGTCCGCACCCTGGGTGGGACTGATGCCGTCAGAAAGCGGCAGCCATGCCTTGCGGCCGTTGGCGGATGCGCCCAACAACTGGCCGAAGGGCGTGTTGTTGGAGATGGAAAGGGTGCCGTGGCTCAAAATGGAGTAGAGCGTCTTGAACTTACGGTGTTCGCGTTCGGTGAAGGCAACGAGGTCGGCGGCGATATCGTCGGCGAAGTCGTCGTCGTTGCCGTACTTGGGTGCGGCAAGGCAGTCTGCCAGAATGGCGTCGTAGCCTTCAAAGTTGGCCTTCAGGGCCTCGTTCATCTGCTGCAGGGTGTATTTCTTGTCTTCGAACACAAGCTTCTTGATGGCAGCCATCGAGTCCGCGTAGGTGGCAAGACCGCTCCAGACAACGCCGGGGCCGAAGTTGTACATGGCGCCGCCAGCGGCCACGTCACGCCCCTGTTCCATGCAGCCTTCGTACATGATGGACATGAGCGGTTTGGGAGCCAGATCGCGCTGCACGCGCTGCGTAATAACCGTGGCAACGCTGGACCACTTGGTAATGTACTTGATCTGCTCCTTGACGGCGTCGTCGAATTTTTCATAGGTGTCGAACTGGCTCAGATCGCCAAGATCGGGGCAGACCTGCTTGCCGTACCACAGGGGCACGCCGTGGTTGAGCACCAGTTCGATGCAGATGGGCCACTGGGTGTAGGCGGTGGAGGTCCACTGATACAGACGCCCGGCCTTTTGCGGTTCCACGCAGCCCATAAGGCAGTAGTCGCGCGCGTCTTCAATGCTCACGCCCTTGGCGAGCATCATCTTGATATGCGTGTCGTCAAAGTGCACGGCGGGGAAGCCCATGCCGGAACGGATGACGGAAACAATCTTTTTCAGGTAGTCCTGCGGCGAGGAGTTATGCACGCGGGTGGCCAGTGAGGGCTGGTATATGCGAACGTGACGCACAGCATCCATGAGCAGGAAGGTCAGCTCGTTGGTTGCGTCGCGCCCTTCGCGGGTGACGCCACCCACGCACATGTTGACGAAGGGCTGATAGCCCGCGAAGAACTTGGAACTGCCTTCGCTGGTCAGCCACATCATTTCAGACATCTTGATGAGCATGCAGCCCGAGAGGTCAAAGGCCTCGTAGGGAGTCATGCGGCCAGATTCAATGTCGGCCTTGAAGAAGGGGTACATGTACTGGTCAACGCGGCCAATGGACATGCCTGTCTGGTTTTCTTCGACCACCAGCAGGGACTCCACTGTCCACACAGACTGGATGGCTTCCCAGAAAGTGCTGGGGGCGTGGGCGGGCACGCGGGCGTTGACTTCAGAAATCTTGAGCAGTTCGGCCTTGCGCTTGGGGTCATTTTCGCGGGCGGCCAGCTGCGCGGCGTATTCGGACATGCGCCGGGCGTAGATCATGACGCCTTCAGTGGTTTCAATGACCGACTTGTAGAAGTAAATCTTGTCGATGTCTTCAGGGCGGTCGTAGTCCAGATGCTCCAGATGCTCGCGGGCTTCGCGCTGGATGTCCAGCATGCCCTTCTTCATCAGAATGACGTCGTAGCCGGGGTTGGAGTCGCCGCCGCCGTTCAGGGCGTGGTAAGAGCAGTCGGACACGAAGGATTCGCCCGACAGTTCCCACAGGCCAGCTTCACGGAACTGGGCTTCGCAGTATTCGTCAACGGACTTGCCTTCCCAGTAGGGGAAGATTTCTTCGCGCAGAATTTTTTTGTCTTCTTCAGCAATATGGAAGGGGTCCTGGGGGCGGTTGGAAATGGTGTCCATTTCGTCACGCAGCCAGCGCCAGGAAATATCGGGCGAAAAGGCTCCGGCGCGGGGAGCGCCGTTGGGAGCGCCCACAATGAGTTCGTGGTCCTGAATAACCAGGGGCGCGGTTTCGCAGCTATGGCGAAAAGCCGTGGCGCGCAGCAGGGCGCGCGGCATGCCGGGATTTTCCTTGTCAATCTTGGTGATGGTGCGCGCACGGTGGATGGTAATGAGCGGCACCTGCTTGAGGTAATTTTCTTTCAGCAGCACGTGGCGCTGCGTGGGGCCTTCAGGCACGCCGGGGCCGGAATGCGCAGCGGGGGCAGCCTGAACCGCAGTGGAGGCAGTGCTGTGCGAAGGCAGGGTGACAGTAGAGAAAATCTGGCGCAGCTGTTCGCGCTCAGCGGGCGAAAGATTTTTTGTTACTTCCGCTATTTTGCTTGAAAAATCATGAAGATCCACGTTGTATCCTCCATATTGTGCGGTCAGAACGGCCTTGGGGTATGCAGCTTATCCCGGGCTACCGGGCTTGGGGCAGAGTGCCCAGAGCTTCGCGCAGCACGCGCCTGAGCAGGTCAAAGTTCTGCTCGTTGCGGGTCACGCCCTGAGTGGGTGCGGACTGTGGGGTAAGGTCCGCCAGTTGGGCGAGATCGCGCACGCCGTAGCCTATCTTTCTGCGGTAAATGAGATTCATTGGCGAAATATTATCCGACGTGATGCCGTAGCCCGCTATGCCGCTACCCTGGGTCATGGCGGGAGTAAGATTGGTTGTCAGGCCCATGCCGCCAAAAGCCGCGCCCGTGTTCACCAGCAGCCGGGCCACTGGCTTCTTGAGGGCGAACTGGCGGATAACCGATTCGTCGCGGCTATGAATGGCAAGGGTCTGGGCGTGGCGTTCCTGCAACAGCAGTTCCACACATTTTTCACAGGCGTGCATCCAGTCCGGCTCCACGTAGTAGCCGAGCACGGGGGAGAGAAGCTCCCGTATATAGGGATCGCGGCCAGCGACGTATTTGCGCTCGGCCATGAGCACTTTTGTTCCGGCGGGAATGGTAAATCCGGCCTTGGCTGCAAGGGCTGCGGCAGACTGGCCCACCATGTGGCGGTGGCGGCGGCCATCCGCATGAAAGAGCACGCGGCAAATGGCGTCTGCCTCTTCGTCAGTCATGAAGTACGCGCCATTGTCCTGAAACGCCCGGCGCACCTGACGTTCAATACAGCCGTCCACAATAACGCATTGTTCGGCAGAGGGGGCCAACCCGTTATCAAAGGTTTTGCTGGCCACGATGTGCCTGACGGCAGCAGGAATGTCGGCGCTGCGTTCGATAAAGGCCGGGCCGTTGCCCGTGCCGCCATAGATGAGCGGCTTGCCGCTGGCCTGGGCTGTGCTGAACATGCCAAGCACGCCCGTGACCATTATCAGGGCCACTTCGGGGTGGCGCATAAGTTCTTCAGTGCCGCTTTTGGCCACGATGTCCAGGTAGGAAATAGCCCCTTCGGGCAGACCCTGGGCCAGACCCGCGGCAATCATGATGTCGAGGGCGCGGCGCATGCTGTCTATGGCGCGGGGATGCAGGGAAACTATGATGGCGTTGCCGGACTTGATGGCCAGCAGTACATTATAAATAGCTGTGGACACCGGGCTGGTCACGGGGCACAGGGCCACAATGACGCCCAGGGGCACGCCCACGTCGTACACGCCTTCCGCTTCTGTGCCGCCCAGATAGCCGACACAGCGCATGCCGCGCAAACTCTGGCGCACCTGACGGCAGACAAAGAGGTTCTTGACCATCTTGTCCTGCCACTGGCCGCAGTCGCTTTCTTCGTGGCACATGACGGCGAGGGACTGGGCATGGGATTCCACGGCGTCGGCCATAGCCTCCACCACTGCGTCCAGGCTTTCCTGGGGCATGGCGGCCAGCTTTTTGCGGGCCTCGGCGGCGTTTTCCGCCAGAATCCGCGCCTGCTGTATGGAAATGAGGTCCTTATCGCCGATCATGCTCTTTGCTCCGTAGTATGTGCCCGTTTAGGACAGGGCGTACCGTCGCACCAGTTTGACCAGATGGCGGTGGGGAGTGGGGATGACACATGAGCTGTACACATCCGCTCCCATATTTTTTACGGCCTTGATTCCGGCTTCCACGGCGGATTTGCAAGCCGCCACGTCGCCTTGCACCAGGGCAGAGCAGTAACCCGAAGCCACGTTTTCATAGCCGATGAGTTCCACGTCGGCAGTTTTGATCATGGCGTCGGCCGCTTCCATAAGATAGATGATGCCGAAGGTTTCAATCATGCCCAGCGAGCGCAGACCGGGATCGTCTTCAGGTATGGCATCCAGGGCGTGGGCCATAGCAATGCTGCCAACGCCACGCACAGGGCGCGGCATGACATTTTGCGCTGTGAGTTTGCCCACGCTGGCTGCGGCTGTTGCGCCTGCGGCTACTGACGCCTGCACGGCTGCAACGTCGCCCTTGACCATAATGGTCACAAGGGTGGAGCCGACGTTTTCATAGGCGACAAGATCTACATCTGCGGCTTTAAGCATGTAGTCTGCACCATATATGGAGGGCACCATGCCCAGCGTCTCAATGAGGCCCAGGGCCTCTTCACCTGCATATCGCATATACGCTCCGTTGAGATTCGCATTTGTGCCGCAAGCCACTCCTGGCGGCAGTGGAAATA
This sequence comes from Desulfovibrio sp., assembly GCF_047607245.1. Taxonomy (GTDB): domain Bacteria; phylum Desulfobacterota; class Desulfovibrionia; order Desulfovibrionales; family Desulfovibrionaceae; genus Desulfovibrio. Next base: position 30,455 of record NZ_JASGDK010000096.1, read on the forward strand.
GTTCTTGTGTACCTTGTAACCTTTCCCCTATAGGGCAAAGTCAAGCCCTTTTTGTTTTTTTATGTGGGAAACTTTTCAAGGTCTGATGGAAAACGTAGCTAATTGATTGGTGGTTGGGCATACAATCAAAAATAACCGCTGAATTTACAGCTAATTTGATTTTATCATTTTTACGATAAAATAAATAAAATTTTGGATATGAGGAGAAAAGGCGACAAGCGTGTCAGAAAAAGTGCAATTTGTGACAGCTAAAAGTCTAAATCATGTTGACCTTCCCGTTTGGGGTAAGCTTATGCTTGTTCCCAGTCAGGCGAGGCGGTCTTTGCCGGGGCAAGGGCGTTCCCTTCGTCATTTTTTTACCATCCATTTGCGAGAGAAGGAGTTCTGCCATGGAGCACACGGCAAAACCTGTCGTTGCATCAGCTCTGCGCGACACCCCCGCAGCGGAGGCCGCCAAAGACAAACTGGTCACCAGTTTTAGAAGGCGCGGCATTCTTACGGCTATTATGTCGGGGATGACCTACGGTACCTACACGGCTTTCATGACCCTGGCGATGACCATGGGCGTCTGGTCTGTCTGGTACGGAGGCGAATCGGGACTTTCAGATTTTTCAACCCTGTTTCTGCTGGGGGCGCTTGGCGCGGCCACAACAGATACGTGCAGCGCCCTGTGGGCGGTGCTTATCGCCTCTTTCAGAGGCAAGATGGGCGACTTTTTCCGGTGCATTAAAAGCAAGCCCGGCGCCATTCTTATCGGCGCCGCCATCATCGGCGGCCCCCTGGCCAGCACATGCTATGTGCTGGGCCTGAAAAGCGCAGGTTCCATCATTGTGCCCATCAGCGCGCTTTGCCCGGCCATCGGCGCAATTCTGAGCCGTTTTCTTTTCAAACAGGCTCTCACGCCCCGCATGCTGCTTGGCATTTTTATCTGCTTTGGAGCCAGTGCGCTCATCGGCAGCACCGGCCTTGCTGAAAATGCCCCGCCGAACCTTTTCCTGGGTCTGTCTTTCGGTTTTCTGGCCGCCTTTGGCTGGGGCCTTGAAGGTTGCGTTGGCGGTTACGCCACGTCTATGATTGATCCTGAAATCGGCATCACCATCCGCCAGGTTACTTCCGGCCTCGTCAACCTTGGCGTGCTGGTGCCGCTGTTCGCCCTCATCGGCGGTGACAGCGCCTTTACAATGATAACCACGGCCTTTACCGATACCACTGCCATGCCGTGGTTCCTCGTTGCCGGTCTTGGCGCATGGTTTGGCTTCATGCTGTGGTACAAGGGCAACGCTATGTGCGGCACGGCTTTGGGCATGGCGTGCAACGGCGCATTCTCCTTCTGGGGACCTTTCTTCTGCTGGATAGTGATTGGCCTGTGGTTCGGTCAGGACGGTTTCGCCCTGCCGCCCATTGCCTGGCTGGCTGCGGTGGTTATGGTCATCGGCATTTTCATTATTGCCGTCAATCCTCTGGAATATTTTAAGAAAAAAGGATAGACTGCCATGAAACCATTGAACTATGCTATCCTTAAATATATGACTACGGTTAGCGAAGCCTGCACAGAAGATGTGATGGCTGCGCTCAAGGGTCAGTACAGCTCTTTCCGGGCCTTCACCAAGCCAGCCGTGCTTACGGCCCTGATGACGGCGCAGGCCAATGGCCTTGTGGAAGAGTCGCGCTTTGAACTGGACGAGAACGATGAAGTGCGTATGTATTTTCGCGCCAATGCCGAAAGCGTCGCCACAATAAATAAATACATACCTGAATAAACAGCAGATATGGCTCCGGGGGCGGGGAACGCCTCTCCCCCGGAGAAAATCGCAAATTTCATGCGATTTTTGACCTTTCGCGCTGCCGCCTGCTATGATGGACGCCAGGCGCTGCCCGCAAAACGTGGCTGGCCTGTCCATACCTTTCCTGCGCCACGCTGTTATGAATCAGGCCCTTCCACTAGCCTATACAGGAAGTTTCGGGTGATGCCATGACAAAACGAGGCTATTCAATCAGCCAGATGAGCGAGGCCTCCAAGATATCAAAGAAGGCCTTGCGCTTTTATGACGATCTTGGACTCATTTCGTCCAAAAGGCACGGAACAAACAACTACCGTTATTATACGCAGGAAGACCTGCTGGCCGTGCCTCCCTTGAAATACTACAAGCAGATGGGGTTTCATCTGGGCGAAATTCGGGCGGCTTTCGAGGTGGGAAGCAATACTTCTCTCACAGCGCTGCGCGAAATGTTTATGGAAAAGATTGGCGCGCTTCGTGAAGAAGAAAAGGTGCTGCACCTGCGGCTTACATCGGTGAGCGACTGGCTTGGCCTGTTGCATGAAGCCGAGATGGTGCTTGAAAACAGCCTGCAAAGCGTGTCGGTGAAGTATATTCAGCCAGCGCGGCTGCTTTTTCAGGACCAGATTTTTAATCTGGACATAAAATCGGCCATCATCAACATGGAATTTACCAATTATGTTGAAGCGGTAGGGAATAATATCACCGGACCTGTCATCATCTGCTTTTCTTCCATTGAAGACCGCATAAAAGACGTGGAACAGCAGATGCAGATACTGCAAAAGAATATTTTTCCGTGCTCGCAGGAGCAGACCAGGGATTTTGGCGGTTTTCTGGCGGCCAGCTGCTATCATATCGGCCCGCACGAAACGATCAGGGATACCTACAGGAAGATTCAGCGCTGGTGCACCGCCAACAACTATATTTGCGATAAAAACGTGTATGAGCGCTATGTCACCGATTTCTGGACGACCAGCCATGAAGACCTTTTTGTTACCGAGGTTATTGCAAAAGTCAGCCGCCCGGGCAGCGTTCGCGTAATTCCGGGGCCATAGCATCGTCTGCCAAGGCAGAAACAAGACAACGCGCGGCGGAAAGAATGCTCACCGTCGCCCATATCCGGAGATCCGCCATGCAGGGACTTGCTCTGGCCCGCGCTTTTTACAACGACTGTCGCCCCATTCTGTGGCGCGAAATGCCCGATGTCATGTCACGCGCCGCCGTGGGGCTTGTGGGTGAAGGGTCTGAATGCTTTGGCTGCGACGATGCCGCTTCGCGTGACCACGATTTCGGCCCGGCCTTCTGCCTGTGGCTGCCCCGTGAGGAACTGCGCCAACATGCGGCCCGCATTGAATCAGTTATTGGCATGCTCCCGCAGCGGTTTGACGGTCTTGAAAGCAGGCTTGTTCCAGAGCGCCGCCTAGGCCGTGTGGGGCCGCTGCCTCTGGAGGACTTTTACGGATTCTTCACCGGCCTGCCCCACCTTCCCGGCACCTGGCAGGAATGGCTTGCCATTCCTGAATACCAGCTGGCTGCCTGCACCAATGGCGAGGTTTTTGAAGACGCCGCAGGAGACTTCACACGCTGGCGTGAAGTCTTGCAGGGTTGTTACCCGAAGGATGTTCGCCTGAAAAAAATGGCAGCCCGCTGCATGGTTATGGCTCAGGCAGGGCAGTACAATCTGCCCCGGTGCCTCCAGCGCGGCGACGGGCTGGCAGCCATGCTGTGCGCTGCCCGTTTTGCCGAGGCTGCGCTTTCTATGGTTTATTTGTGCAACGGGCGCTACATGCCATTCTACAAGTGGGCAGGCCGCCTTGTCGCCTCCCTGCCTGTGCTTGGCGCGGAAACTGCACGCACTTTGTCGGCTTTGGCCGGGCAGCCATTACGCGGCGCTGAAGATATGGAAGCCGCCCACATGGCCGAATCCCTTTGCGCTCAAGTGGCCCGGCACTTGCGCAGCGAAGGTCTGAGCGACGACCCCGGCGACTGGCTGTGGGCTCATGGGCCGCAGCTCATACGGCGCGTTGAAGAACCGCAGTTGCGGCAAATGGATATGCTGCAAGGCTAGGGAAACACTGATTAAAGCGCCTTCTGGAAACGCGCAGTTATTTTGTTTGGCAAGGCGTGATCTTTTTTTGAAGCAGGAGTGGGATCTTCCGTCCTCGACTGTTTCAAAAAAAGTGAAGCAACGCCGCCAAACGGAATAAACCAGCGTTTCCCTAGAAACAGATCATCGGGGCTGGCAGTAAATAAGGATGCCGGGCAGCGGGAACTTTGAAAAAACGCCCCGCGCGAACCCGTTGTGACGGATGTTGATTTCTGGCGCAGAGCGGTCCGTCAGTAGCGGCAACAATTATCTGCCAGCAAAACGGCGTGTACTCTGCCATAAAATGTGTGAAGAGGGCTGACATGAACGCTAACGGACACTGGAACGAAGAACTGCAGGCCGCGCTGGATCTGCTGGCGCAAGGCCGCCCCGAAGACTGCACAGCCAAATTGCGCACCCTGCTGCGGTCTTGCGATAATGCCCCCCTGTGCCGGGCTATGGCTCTGGAAGGGTTGGCGCGTGCCCTTTTTGCGCAGCGTCAGGCTGCCGAGGCTGTGGCTGCCCTTGAAGAAAGCCTTGCCTTGCTTGGCGTTGCTGCCGGGCCTTCCTCGCCGTTGACTCTGGGCGTTATGCAGAATCTGGCCCACATCCGGCTGGAGCTGGGAGATTTTGAAGGAAGCGCCGCACTGGGGCAGGATGCCGTTAAAGCGTGCGAAGCCGCCTTTGGCGCACAGTCGCCGCGTGTCGCCAGTGCCTTGCTGCATCTTTCCGCCGCCTACTATCGCAAGAAGGACTGGAACACGGCAGAGCAGTGCCTGCTGCGCGCCAGAAGCATCTGGGAAGAATGCGCCCGCACCTCTGGTGTGCCTGATCAGCAGATGGGGACATGCCTGAATAATCTGGGCCGCCTGTATGAAGAATGCGGGCAGCTCGACAGGGGCATCGCCCTGCACCGCAAAGCAGTGGCTCTGCGGCAGGACGTTTTGGGCGACCACGAAGATACGGCCTTTTCGCTGGGCAATCTGGGCGTGGCCCTGGCCTCGGCAGGCCAGTGGGACGAGGGCGCACGCACGCTGGAGGCTGCCGTAGCCTGCTACGAACGTGTGGGCAAGGGAGCCAGCCGCGAGGCTGAAAGTTACAGGCAAAATCTCGATCTTTGCCGCCGTGCCCTGCATGAGCAGAGCGCCCGGCCAGTAGTGGAACACACGGCAGACGTTCAGGATGCGCGTGATGGCCTGCTGGCCGAGATCATTGAACGGGAGCTTGTCATGTTTCTGGCAACGCCCAATGAAGGCGGAACCGCCTCCTGCCAGCAGCAACCCGACAGTTTCAGGATCATGCGGCGTATGGCGCACGAACCCCTGAGCCGGGCGACGCTTGTTTCCTATCTGGAAGACCTGCGCCGTGCCGAATCTGAAGGCCGTAACTTCATGATCGAAAAATACGCCCGCATGGACAACCGTTTGCCCCCTCTGGGCGACAGCCCCCTGCTGGACGAAATTGCCAATGCTGAAACCGTCTTTATGCGTGAAGCCTCAGCCCTGTACCCGCATGTGATTGTTTCCGATGGCAGCGGAGCCTTCAAAAATTACCTGCGTTGCGAACTGGAGACACTGTCTCCCGCTACTCTTGAGCTGTACGCGCAGGATCTGGACAGGGCCAGGCGAGAAGGGCGCAATGCGGCGATGGAGCGCTATGCCTGCCTGGCCCGCCTGCTAGGCAAGGGCAGCCTTGAAAATTTTGAAAAGTCTGCGGCGCATGCCGCCGCAAGCCGGTGATCTCTGGCCGCTGGAAACTTTGCCGCCGCTACCTGAAAGCAGCGTTGAGGTTTTTGTCCCCAACTATTAGGTAAACAATAAGCCGTGTTCTTGCAGAAGAACACGGCTTTTCATTTTTCTATCTGTGCCATGCTGCAACGCATGCTGCTGTACAATGTCTGCCATGTCTGGTTTCCACAAGAATTTGCGAATAATTCCTCACGGCTGTCTCACATCTGAAATGTTCTGGCGGCAGGCTGTGCAAGGCACAGACTGGTTGCTGCGGCAGAAAAGACGCGCAGCGCGATGGAAAAGCGTGGGACACGCAATAGGTGCGCTGCACCCTGCGGGGCGAGTAAAGGCTCTGCAGAGCGTTCATGCCCATACCGCAGGAGTATGTGTTTTAGACATGCTTGCCTTGCCTGCAACTGACCAATATTTCAAAATTTTCCGCACTATTTCTTCACGTCTTGCCAGACGTGTTGCTCTGCTATAGTGTCCGCTTTGCTTAGTGGAGGCTTCAATGGATATGCAAAAAATTTCTCCGGCCAGTGTCGTCAAGTCTCTTGGACTTGTTTTCGGCGACATCGGGACAAGTCCCATTTACACCCTGGCCGTTATTTTTTTGATGACAGAAAAGACGGAGGCCAATTTTATAGGCATCCTTTCATTGATCATCTGGACTCTTATGCTGCTCGTTACTGTCGAGTATGCCTGGCTGGCTATGAGCCTGAGCAAGGGGGGCGAGGGCGGCACCATTGTGCTGCTTTCCATTTTGCGTCCCATGCTGCGGTCTGGAAAAAAAATAGGCGTGGCTTCGGTGCTGGCCTTTATTGGCGTTTCACTGCTGGTGGGCGACGGCGTCATCACGCCTGCCATCACCACACTGTCGGCGGTAGAGGGGCTGGTGTTGCTTCCAGGTATGGAAGACACTCCGCAATGGGCGCTGGTGTCTCTGGCTCTGTTGGTAGCCGTATTTCTTTTTTCTGTGCAAAAAAAGGGCAGCAGCAAGCTTTCCGCCCTGTTCGGCCCTGTCATGCTCGTATGGTTCGGGGCCCTGGCCTGTTCCGGGCTGGCGGCGATCAGTGAGGCTCCCGCAGTATTGAAGGCCATCAACCCCTGGTATGGCATTGAATTCATGCAGCGCAACGGGTTGGCCGGATTCTTTGTACTGTCAGAAGTCATTTTGTGCGCCACTGGCGGCGAAGCCCTGTACGCCGATATGGGGCATATGGGACGCAAACCCATTCTGGCCGCCTGGGGACTGGTTTTCACGGCGTTGATTCTTTCCTATATGGGGCAGACGGCCTATCTCATTCATCACCCTGATACCAACAACGTCCTGTTTGAAATGATTCGCAGCCAGTCCGGCTGGCTGTACGCGCCCTTTCTGGTGCTAAGCCTGCTGGCGACCATCATTGCGTCCCAGTCTCTTATCAGCGGGATCTTTTCCATCATGTATCAGTGCATGGCTACGCACGTCATGCCTCTGTTCAAGGTGGACTATACCTCAAAAGAAATGCATTCGCAGATATACATAGCCTCTGTGAACTGGGCGCTTTTTGTGGCTGTGAGTCTGGTGATCATCGGTTTTCAGGAATCACACAAACTTGCGGCCGCCTATGGTCTGGCCGTTACCGGCACAATGACCATCACGGGTATTCTTATGGTCTGGATTTTCCACCTGAGAAAGCGCCCCTGGCTATGCGCCGCTGCAGCGGGCATCTGTGTGCTGGACGTAATTTATCTTGTGGCCAACTTCTACAAACTGCCCCACGGCGGCTACTGGTCGCTGGTCATCGCTATGATTCCTCTTGCCGTCATTCTCATTTACACGCAGGGGCAGAAGGCCGTGTACCAGCGCATGCTGCCCATGAACAGGCAGGACTTCATTGAAGAGTTCACAAAGCAGAAAAAAGAAGGCCATACCATCAAGGGCACGGCCATATTCTTTCTGCGCAGCTTGGACAGCGTATCGCCGTATATCTGCAAGACCATGTTTGATAACGGCATTATTTATGAGAACAATGTCATGCTGAGTATCTCGCGCACGTACGAGCCTCTTGGGCTTGAGTGCCACTTTGAGGACTCGCCTATTGAAGGCATACAGATGTTTACGGTTACGGCGGGCTATATGGAAGTTGTGGATGTAGACGCCATTCTTGGCGAGGCGGGCATCAAGTCGCGCGCCATTTTCTACGGAGTGGAGGACATTCTGACCCGCTCGCCCCTGTGGAAAATCTACGCAGTCATCAAAAAACTGGCTCCCCCCTTCGTGCAGTTTTATAAGCTGCCGTTGCAGTCTGTGCACGGGGTCATCAGCCGAATCGTTCTGTAGACCGTGCTGTCCCGAGGGTCTTTTGAGTTGTTCTTGTGTTGAACGTTCCTTTTACTCTGGGGCGAACAGCCTACTCTGGTCGGGCAGCATAAAAAGCGCACACACTGCATAAAAGGTTTGTTCTTACAGATACAGCGTTGACGTTCATCTTGTACTGACATTGCCCGAGAGACCGCCCGAAAGTACCGTTTATCAAGGGCGCGTCGGTGCTGCGTTTGACGCAACGCCGTCAAACGGAAAGAAATCAGCATTTCCAGGAGGCTCTTTAATCAGTGCTTCCTTAGTGAACTGTTCCTGTTGCCTGAGCTTATTGGGCAGCAGGAGCAGTTTTATTTGTGGTGCCGCTGGTGGTCGCATCGGGCTGGGTTTGTTCCGCGCCTTCCGGTTGAGCAGGACCTGTCTGGGGTGCCGAAGTTGTCGTGTCGGGCGTAGTTGTCTGAGGCGCCGGGGATGCCGGGGCGGGCGCAGTTTCCGTCTGGGCAGGCGGGGTTGTATTGGGGGCTTGGGCGGCGCGTTGTTCCAGCATTATCTGCACCAGAAGTGTAGCAATAAAGACAATGACGGAAAGCAGAATGGCAATGGCAATTTTTTTCTTATCATGCATGAGCAACCTCGCCGCTGTTTTGTATATTGCCTGATATTGTTATATAAATATATCGCTGTGTAAAGTATGGGAGACCGAAAAAACGGCTGCCTGTCCGGCTTTATGCGGCCTGATTTCGGCTGCGCCCTGTGCAGTATCTGGCCGTTGCGACCTGGGTACTATTAGGATAGAAAAAATAAAGCGGCAGTAGATGGTGAAAAGCCCGAATGGCCGCATAAGCGCGGGCCCTGTGCCCGAAAGGAGATGCTATGACCGTCAAAAACGAAGAAAATATTGATGTTCTGAAGGACGAAGTGCAAGCTCTGCGCAAACAGATGGAAAGCCTTGCCAAGGCCGTGGAGAAAAACGCTTCCGGCAAAGCCGCGGCTATGACCGCCGGGCTGGAAGAAGAGATAGACAAGTATCAGAAAATGGCGGCGGACAAACTGCAAAAAGCGCTGAACGCAGGCAGCGACGGCGTTGAAAACATCAGCGACCGCATACGCCAGAATCCTCTTGGTAGCTTGCTGCTGGCCTTTGGCGCTGGCTACGTCATTTCCCGTTTCTTCCGCCAGGACAGGTAATTTACGGCGTGAATGGCCTTACTGAAATAATTATCCGTTTCTTCGATCTGCTGGAAGCAGAAGGCCGGTTGTTGCAGCGCAACGCCCTGTCCACAGTGCGCATGGCTGTGCTGCTGGTGCTTGGCTTGATTTTCGGGGCTGTGGCCGTGTTTTTTCTGGTCGCAGCCCTGTATCAGGCTCTTGTGACGGTTCTGCATCCAGCCTGGGTTTTCTGCATTCTGGCCCTGGCATGTGCGGGTATAGCCGGAGGGTTGCTGTGGCTGTCGATTCCACGCAAGAAACAGGTTCCGTAGAGGACGCCAAGCGCCGTCTGCGCGAGGCCTCGGCGGGGTTTGACCCCTACGCCCTTGTGCGGTCGCGGCCGCTCTCCTGCACTGGCGGGGCCTTTTTGCTTGGCCTGGGCTGGAAATGGCTGCGGCCGGGGCGGGCTGTGTCTGGTCTGACGGCTCTTTCGCTGCAGGCCCTGGGCAAGGTGTTTGCCCAGAATATGGCGGTTCGCCTGAAGGACGGCCTGACCGGAGAGCGTCTGGCCGAAGAGCATTCGGATGGAGAGCGCCCGGCTGACACCGCCTCCGCCGTTGGGGATGGACAGGTTGGCACTGCCGGCAACGGCGCGTCAGTCCAGAACAGCTGACGCCTGAAATCGCCGTAGGCGGCGAACAAGGGGCAGTTGTTGCCTGGTGAATTGTTTGAAATGCTCCCTGAGGGAATTTCAAGTGCGAAATGCCTCAGATGCGGGGCAGAATTTGGAACAAGGGCATGGACGAAAAAGAAATTATTGCGCTTCTTACCGACAGGTATGCCATCGCGGCGGTTGTGGCTGTCATACTGTTCTACTTCACTGTCCGGGGAGAAAAGCGCAGCGCCAATATCGTGGTTCACCTTGCCCGTGTGTGTGCGGCGTGCGCTCTTGTTGTCGCCACAAGCCTCTGTGCCCGCGAACTTGCGGACAAACTCGGCATTACCGCCATTAATCCCAGATATATTGATGTTTTTCAGCGCGTCGCCATTATTCTGATCCTGATGCGCGAAGCTTTTTTGGGCATCAACCGTTTTTGCGATCATCTGGCGAAAACCAGTGGCGACGCCACGCTGGGGCGTATGGTGGCGCGTCTTCTCAAGGCGGGCATCTGCCTTTGCGCCATGCTGCTTTTCGGCGAATATCTTGGCATAAGCTTCGCGGGTTTGCTGACTTTTGGCGGTATCGGCGGCATTGCTATTGGTCTGGCGAGCAAAAATATTCTGGGCAACTTTTTTTCCGGCCTGATGCTGTATTTTGACCGTCCCTTTGACATCGGTGACTGGGTGAAATCCCCGGATCGCAAGGTTGAAGGCACTGTGGTGGAAATTGGCTGGCGCATGTGCAAGATCATGACATTCGAGCACTATCCGCTGTATGTGCCCAATGAGGTTTTTTCATCCATCTGCATTGAAAATGTGGGCCGCATATCCACCTACCGCATAAAATTGCAGGTAGGCCTGCGCTATGAGGACGCTGACAGGGTGCAGGCTGTTACCGAAGGTCTGGAAAAAATGCTGCAGCAAGAAGAGGGGATAGACAAGGGACAGACGATTCTGGTCTGCTTTAACGAATTTGCCGATTCTTCGCTGAATATTATGGTGTACTGCTACGCCCAGACGGCGAACTGGAATCTCTTCATGCAGATCCAGCACCGCGTGTATTTGAAGATTATTGAAGTAGTGCACGGTCTTGGGGCTGATTTCGCCTTTCCCACGCGCACGCTTTATCTTGAAAAAGATGACGACACTCCATCACCGGGCGCTGCCGCGCAGGCGTAATTTTCAAACTGCCTGGGGTCGTTATTCCAGAACCCTCAGAGTTCAAGCCTGCGCGTACTTCGCTTTAAGGTCCGGGACGCTGCGTGAAAGGTTTGTGCGCGTCTGCCCATGCCTTGCGTAGCGTGGGCTAATTGGGCATAATCATTGGGGTGACCCATTCCAGCTCAGACCTTCGCGGAGGTGCCCGATGCAGCCCGAACTTCTGCTTTTTGATATAGGCAATACGTCTATTAAAGTCGGCCTTGCGCATGAGCGGCAAGTGCTGACCTCATATACATTGCGCACTGATGTGGGGCAAACGGCGGATGATCTCGGTCTCAGCCTGATTTCCCTTCTCGGGCATGCGGGCATTGTGCCGCATACTATCAAGGCCTGTGTAGCCTCATCGGTGGTGCCGGGATTTGATCCCTTGCTGCGTGAGGCCGTGGCCCGATATGTGGACTGCCCCTTGCTCCGTGTGGGCATGGACCTGCCAGTTCCTCTTGAAAACCGTTATGAACGCCCCGGCGAAGTGGGTGCCGACAGGCTGGTGGGGGCCTATGCGGCGCGCCGCCTGTGCCCCGAAGCGCCCGGCCTGCTGGTGGTGGACTTCGGCACGGCTGTGACCATTGACTGCGTCAACGGCGATGCCTACATGGGCGGGCTGATTTTTCCCGGCCCGCGCACTGCGCTGAGCGCGCTTTCGCGTGAGGCCGCCAAACTGCCCAGAGTCAATCTGGATGTGCGTGCCGACGAGCCCACGCCGGGGCGCAACACAACCACCAGCATACAGCACGGACTGGTTTTTGGGTTCGCCTGTATGGTGGAAGGGCTGACGCAGCGGCTGAAAAGGCAGTTGCCTGGCCCGGTAAAAGTGCTGGGCACTGGTGGGTTTGCCGCTTCCATTGCCAGGGTGAGCCCGGTTTTTGACCAGGTGTTACCCGCCTTGCTGCTTGAGGGTTTGCGGCGGCTGTACTATGAAGAGCGCACGGCGCTCTAGAGTAGACTAACTTTGAAATGCCTTGCATTTCAAAGTTGTCATCCTGCCGAAAAATGCGATTTTTGGCAGAATCCACGCCGCGTTGCGGCGCGCTGCATTCTTGTGCAGCAGACGGCTCGGCCGCCTGGTTCCTGGTGAAGTGACAGCGCTTTTTTGCGCCATAGATTATAGAAAGAAAACAAGCCCAAGAGGGCAAAGGAGCCACACATGAGCAGCATTGCCTCGGTTTTTGGCCGTGAAATTCTGGATTCGCGCGGCAACCCCACCGTCGAGGTGGAAGTGACCCTGGAATCCGGGCTCAGAGCGCGGGCCGCCGTTCCTTCCGGGGCTTCCACCGGCAGCCGCGAAGCTCTTGAAATGCGCGATGGTGACAAAGCACGTTATTGTGGCAAAGGCGTCACCAAGGCCGTGGACCATGTGAACGGCGAAATCGCCGATGCCCTGCTGGGTATGGATGTGCTGCGCCAGGTGCAGATTGACAACACCCTTATCGATCTGGACGGCACGGACAACAAGTCCCGTCTGGGCGCCAACGCCATGCTGGGCGTGTCAATGGCTTGCGCCAGAGTGGCAGCTTCCTTTTTGGGCCTGCCGCTGTACAAGTATCTTGGCGGCATCAACGCCAAGGTGCTGCCCGCACCCATGATGAACATCATCAATGGCGGCGCGCATGCCCCCAACAATCTGGATATTCAGGAATTCATGATCATGCCCGTTGGGGCTATGACCTTCCGCGATTCCCTGCGCATCGGCACGGAAATTTTCCACACACTGCAGGGCATTCTCAAGAATGACGGGCATGTCACCAGCGTGGGCGACGAAGGCGGCTTTGCCCCCAACCTCAAGAATCACGACGAAGCCTTTACCTACATCATCAAGGCCATTGAAGAAGCTGGCTACAATCCCGGCACCGAAGTGGCCCTGGCTATTGATGTGGCCTCCAGCGAGTTTTACAAGGACGGCAAATACGTTTTGGCCGGTGAAGGCAAGACCTTCAACAATGCCGAAATGAGCGAATGGCTGGCCGAGTTTACCCGTAAGTATCCCCTTATCTCCATCGAAGACGGCATGGCCGAAGGCGATTGGGACGGCTGGGGCATGCTGACCGCCAGCCTGGGCGACCATGTGCAGCTGGTGGGCGACGACGTCTTTGTGACCAACCCTTCCATTCTGGCTGAAGGCATTGCCGAGGGCGTGGCCAACTCCATTCTCATCAAGCTCAACCAGATCGGTACCGTAACCGAAACCTTGGACACCATTGAAATGGCCAAGGAAGCGGCTTACACCACCGTGATTTCGCACCGCTCCGGCGAAACGGAAGACAGTTTCATTGCCGACCTGGCCGTGGGCGTCAATTCCGGCCAGATCAAGACCGGTTCCCTGTGCCGTTCCGAGCGTATGGCCAAGTATAACCAGCTGCTGCGTATTGAAGAAGAACTGGGCGACGACGCCGAATTCTTCGGTCCCATGCTGGCGGAATACTATTCCCTCGGCACGGAAGACTAAGGAAACGCTGATTTATTCCGTTTGGCGGCGTTGCTCCCCTTTTTTTGAAAAAGTCGAGGACGGAAGAGTCCACTCCTGCTTCAAAAAAAGATCGCGCCTTGCCAAGCGAAATCACTACGCGTTTCCAGGAGGCTCTTTAATCAGTGCTTCCCTAAGTTTCGGGCAGATATAAAAATTCAGAGCCCGTGGCCGCTAAAATGGACACGGGCTCTGAATTTTTTTGCTGCACCGGGCGGGTTTAATTGGGGGCAGCGTGCAGCAACAAAATGTGGTGCGCCGCTTGAGCTTGAACGCCGGGCAGTCTATACTGGCAACATTGCGTGACAAAAAGATATTGGCCGTTCGCGTGCCTGCGGACGGTAATAAAGATATGGAGCAAGCAATGATAGTGATTGACGGCAAGAAGACTGCGCTGGATATCCGCGCTGAACTGGCTGCCGAAGTGAGCGCGGCCACGGCCAAGGGCCGCCGTGCTCCTGGCCTGGCGGTTATTCTGGTTGGTGAAGATCCTGCATCACAGGTGTATGTGCGCAATAAGGAAAAGGGCTGCGTCGAGGCAGGAATAGCCTCATTTGCCTATCGGCTGCCCGCAGATACCAAACAGCAGGACCTGCTGAAACTTATTGAAGAGTGTAATGCCCGCCCCGATGTGGACGGCATTTTGCTGCAACTGCCCCTGCCCAAGGGCCTGGACGCCCAGGCCTGCCTGCTGGCCATTGACCCGGCCAAGGATGTGGACGGATTTCACCCAGAAAACGTGGGGCGGCTTTCCCTTGGCCTGCCGGGCTTCGTGTCCTGCACGCCTGCCGGGGTTATGGAACTTTTGCGGCGTTACAATCTGCCCACCCGGGGCAAGAAAGCCGTTGTGGTGGGGCGGTCAGACATTGTGGGCAAGCCCCTGGCCCTGTTGCTGACCCGCTCCGGCGAATTTGGCGATGCCACAGTCACCATTTGCCATTCACGTACCCCTGATCTGGCGGCGGAATGCCGCAGCGCGGATTTTCTCTTTCTTGCCATCGGCAGGCCCCGTTTCATTACGGGCGATATGGTGCGCCAAGGCGCGGTGGTCATTGATGTGGGCATCAACCGTACCCCCGAGGGTCTGTGCGGCGATGCGGACTATGAAAGCGTGAGCGCCAAGGCTTCTGCCATCACTCCGGTTCCCGGCGGCGTGGGGCCAATGACCATTGCCATGCTGCTTATGAATACAGTGCAGTCCTGGCGGCAGCGCACGGCGTAAACGGCATCGTCACAAGCGGTTTTGCAGGTGTTTTTCGTCGCACGTCATTTTTTATCCCGGTCGAGTGCCACAAGAAAACTCTCGCCGTATAAAAGCATGTTCCTGCAAGTACAAGACGGAAACGCATCTTGCAACCGCACTGTTTGGAATATTTGTCTGAGGCACTTTTTTTGCCCCGGTTGTCGTGGGCATTGACCACTTGGCCCGCCGCAAGGCAGCAAGGAGCACGCATGGACTTCAAAACCGCGGTAAGAACTTGTCTGTTTCAAAAATACTGCAACTTCAGTGGCCGTGCACAGCGGTCAGAGTTCTGGTGGTTCGTGCTCTTCGGCGCCATCGTCAATTCGTGCCTGGGGCTTTTCAC